>LWTN01000228.1 GCA_002101225.1 Cycloclasticus sp. symbiont of Poecilosclerida sp. M | reverse complement strand
CCAAAAATGCAACCGTTTATGGTTTAGCTGCCATGGCTGCGAACATTCGCAAAGGAGCCAAGTTTTTAACGCTCTACGGCATACCAGAGCCAAGTTATGCGGGGTAAATGTGTCAAAAATCGGGGAAAACCACTGAAAAACAGGAATAAAATTGATTTAATGTATTAAATGACCTAAAGGACAGTGTAATTGACGAAAAAATAGGGGAAGCCTAATGAATATGAATAAAGTTGTTGGTTGTGCTGAGGTCTCAGTGTAATTGACGAAAAAATAGGGGAAGCCTAATGAATATGGATAAAGTTGTTGGTTGTGCTGAGGTCTCTTAATAAAATTAAAAAAACACCATCGGCAATTTTCTGAAAATCAAACCACTTGATGACACATTTTATGTAAGATTACTCATCGGATAAACAAAGGAGAGCAACATGGACAGACCTTGGTTAAATAGCTACCCAGAGGGCGTTAGTGCCGATATCGACGTTAACAAATATTCTTCTGTTGTTGAAATTTTCGAGAAAAGTGTTGCTGAGTTCTCGGACAACCCCTCTTTTAGCAATTTCGGTAAAACCCTCAGTTATTCCGAATTTGCTCAAGCCACTACCTCAGTAGCCGCTTATCTACAAAACACGCTCGGGCTTAAAAAAGGCGATCGCGTTGCGATTATGATACCAAATTTATTGCAAAACCCTGTGTCTATATTTGGCGTACTAAGAGCTGGCTTAACGGTTGTCAACACGAACCCTTTGTATACTGCGCGCGAGCTTCGCCATCAACTAAAAGACTCTCGCGCTAGGGCAATTATTGTCATTGAGAATTTTGCAAGCACCGTTGAAGAAGTTGTTGGAGATACGGATGTTGAACATATCATCGTGACCAAAATGGGCGATATGCTTGATTTCCCAAAGTCTATGCTTATCAATTTGGTGGTTAAGTACGTTAAAAAAATGGTGCCCGAATTTTCACTACCTAATGCAGTTAACTTTAAAACGGTTTTATCTGAAGGCTCAAAATTCAATTTGTCTTCAACGTCACTAAACCACGATGACATTGCTTTTTTGCAATACACTGGTGGAACCACTGGAGTGGCAAAAGGCGCCATGCTCACGCATAAGAACATGGTTGCCAATATGTTGCAGTCAGCTGAGTGGATTAAAAACGATGTGGTACAAGGCAAAGAAATTGTAATTACTGCGTTACCTCTGTATCACATCTTTTCCCTAACGGCCAATTGCCTTGTATTTATGGAAGCGGGTGCTAAAAACATTTTAATTACCAACCCACGCGACTTCGAAGGCTTCGTTAAAGAGTTAAGCAGTATTCCATTTACGGCAATGACGGGCGTTAACACCTTATTTAATGCCCTGATTAATACAGATGGATTTAATGACATTGATTTTTCAAATCTGAAAATTACTCTAGGCGGCGGTATGTCTGTGCAACCGGCTGTCGCAGCGCAATGGAAACAAATTACCGGCTGCACACTTTCAGAGGCATTTGGACTAACTGAGACGTCTCCAGCTGTATGTATTAACCCCTTAAATTTAAAAGAATACAACGGTAGTATTGGATTACCCATCCCATCGACTTACTGCAAACTCATTAATGATGAAGGCAATGAAGTTAGTAATAGAGAACCAGGTGAATTATGCATTAAGGGCCCCCAAGTAATGCAAGGTTATTGGAATTTACCCGAAGAGTCCGCCAACGTGTTCACTGCAGACGGCTGGTTGAAAACGGGTGATATTGCCAAAATAGACGATAACGGATTCTTCTATATCGTCGACCGCATAAAAGACATGATTTTGGTCTCCGGCTTTAACGTGTATCCAAATGAGATCGAAAACGTCATTGTCGAGCACGAAGGCGTATTAGAGTGCGGCGTCATTGGTGTGCCTGATGAGAAGCGTGGAGAAGCTGTCAAAGCCTTTGTGGTACGGAAAGATGACTCCCTAACCGAAGCTGAGTTACTGAGCTTTTGCAAAGAGAACCTCACCGGCTATAAAACGCCCGACAAAATCGTCTTTATTCAAGAACTTCCTAAAACAAATGTTGGCAAGGTTTTAAGACGCGAACTAAGGTCTCTTTAGCGCTACTAAATTATGTTTTTTTAGTTTACTTCTAATTTAAGTTGACGTTAACGTAAATTAATAGCATATTACGTTAAACATATTAAGAAAATGAATCACACTCACTTATATACGGCAACTGAATTGGCGCACACATTAGGCGTTTCATCTCGTACGTTGCGCTTTTACGAAACGAAACAGCTAATCAGCCCTGCTCGCATTGGTAATAGACGCATTTATAACTACAAAGACAATGCACGTATGAAGTTGATATTGCGTGGCAAACGCATTGGTTTTTCGCTCGATGAGATAAAAGAATTTTTAGATTTATATGATCATGACGCCGACCAATCCCAACAAGTTCACTTATTGCTTAATAAAGTGACGGGGCGTATTGAACAACTAAGAGAACAAAAAAACGATATTGAAACCACCTTAGAAGAATTAAAGGCAATCCAGTCCGCTGCCGCGCAAACCCTTAAAAATAAACCTAAAATTCGATGGAGTAACTCATGAACAATGTCGTTATAGCCGCATACGCTAGATCCCCACAAACCTTTGCATATAAAGGCCAACTAGCTAGAGTAAGGCCTGATGACTTGGCCGCACAAGTTATCGCAGGGTTGGTAGAAAAATTTAACATCGACCCCACCACACTGGAAGACCTGATAATGGGCTGCGCATTCCCCGAGGGTGAGCAAGGTTTTAATATCGCTAGGTTATCAAGCTTAATGGCTGGACTTCCTCAATCCGTCGCGGGCGTAACAGTTAATCGCTTCTGTGGCTCCTCAATGCAAGCTATTCATATGGCTGCAGGCGCCATACAAATGAATGCAGGCAATGCTTTTATTTGTGCTGGGGTTGAATCGATGAGTCGCATTCCAATGGGTGGCTACAACCCAATGCCAAACCCTGAGTTGTACAAAGCCCTCCCCGCTGCATATATGAGCATGGGTGAGACCGCGGAAAATGTAGCCAAGCAATACGCTCTAACACGAGAACAACAAGATGAATTTTCGCTACTGAGCCAACAAAAGGCAACTGATGCTCAACAACAAGGAAAATTCAGTGATGAAATCATTCCAATTAAAACAAGTAGCGGCCTTGTTGATAAGGATGGTTGCATGCGGCCTAACACAACCCTTAATGACCTAGCAGAACTAAAGCCTGCTTTCTTAGCAGATGGCACAGTGACAGCCGCGAGCGCGTCGCCGCTTACCGATGGCGCATCAGCTACGCTAATCTGTAGCGAAGACTACGCAAAGCAATTGGGCTTAACGCCACTTGCGCGTATAAAAAGTATAGCGGTCGCTGGCTGCGCACCCGAAACCATGGGTCTAGGCCCAATTGTAGCGACTAACAAAGCATTACAACGCGCCTCATTAAAGATTGATGATATTGACATCATTGAGATAAACGAGGCATTTGCAAGCCAATCCATAGCTTGCATCCAGGACCTTGATATTTCTATGAACCGCGTTAACATTGACGGCGGTGGAATCGCTTTAGGCCACCCTCTTGGTGCAACAGGAGCCCGCATAACGGGTAAGGCCGCATCACTCTTAGCTCGTGAAAATAAAAAATATGCACTGGCAACGCAATGCATAGGTGGTGGTCAAGGAATAGCGACTATATTGGAGTTAATTTGATGAAAATTGAGACAGTTGTCGTCATTGGCGCTGGCGTAATGGGTAGTGGCATTGCTGCGCAAATTGCCAATGCGGGGAAAAAGGTTTTGTTGTTGGATATTATCCCTGATGGCGCTGACAACAGAAACATCCTTGCTGAAACCGCCATACAAAAGCTGATAAAAGTTAAGCCGGCTGCGTTGATGCATAAGCGCAACGCTAAACTTATTACAGCTGGAAACTTAGAGGATAATTTAGCCGACCTAGCCCATATTGATTGGATTATCGAAGTTATTATTGAGCGCTTAGACTTAAAGCAAGAGCTCTATAAAAAAATTGATGCTGTTCGCAAACATGGCAGCATTGTTTCATCAAACACATCAACGCTTCCACTTACAGATTTGACCGCTGGGTTAAGCGAGCAGTTTGCAAACGATTTTTTAATCACTCATTTCTTCAACCCACCCCGCTATATGCGCTTGTTGGAAATCGTCGTCGGGGAAAAGACGCGGCCAGCCGCGGTTGATACACTGCGTGACTTTTGCGACCATCAATTGGGAAAAGGTGTCGTTATATGTAACGACACGCCTGGATTTATAGCCAATAGGATTGGCGCCTTTTGGATGCAAACAGCTATGCTCGAAGCCTTTCGCTTAGGGCTGACGGTTGAAGAGGCCGACGCACTTTGCGGTAGACCTATGGGCATCCCTAAAACCGGTGTTTTTGGGCTTCTCGATTTAGTAGGCATCGACATCATGCCACATGTCATGAACTCTATGACTCAGTCTTTACCTAAGAACGACCCCTTTCAAGAACAAGCCGTTATCCCTAAACTTGTGCATAAAATGATTAGTGACGGCTATACGGGTCGCAAAGGGAAAGGAGGGTTTTACCGAATAAATAAGGCCCAGGGTGCAAAAATTAAAGAATCAATTAATCTAAGTGACGGCGAATATGCACCCAGTAAAAAAGCACTCTTAGCGTCATTAGCCCCCCACATCGTAAAAGATTTACAAAAACTAGTCAGTTTTGATGACAAAGGCGGTGAATTTGCATGGTCTGTTTTATCAAAGACACTGAGTTACTCAGCCCAACTGATTCCAGAAATTGGCGACAATATAGACGCTATAGATCGAGCCATGAAACTTGGCTACAACTGGAAATATGGCCCCTTCGAACTGATTGATAAAATCGGCGCCGATTGGTTTATAGACAAATTAGTTTCAGAGCAACAAAGCGTGCCGCCTCTATTGTTGTTAGCCCAAAATAAGCACTTTTACAAGGTGGAAGATGGCCAACGTCAACGTTTAGACATTAAGGGTATATACCAGCCTATCCAACGCGATGAGGGCATCTTATTGTTAGCGGACATCAAATTAGCTAACAGGCCAATCAAAAAGAATGCCTCGGCCAGTTTGTGGGATATTGGCGATGGCGTCTTATGCTTAGAATTTCATAGCAAAATGAACGCTATCGACCCCGACATCCTTGCCATGATTGATACGGCCGTTAAAATAATCCCCAATAACTACAAAACATTAGTTCTGTATAACGAAGGCGAAAATTTCTCCGTTGGCGCTAACATCGGCTTAGCACTATTCGCTGCAAACGTTGCCGCTTGGCCGCAAATTGAGGCCATGGTGAGATCAGGCCAAGACACCTATAAAGCATTAAAGCACGCACCCTTCCCAGTAGTGGGCGCACCCGCTGGTATGGCCTTAGGTGGGGGCTGCGAAAGCCTATTACACTGCGATGCTATACAAGCGCACGCTGAATCTTATATCGGCCTTGTTGAAGTGGGGGTGGGCTTAATTCCGGCTTGGGGTGGCAGCAAAGAAATGTTGTCACGATGGATGGCGAATCCGAAACGCGCCAAAGGCCCCATGCCTGCTATTAGCAAAGCCTTCGAAATCATCAGCACAGCAACTGTTTCTACCTCAGCAGCGGAGGCCCAAAACTACTTGTTCATTAATGAAGCCGACAGCATAACAATGAACAAAGAACGCCTATTATTTGACGCTAAAGATAAGGCCCTATCTCTCGTAAATGGGTATAGTCCAAAAGAAGAAATACAATTAGCTTTACCTGGAGCGACTGCACGAACCGCACTAAATTTAGCCGCTACCAGTTTCGTGCAATCTGGAAAAGCCACTGAATACGACGGCACTATAGCCGACCAACTGGCCATGGTGTTAAGCGGTGGTGAAACTGATATTTCTGAACTTCAAAGTGAAGACGATTTATATAGCTTAGAAAGAAAAGCCTTTATGGCGCTTATCAAAAAAGACAATACATTGAATCGCGTTCAACACATGTTGGAAGCGGGTAAACCACTTAGGAATTAAACATGGCAACTTTTAAGGCACCTGTCGAAGATATTAAGTACTTGAACAATGAATTCTTGGATACCTCCGAGCTGAGTGGCATTCCCATGTTTGATGAAATGACACCCGATCTTACCGATGTGATATTTGAAGAAGCTGGAAAAATATCAGAGGCTTTATTGTTTCCACTCAACCGCTCTGGTGATGAACAAGGGTGCAGCTTTAATAATGGAAAAGTTACGACGCCAGATGGTTTTAAAGAAGCCTACACAGAAATGACCAAGTCGGGCTGGGGTAATTTAACTTGCAACAAACAACACGGTGGACAGGGCCTACCCCACTACATCGCTAACGCGGTTGATGAAATGATTATTTCAAGCAATATGTCTTTCAGCATCTATATGGGGCTCACTATCGGCGCATATAACGCTATCGAAAAATTTGCCTCCGAAGGATTAAAACAGAAGTTTTTACCCAATATGGTTTCGGGAAAGTGGAGCGGTACCATGTGCCTAACCGAGCCACATTGCGGTACTGATCTTGCGCTTATAAGAACCCTTGCCACACCGTTATCAGATGGTAGTTACGACATAACCGGCAGCAAAATATTTATCTCCGCTGGCGAGCACGATTTAACTGAAAACATTCTTCACCTTGTGCTCGCACGAACACCCGGTGCACCAGCAGGCATTAAAGGCATCAGTTTATTTATTGTGCCAAAAATAAAAATCAATAAGGATGATTCATTAGACGAACCTAATAACGTCACTTGCAGCGGTATAGAGCACAAAATGGGCATCAAGGCCTCATCAACCTGCGCCATAGAATTCAAAGAGTCTCAAGGTTATCTTATAGGTGAGCTGAATAAAGGTATGAAAGCGATGTTTATCATGATGAACGGCGCACGCATACACGTCGGAATTCAAGGCCTAGCACAAGCACACGCCTCCTATTCAGGTGCTGTAGATTACGCCAAGGAGCGCCTACAAGGCCGCTCCCTTACGGGTATTAAACACCCAGACAAAGTGGCTGACCCGTTGATTGTCCACCCCAACGTTAGACATATGTTAATGAGTATGAAAGCCTATACCGAAGGCGCTCGAGCACTCAGCACGTGGCTCTCTTTTAAGCTAGATGTATCACACCACGCTAAAACCAAACAACAACGTCAGGAAGCTGATGAATTAGTTTCATTAGTCACACCGGTATTTAAATCATTCCTTACGGATATTGGTGAAACAGTCACCAGTTTAGGTATTCAGGTTTATGGTGGGCACGGCTATATTCGTGAAAACGGTATGGAACAATATCTGCGGGACGCTAGAATCTGTAAGATTTATGAAGGCACCAATGGGATTCAAGCCTTGGACTTAGTCGGCCGAAAACTACCCACACACATGGGGCGGTATTTACGTTATTTCTTCCACCCTTTATCAAACTTTCTCGAATCACACGCTGAGAATGAGTCTATGTCAGCGTATATACAACCACTCACAAAATCTTTTTTCAGACTACAGACTGCAACTTTAGTTATCGCACAAAAAGGGTTAGCCAACCCCGATGAAGCAGGGGCAGCTGCACGCGATTATCTCAATATTTTCGGCCTCGTCGCACTTGGCTATATGTGGGCTAAAATGGCTGGCCAAGCACTGAATAACAGCGGTAACATGCCAAAAAACTTTTACGATGCAAAACTTAAAACAGGCTTATTCTTTATGCAAAAACTGCTCCCTCAAACAGGCAGCTTACTGTCCTCAATCATGGCGGGCGGCCATAGCACGATGTCTTTAAATGAAGATCAATTTTAGCTTTGTTTACTCAGCAATAAAAAAGGCCCTTTCTCGGACCTTTTTTATTGCAAAACACTAATTTACTTTAACTGTATATTATCTCGATTCTTATCGATGGTAGCCGCACCGATACCTTTTACATTTATTAAACCCTTAAGACTTTTAAAAGGGCCATTCTTTTCACGATAAACCACAATCGCGGCAGCTTTTGCTGGCCCTATGCCTTTCAGCGCTTCCGATATCTCATCTGCACTTGCCTTATTTACATTCACTGCAAAGGCCATAAAAGAGAAGCTCATACAGAGTAATAGAGCAGCAATTTTTGCAATTATTAAATTTTTCATAAATATCCTTATTCAAGTTTTAATTAATCCATGCTTATAACAAGCACTGTTAATATTAAATAAAGAAATTATCGCTGGCGTAAGCCTTGATGTATTTAGATGTAAGACGTGACTGACAATATAGAAAATGGGTTACTCAGAAAGTTCTGGCGCAGAACTAAAAACCGATTTACCTTGCACAGGCAACGCCGTTCCCCACTGCTTACAACTGGGGCAATTCCAGTTAAGCTCTTTTGCATTGAACCCACAGTGTTGGCACTGAAAATTAAATTTTAATGCATATATTTTAGCCAACGCCTCCATCAAAATATTTTCGTGAGCATGGGCTTGTTTTTCTGCTGATAAATTTGAATAAAGCGCAAGGTACATCAAACTTGGCGAGGCTTTTAGTTTATCTTTAACGAACGCAAATGCCGCAACTTCTCCGCGTTGTTTTTTGAGTTCATTAACGTATTTTTCAGCTAAAACATCCGAGGCAACTTCAGCGTGCATGGCGGCCAAAAAACTGATTTTTCCCTTAGGCTGATCTAATTTATCAAAACAGTCTAAAATTTTATCTACAAAAACCGAGATGAAACGCGGGTCTTGCTTCTTAATAACTAGCAAGTACTTGAGGGCCTTTTTAAAATCTTTTGCTTCAATCAAAAGGTCCGCCTGCCCAACATTTGCACGAATGCACTTCGAATCCACTTTCAAAGCTTGACTATAAGCACCTCTAGATTGAGTGACCTGATGGTTTTTCTTATGCTCATCTGCTATTTCACAATGCATGTGTGACATAAGAGGGGGTAAGGTCTTATGCATCAATAGCTCTAACTTCTTTCCATACTCAACTGCTTTCCGCCACTCTTTTTCTTGTTGGAATATAGACAGTAACTGACGAATAGCATTGGCACGATGGGAAGCTTTTTTTTCTAGTTCAAGAAAAATGTTTTCCGCACGATCCAGTAACCCAGCACGCATATAATCCATGCCGAGTTCATTTAGCACGTCTACTCTTAATTCCTGACTTAGCTCTGGACGTGCAATTAAATTTTGATGTAACCTAATCGCTTTTTCTACTTCACCACGCTGCCTAAATAAACCACCAAGAGCGAGATGTACTTCAATTGTCTCATCATCAACTTCTAATAAATCAACAAAAACATCTATAGCCTTGTCTGGTTGTTCGTTTAGTAAGAAATTCAAGCCTTTAAAATAAACAGCGTGGTCTAGGCCCTCAGTATTTGCTTTTTTCTTATGACTTTTAGAAGCCAAATACCACCCTGATGCGGCGGCAACGGGTAGCAACAATACCGCAATCTCGAACATTAAATTGTTTTCTTAATAGGCAGCGTCCTTAAATTGGACACTTCCTTTTTAGCTTTTCTAACTTCTTTATCTAGCTTTGAACACCGATTATGCAATTTAATGTTTCTCAAAACACCCGTGCTAAACCCAAACAAAACACCAATAAAAAATGCAACTACGATACAAAAAGAAAGCGGTAGATCGACAGCGCCGTAGTAATAATCCAACTTAATTGGCGCTGAATTTAACAGCGATAACACAAAGCCCACGGCCAAAATAAAAACAAAGAACAACAAATATAAATACTTCATAACTTACTCTCTCACACTCATATTTTAAATACATGAGTGTTTATTTTGACACAAAAAAACCCCTTTAATCGGGGCTTCTTGCTTACTTAATTTTATGTTTATTTTTAGCCTCGTCGACTCTAATTCGAAGTTCTTTCCCTGGTTTAAAATGCGGAACATGCTTTCCTGTTAACGAAACAGGCTCCCCGTTTTTAGGATTTCGGCCCATTCTTGCAGGCCGATAGTGCAAAGAAAAACTGCCGAACCCTCTTATTTCAATGCGATCACCCGATGCAAGAGCAGCGCTCATATTCTCTAAAATACACTTCACCGCTAATTCAACATCTTTTTGCAGAAGATGCACCTGAAGCTCAGCTAACTGTTCAATTAATTCAGATTTTGTCACAAAATAACCTCAAAAAAGTTAGACAAAGCAACCCTAGGCCCTTGTCTATTTTGTTTTTATTTTTCATCCATTGAGTTTTTGAAGATATCGCCTAAAGTTGGTGAACCTGACTTTGTTGCCGAGTAATCACTTAACACTGATTTCTCTTCGTCATCATCCTTAGCCTTTATTGATAGATTGATTGCTTTACCTTTACGGTCAACACCAATAAATTTCGCCTCAACCTTATCGCCTTCATTTAGCAAGTTTCTTGCGTCATCAACACGATCTCGCTGTATTTCAGATGCTCTCAAGTACCCTTCGATACCATCTGCTAATAAGACTACAGCACCTTTAGCATCAACTTCTTTAATTGTTCCTTTAACAATGCTGTTCTTATCGTATTTACCTAAGAAGTCTTGGAATGGATCTTGCTCAAGCTGTTTTATGCCCAATGATATTCTTTCGCGATCGGGGTCAATTGCTAAGATAACTGTTTCGATTTCCATACCTTTCTTATAGCTATGAATTTCATCTTCACCTTTCTCATCCCACGAAATATCTGATAAGTGAACAAGGCCATCTATTTCGCCGTCTAAGCCGATAAATACACCAAAATCTGTAATTGATTTAATCACGCCTTTAATCTTATCGCCTTTCTTATGAATGGCTGAGAAGTCTTCCCATGGGTTGCCTTTACACTGCTTCATACCTAATGAAATACGACGGCGCGTGTCATCAATTTCAAGCACCATCACTTCCACTTCGTCACCTAGTGCTACAACTTTTGCGGGGTTAACGTTTTTGTTAGTCCAGTCCATTTCTGAAACGTGCACAAGGCCTTCAATGCCATCTTCAATTTCAATGAAACAACCATAATCCGTTAGGTTAGTTACATGGCCAATCAAGCGTGATTGCACAGGGTAGCGCTGTAAGATGTTGACCCATGGATCTTCGCCTAACTGTTTCAAGCCAAGTGACACACGCTTATTCTCTTCATCGTAACGTAAAACAAGCACGTCAATTTCTTGTCCAATTTCGATAACTTCTGATGGGTGCTTAACGCGCTTCCACGCCATATCAGTAATATGCAGCAGACCATCAACACCGCCTAAATCGATAAACGCACCGTAATCGGTTAAGTTTTTAACGATACCTTTTAGGGTCGCGCCTTCTTTTAGATTTTCAAGTAGTGCTTCACGTTCGGCGCTATATTCTGTTTCCAGTACAGCACGGCGTGATACAACAACGTTGTTTCTCTTCTCATCGAGTTTAATCACTTTAAACTCAATATCTTTGCCTTCTAGGAAAGTTGTGTCTCTGATAGGACGGACATCGACGAGTGAACCTGGTAAGAAGCCGCTCAAACCGGATACTTCTACTGTAAAGCCACCACGAACTTTTCCAGTAATAACACCAACTACTGTTTCGTTCTTCTCAGATGCAACTTCCAATAAGCGCCAGGCTGCTGCCTTCTTCGCTTTATCTCTTGATAGTAATGTTGAACCAAGACCGTCTTCAACCATCTCTAATACAACTTCAACCTCATCACCAACCGCGGCTTCAAGCTCACCGGTTGCACTAAGGAACTGCCAGCGGGGGATGTTTCCTTCTGACTTTAAGCCCGCGTTGACTATGACAACATCAGAGCCAATCTCTATGATTTGACCTTTAATTAAAGTACCAGGGGTAAGCTCTGCTGTTTTGATGCTCTCTTCAAACATTTCTGCGAAATTTTCGCTCATTTTCTTCTCTTCTATTTGTCTTTTATAAGCAGCAAGAGGGAGTTTAAAAACACCCTGCCTATAAAAAGGGTTAAGTTAAAAAAAGGCTTGAACCCCTGAGGCTCAAACCACCTATACATCTAAATCTTTAAGTCTTGTTGTTTACGACATTTAGTACTTGTTCTAACACCTCTTTCACCGCCATATTTGATGTGTCTAAATACAGCGCATCCTGAGGGATAACCAACGGTGCGATTGATCGGTTTTTATCTCGACTATCGCGCTCCTCAATGTCCTGGATAACGTGCGCAAGATTAGCACTAATTCCTTTCTCTATCAACTGCTTATAACGCCTTTTCCCGCGTATTTCCGCGCTAGCTGTTAGATAAACCTTATATTCAGCCTCTGTGAACACGACGCTACCCATATCTCTTCCATCGGCCACTAAACCCGGATGATGCTGAAAACCTCGTTGTTTTTGCTTTAATGTGTCACGAACAGCCGGGAAAACTGCCAACTTTGACGCTACCGCACCCACTTGCTCTGTCTGCAAATGTTGCTGTATCTCTTTACCATCTAAGAATACACCCCACTCACCTGCTGGGATTTGTTTAAATTCGAGCTTAATCTTATTTGCCAACGCGACTAATTCTGTTTCCTCGGACAAATCAACACCATCATTCATAGCAGCTACGCCTAAGGCGCGGTATAACGCGCCGCTATCGAGATAATGCCAACCGAGCTTTTCAGCCACAGCCTTTGCAATAGTGCCTTTCCCTGCCCCGCTTGGGCCATCAATGGTTAACACCGGAACACGTGGATCCATCAGCTATCTAACCGTTAAATTAAAGCCACACTTTTTTGCCAAAGCCATGAAGCTTGGGAAAGAGGTTTTCACGTTCTCACAATTATTAACTTGAATACCTTGTTCTGAACGCAAGCCCGCAACAGCAAAGGACATCGCTATACGGTGATCGTCATAGCTTTCGACAATACCTCCTTTAATTGAGCCACCTTGTATAATCATCCCATCGTCGCTCGCTTGCGCATCAACGCCAACTGCCTGTAAACCTTCCGCCATCGATTGAATCCTGTCGCTTTCTTTAACTCTCAACTCTGCAGCGCCTGTTAATACCGTTTCTCCTTCCGCACAAGCAGCCGCTACAAAAATCACGGGGAATTCATCAATCGCCAGCCCGACGAATTTTTCTGGAATATGTATGCCCTTTAACGGGCTACTTTTCACGCGTATATCGGCAACTTCCTCTCCACCTATTATGCGATTGTTTTCAAGCGTCAAATCTGCACCCATCGCTTTCAGAATATCAATAATCCCGGTTCTTGTTGGGTTAATGCCAACGTGCTCTAAGGTTATATCTGAGTTTGACGTTATCAATGCGGCAACCAGCATAAATGCAGCTGATGAAATATCTGTAGGAACGTCTACCTTGGTAGCCGTTAGCGTTCCACCTCCAGTAACAGAAATGGTATTGCCTGTTTTCTCAACCACATAACCAAAGCCTTCTAACATTCTCTCCGTATGATCACGAGTAACTGCAGGCTCAGTAACCCGAGTTGTTCCTGCTGCGTAGAGCCCTGCAAGTAACAAGCATGATTTAACTTGCGCGCTACCCATCGGCATAACGTAATCAATCGCTGTCAACGAACGCCCCCCGCTGATTTTTAAGGGTGAAAAACCATTTTCATTACTTTGAACTTTTGCCCCCATTAAAACGAGCGGATCCAAAACACGGCGCATCGGACGTTTAGATAAAGACACGTCCCCTGTCAAAGTAGCATCGAATGCTTGTCCAGCCAGCAATCCGACCAATAAACGCATTGAAGTACCAGAATTACCGACATAAAGGTCATTTGATGGCGCTTTTAAGCCATGCAAGCCGACGCCATGTATTCGCAGACACCCATCGCCTAGCCGCTCTATATTCACGCCCATACTTTCGAATGTTGCCAAAGTGGCGAGCACATCTTCAGCTTCAAGCAGCCCACTAACCTCTGTCACGCCCTCAGCAATACTCCCCAACATAATAGAACGGTGAGAGATCGATTTATCGCCCGGCACTCTATATCGTCCAGCCAGCCCCGTGCTTTTTTTAATAAAAAATGTATTCATGTGAAAGTTTAAACGACGCTATTTAGTCATAAAATTATTACGTGCGATACGGGCAGATTCAAAGAGCGACAACAAGCCTTGCTCATCTCCCTTTTCGATCAGCCGCGCTATTTTCTGGTTCATACTTTGATAGTCGTCAATCAACTTGAGTAACGGAGCTTTGTTAGCCAGACAAATATCTGCCCACATTTGCGGGTCACTCGACGCTATCCGAGTAAAGTCTTTAAACCCACCAGCTGCATATTTAAAAATTTCTTTTTCATCTTCTTTGTTTTTCAATAACTCCACCAAAGAAAAAGCTAACACGTGGGGTAAGTGACTTGTTGCTGCAAGCACCTCATCGTGATGCTCGACGCTCATGCTAGAGACTTTTGCGCCCATCGCGTTCCACCATGCGGAACACCTTTCTTGCGCTGCTATTTGTGTATCAGACACGGGCGTAAGGATGACGCGCTTACCTTTAAATAAATCAAGTTGAGAGGCTTCAACACCATTTTTCTCAGACCCTGCAATAGGATGAGCCGGCACAAAATTCTGTGGGATAGTTGTAAATACAGAACTCAATGAATCCACAACACTTGCCTTAGTGCTACCCACGTCGGTATATAAACACTCACTATCCCATGTTTTTTTAAGCTCTTTAAGAACCTCGTTAAACGAACCTACTGGCGTGCAAACAACGACCAAATCAGCCCCACTCGCCCCTTCTAAAATATCACTGGTGAATTTATCAATTACACCCAAATCACAGGCTAACTGCAGGTTCTCACGATTACGTCCTACGCCAACTATTTCATTGCACAA
Source organism: Cycloclasticus sp. symbiont of Poecilosclerida sp. M (assembly GCA_002101225.1). Lineage (GTDB taxonomy): Bacteria > Pseudomonadota > Gammaproteobacteria > Methylococcales > Cycloclasticaceae > Cycloclasticus. Next base: position 19,130 of record LWTN01000228.1, on the reverse strand, counting down.
GCCGTTTTCACGAGACGCTTTGGCGATCGAGCCACCCATAAGCCCCACGCCGATAATGCATATTTTTTTAAACATTCTTAAGTACCTTAGCTAATGCATTCAAAAACTTTTCATTCTGTTTAAGGGTCCCCACAGAAACTCTTAGATAACTCGGCATCTTGTAGGGTTCTAGCGCTCGGACAATAACACCCTCTTTTAGTAAATCATTAAAAACCCTACTTGCAGCTTCTCCCACTTCGACACAAATAAAATTTCCAACCGATGAAATATAGTTTAACTCAAGCGCAGTAAAACCTGCCACTAACTGCTTAAGCCCTTGTTGGTTTAAAACTCGGGTTTCTTCAAGGTAAGCCTCATCGTCTAACGCGGCTTTCGCCGCTACTAAGGCTAGAGAATTAACATTAAACGGTTGTCGTACCCTGTTAAGCAAATCTGCAACTTCAGGCTGGCTTATGGAATAGCCAACCCGCAAACCGGCTAAGCCATACGCTTTTGAGAAGGTACGTGTAATAATAAGATTCGGATATTTATTTAACCACTGAATCGTCTTTTTACTCTCTCCCTTATCGCCGTATTCGCAATACGCCTCATCTAAAACAACTACCACGTCACTGGGTACGCTTTTGATGAAGCTCTCCAATATGTCCAGCTCAAGGTAAGTCCCTGTAGGATTATTTGGATTTGCGATAAAAATAACTGATGTTTGGCCATTTATCAGTGCCTTCATTGCCGCCAAATCATGACCATAAGGTTGTTCTGAGTTTATTGAAAGAGCAGATGCTACTCGCCCTTTAGCGCCCACCGCCTGGGTTGTTATTGCATACACAACAAAAGCATATTCGGAATAAATCACTTCGCGTTCAGGCTCTAAAAACACGCGGCCAACCATATCTAGCACGTCATTTGAGCCATTGCCCAAAGTAATCATGTCTGTTGAAACGGCTAACTTGTCGGCCAATGCTTGCTTGAGATAGTAGCCATTGCCATCTGGATATAAAGATATTTCAGCTGTCGCTTTTGCAATGGCTTCCTTAACATCCTCACTGGGTCCTAACGGATTTTCATTAGACGCCAGCTTTACAATTTCATCTAAGCCTAATTCACGTTGCAACTCATCGATAGACTTTCCTGGCTGATAAGAGCGTAGGCCTGCTATCGCATCAACGGCTAAGTCACACAACATATTTTTTTCACGCATTTGTGTGGCCTGCTTTGAAGGCCTTTCTTAAATAACGGCTTTGGGGTACGAGCCAAGCACCTTTAATTGACTTACTTTCGACTTAAGCGCGTCCAGCACTTTGACTACGTGCTCATCATCTTTATGCCCATCAATATCAATGAAAAACACATATTCCCACGCGCCTTTCCTTGATGGTCGCGACTCAATTTTATTCAAACTAATACTCGCTTCTGCAAAAGGTGATAGAACATCGTGCAACGCACCTGAAATATTTTTAGTGGAAATCATTAGGCTGGTTTTATCTTCACCACTCACCGACACAATACGCTCACCTATAATTAAAAACCGCGTTGTATTATGCGCTTCATCTTCGATATGACTCGCGAGCTTTTTTAAATTATAAATTTCTGAGGCTATTTCCCCCGCTATTGCAGCCGAACCAAGCTCTTCTGCAGCAAGACGCGCAGCTTCGGCATTACTCGTTACAGACACCGTTTTCACTTGCGGTAAATGCGTAGCGAGCCACTGGCGACACTGCCCTAATGATTGCTGGTGCGAATAAATAATCTTTACATCTTCTAGAATTTCAACGTTAGACAACAAATGGTGATGAATACGCAGCTCCACTTCACCACAGATGTGTAACGGTGATTTCATGAACATATCTAAGGTATGCGTAATCACACCCTCAGTTGAATTCTCTACGGGTACGACACCATAATCTGCTTTACCATTTTCAACTTCATTAAAAATGTCGCTGATAGCACCTACTGCAACAGAATCAATAGCGTGCCCAAAATGCTTTAAAGCAGCTTCTTGTGTAAACGTACCTATCGGGCCAAGGTATGAAACCGTTAAAGGTTTTTGGAGCGCAAGACACGAGGACATCAATTCACGATAGAGCCGCACAACGTGTTCATCTTTTAATGGACCGGGATTGCTCTGCTTAATATGCCTTAAAATCGTGGCTTCACGGTCTGGGCGATAAAAATCTCCTACCTCTCCTTCCGCAATCTTTACAGAAGCCACGTCTTTTGCAAGACACGCCCGTTCATTAAATAAGGCTAATAAGTGTCCATCTAAAGCATCAATTGCTTCGCGTAGTTCAGACAATGATTTATTAGCGCTCATGCTAGATTAGTGCAGTGCGCGAACCGACAATACTCCGTCGATACTTTCAAGTTCAGTTATTATTTTTTCAGATACTTTTTCTTCAACATCCAATAACGTGTAAGCAATCTCACCGCGTGACTTGTTAAGCAAGTCAATGATATTCAAGTTGTGCTCCGCCAAAATGGTTGAAATTTGCCCCACCATATTAGGTACATTTGAGTTCGCAATAGCCAGCCTAAATCCGCCTGCTCTTGGCATCTTGACCTGAGGGAAGTTAACAGAATTAACAATGTTTCCATTCTCTAAAAAGTCTTTTAACTGATCAGCAATCATAATCGCGCAGTTTTCTTCTGCCTCTGTAGTCGATGCTCCAAGGTGTGGCAAGGTAATAACCCGCGGATGGTTTTTTAGTAAATTACTTGGGAAATCACACACATACGCATAAAGCTTGCCAGAATCTAGCGCAGCCACAACGTCTTCATTGTTTACGATGCCATCGCGTGAAAAGTTAAGAATGATTGAGTTATCGTTCATCGTACTGATACGCTTTGCGTCAATAAGATTCTTTGTACCCTCATTGAGCGGTACGTGCACCGTCACAAAATCAGATTGTGCCAATAATTCATCAACCGTATTAGCAGACTTGATTGAAGATGATAGCTGCCAAGCGCGCTCGACGGTAATTGCAGGGTCAAAACCAACCACGCCCATCCCTAAACCTTGTGCAGCATTAGCAACCGAGGTACCAATTGCACCCAAGCCAATGACACCTAGTGTTCTTCCTGGCAGTTCAAACCCGACAAAGTTCTTTTTAACTTGCTCCACTTCTTTGCCGATTGCATCGTCTTCGCCTTTAAGGTTCGTTGCACAATCCCAAGCTTGACAAATATTTCGGCAGGCCAGCAACATACCGGTTAAAACAAGTTCTTTCACCGCATTTGCATTAGCGCCCGGCGCATTAAATACAGGAATACCGGCTTCGCTCATTTTTTCGACCGGAATATTATTAACCCCTGCACCAGCACGGCCAATGGCTAATACACTTTTCGGAATCTCTACACCGTGCAATTTTAATGAACGCAACATATAAGCGTCCGGAGTCTGCATGTCAGATGACACTTCGTATTGATCGCTTGGGAATTTATCTAAACCCTTTGTAGAAATATTATTTAGCGTTTGTATTTTAAACATCTTTCTTGATTACCTAATTTTTAAGTTATTGATTGTATTCGGTTTAATTTAAGCCTTTGTTTTCTCAAACTCAACCATAAAGGAAATAAGTGCGTCTATTGCCTGCTCCGGCATCGCATTATAAATACTCGCGCGCATACCGCCTACTGAACGATGCCCCTTTAAGGTCACTAGGCCAGCCTGCTTCGTTCCGCTTAAAAACTCAGCGTCTAAGGCACTATCGGCAAGTGTGAACGGAACATTCATTCGTGAGCGTGACGCCACTTCGACTGGGTTGGCATAAAAGCTTGAGCTATCAATAGCTTCATACAGTTTGCTTGCTTTACGAATATTTTGCGCTTCAATAGCGGCTACACCACCTTGCTCTTTAATCCACTCAAACACCAAACCCATTAAATACCAACTGTAGGTCGGCGGTGTATTAAACATAGAACCTGCATCGGCGTGGTTCTTATAGTCGAACATGCTCGGCGCACCTGCAACTACATTGCCAATCAAATCTTCACGCACAATCACTAAGGCAATACCTGATGGGCCCATATTCTTTTGCCCACCCGCATAGATAACGCCAAACTTATTTACGTCAATCTCTCTGGATAAGATATTCGACGACATATCAGCGACCAATTCTAATCCACCAACATCTGGAATACTTTGAAATTCAACACCACCAATTGTTTCATTGCTGGTGTAGTGAAGATACGCGGCGTCTTGTGCAATATCCCAACTGTCAACTGCCGGTATAGAAGTAAAGTTATCGCCTTCTGAACTCGCAGATAGATGAACGTCGCAGTGTGTTTTTGCTTCTTTAATCGCCTTTTTAGACCACGCACCCGTATTGACGTAACACGCCTTCTGTTTACCCTGAAGCAGGTTCATCGGCACCATCGAAAATTGCGACGTCGCACCACCTTGTAAAAACAAGACTTTGTATTGATCCGAAATACCCATTAATTCGCGAACGTCTGCTTCGGCTTTTTCTGCAATTGAAACGAACTCTTTACCTCTATGGCTCATCTCCATTACAGACATACCCGAACCATTCCAATCAAGCATTTCATCGCGCGCTTTCTCTAATACGGACTCGGACACAGCCGCAGGCCCAGCGCTAAAATTATATATTCGGGACACTCAATCTCCTTTAAATTAATCGTCTACGTTTATTCTTCATCCAACTCGATAACAGAACTATCAACATCAGCTTCAACTTCTAGCTCTTCATCAGCATCTTCGCTTTCGAGCATCGCAATACGGTCAAGCCCAATCACTTTTTCATTTTTATTAGGGCGAATAACACGTACACCTTGTGTGTTTCTTCCAAGCACAGATATTTCATGCGTTCGTGTTCTTACCAAGGTGCCACCATCTGTAATTAGCATTAACTCGTCATTATCATCGACCAAAACAGCACCCACTAAAGCGCCATTTCTATCGCTGGTTTGCATGGCTATAACGCCTTGTCCGCCGCGTTTATGAATCGGGTACTCTTCAATCTTGGTACGCTTGCCAAAACCATTTTCGGTCAATGAAAATACCGTACCGGGCTTGGAGATAATCAATGAGATAATTTTCTCACCTTCTTTTATCTTCATCCCTCTAACGCCACCCGCTGTACGGCCCATTGGGCGAACATCGCTCTCGTTAAAGCTCGCCACCTTACCTGAACTGGCAAACAACATAACCTGTTTTTTACCGTCTGTTATATCCACCCCAACAAGCGTGTCATCACCTCTTAGGTCGATAGCAATTTTGCCACTTGAACGTGGTTTTTCAAATTCCTTAATTAATGTCTTTTTAACCGTACCTGACATTGTTGCCATCAACACATACTCGTCATCTTTAAATTCTCGAATGGGCAAAATAGCATTAATACGCTCATCGGCTTCGAGCGGCAATAAATTAACAATAGGCTTACCCTGCGCAATACGACTCGCCACCGGTAAATTGAATACGCGCAACCAGTAAACTTTGCCACGATTAGAAAAGCACAGCACAGTATCGTGCGTATTGGCAATAAACAAGTTCTCGATAAAGTCTTCGTTCTTGGTGTTCGCTGCCGTTTTACCTTTTCCACCCCTACGTTGAGCAGAATATGCAGTAAGTGGTTGTGATTTAACATAACCTTCATGAGAAAGCGTCACCACCATATCTTCTTCGGTGATTAAATCTTCAGCGGTCAAGTTCAGGAACTGCTCAACTATTTCAGTACGCCGATCATCTTTAAACGCCTCGACCAACTGAACCAACTCTTCACGTATAACGGACATCAAACGATCGCGGTTTCCCAAAATATCCAAGAAGTCATCAATCGAAATCAACAACTCTTTGTATTCCTGAATAATCTTATCTTGCTCAAGCCCCGTTAAACGGTGCAAGCGCAATTCAAGTATTGCCTGCGCCTGCGTCGGCGACAAGTGATATTCTTTACCCTGCAAGCCAAACTCTTCTCCTAAACTATCCGGACGTGAGCGGCTTGAATCTGCTTTTGACAGCATATCCGCGACCAAACCTGGTGGCCAACCTTTCGCCAACAACGCCTCTTTCGCATCAGCTGGGCTGCGCGCTGCTTTTATCATCACGATCATTTCATCGATATTTGATAACGCGACAGCAAGTCCTTCTAAGATATGCGCGCGGTCACGTGCTTTACGTAAGTTAAACAGCGTTCTACGCGTAACCACTTCACGGCGATGGTCAATAAAGGCGTCTAAAATTTGCTTAAGATTTAAACACTTAGGCCGCCCATCAATCAGGGCCACCATGTTAATGCCAAATACGTTTTGCAGTTGCGTGTGCTGGTAGAGGTTATTGATGATAACTTCTGGCACTTCGCCGCGCTTCAACTCTATAACCATCCGCATGCCGTCTTTATCAGACTCATCACGCAAACCAGAGATACCTTCTAACTTCGCATCCTTTACGAGATGAGCTATTTTTTCGAGCAGGCGCGCTTTGTTAACTTGATAAGGCAGCTCCGTAACAACAATCGACAGCTTGCTACTCGACGTTTCCTCGCCTTCAACGTGATAACGCGCGCGCAAATAAATCTTGCCACGACCCGTATAATAGGCCTCGCGAATGCCTTTCGCCCCATTAATAATACCTGCCGTTGGGAAATCAGGCCCTGGGATACACTCCATCAACTCATCAATTGTAGATTCCGGCTGATCAATTAACCGCAAGCAAGCCGAGGTAACTTCTGACAAATTATGTGGAGGGATATTCGTTGCCATGCCCACAGCGATACCTGATGAACCATTAACCAACAACATCGGTACGCGCGATGGGAAAACCATTGGTTCATATTCTGACTCATCATAGTTAGCTCTGAAATCGACGGTTTCCTTATCAAGGTCAGCCAATAGCTCGTGCGACAACTTCGACATCCTAATTTCGGTGTAACGCATCGCAGCGGCCGAATCGCCGTCAACTGAACCAAAGTTACCCTGCCCATCTACCAACATGTAGCGCATAGAGAAAGGCTGAGCCAAACGAACAATCGTATCGTAAACCGCCGTATCGCCATGCGGGTGATATTTACCAATCACGTCACCCACGATACGGGCAGATTTTTTGTAAGCTTTGTTCCAATCGTTGCCCAGCACATTCATCGCGTATAAAACGCGTCTGTGCACCGGCTTAAGCCCGTCACGAACATCGGGTAGCGCACGACCCACAATCACACTCATTGCATAGTCCAAATAGGACTGACGCATTTCGTCTTCTATATTGACGGGTATTGTTTCTTTTCCAAGCTCTGCCATGTGCTGGTATCTCCCAAAAACACCAAGAGTTTACAAAAAATTATGATTCGTAAACACGACCCATAGTGCGTTTTTTAGCAGCTCAATATCGCTGCTTTAAAAGCCCAAAAATCGCATCAAAATAAGCCTGAAATTATACTCTAAAAGTCACCTTGCCGCTAACTTTATTTGACGGCAATGGCACCTCATTTGAGCGCACATACAATTCAGCTACAACTGACAAAAAACAGTAAGGGATGGTGGGAGAGAAAAATCATTAACACATTGATTTATTTGAGTTTTATAGCTTAAAAAGAATTTTTAAAAAACTAAACATGATTGCTTTTTATGAGTTTCATAAAGTCACTTTCGGACAAAATAGGCACGCCTAAATCTTGCGCTTTTTTTAGCTTGGAGCCCGCCTCTTCTCCCGCAAGCAAAAAGTCCGTCTTTTTAGATATGCTAGACGTCACTTTTGCGCCCATGGCTTGCAAGACCTCTTTCGCCTGATCTCGATTCATTTCTAACAATGAACCCGTTATCACAAACACTTGATTTAACAAAGGCGCGTCTTCCAGAACGCGTACTGCTACATTCTCCCAACGAATACCAAAGCGTAATAGTCTTTCGATAACCTCAGCATTATGCCTATCACTGAAAAAGGTTACCACGTGCTGCGCCACAATCGGCCCCACGTCAGCCACTCGCTCTAATTCTTCTGTCGAAGCGTCCATCACGGCCTGTAAATTGCCAAAATGCGAAGCCAAGCTATTTGCCGTCACCTCACCCACCTCACGAATACCTAGAGCATATAAAAACCGAGGCAAGGTCGTCAGCCGCACTTTTTCGAGGGCATCAATAATATTTTTTGCCGACTTATCGGCCATCCTATCTAAGCCAGCCAACTGTTCTTGCTTTAACTCAAACAAGTTTGCCGGCGACTTAACCCAACCTTTGTCGACCAACTGCTCAACTAACTTATCGCCCAAGCCCTCTATATCAAGCGCCCTACGCGACGCGAAGTGTTTTATTGCCGCCTTGGTCTGCGCTTGACAATATAAACCTGCACCGCATCTTAGAACGGCCTCACCCTCTGTTCTCTCAAGTTTTGTATCGCAGACAGGGCAATGATTCGGCATTTTAAATAACTGGGCACCCGCTGGTCGCTTATCGCTCACCACACTGACAATTTCAGGGATTACATCGCCCGCTCGCCTAACCACCACCGTGTCGCCGATTCGAACGTCCTTCTTGCGCATTTCGTCTTCATTGTGAAGCGTGACGTTGGTAACCGTCACGCCGCCAACAAAAACGGGCTCTAGACGCGCTACAGGAGTTATCGCGCCAGTACGGCCAACCTGTACGTCAATACTTACTAGTTTGGTGGTTTTTTCTTGTGCAGGAAATTTTCTGGCGATGGCCCAGCGCGGCGCACGCGAGACAAAACCTAATTCGCGCTGCTGCTCAAAATCATTCACCTTGTACACAACACCATCTATCTCATACGGCAAGCGTTCGCGTTTCTCTAATAAAACCTGATACGCCCGATCGCAGGCCTCAATACCTTTTACCGTTACCAACTGATCACAAACGGGCAAACCCCATCGCTTAAACGCTTCAAATAATGTTTTCTGAGTACTGGGTATAGCTCCACCTTCCACCAAACCAATACCGTAACTATAAAATGCTAAGGGCCGTGTTGCTGTTATTTTTGAATCGAGCTGACGAAGGCTTCCTGCCGCTGCGTTTCTCGGGTTTACAAAGGCCTTTTCACCCTTTTTTTTAGCTCTAATATTAAGCGTTTGAAACCCCTTCAGCGGCATAAACACCTCACCCCGTACTTCAAACTTGTCCGGGTAACCGTCACCCGTTAGACGCATCGGAATTGCGCCGATAGTCTTAACGTTTTCGCTCACGTCTTCACCCGTTTTTCCATCACCACGCGTGGCCGCTATCACCAAATCGCCGTGCTGATATAGCAGCGATATCGCTAAGCCATCCAACTTGGGTTCGACCATATATTCCATTGCTTTAGAAAAACCACCTCGCTCACGCACACGCTTATCAAAGTCTTCAAATTCAGCCGCACCGAATGCATTCCCCAAAGATAGCATCGGAACAACATGCTTAACCTGTTTAAAGGAGTCAAGCGGTGCGGAGCCTACGCGTTGAGTGGGTGATTGCGCATTTATTAAAGAGGGGTGCTGTGACTCAAGTTGCTGCAAAGCTTGCATTAACTCATCGTACTCAGAGTCTGGAATTTGTGGTGCGTCTAATTGGTAATAACTTTGATTGTGTTTGTTAATTTCGGCTCGTAAAAAATCAACACGTTGGGCTACATCAGCAGGCACTGCCATTAACTAGAAAGCCTCGCTAACTGTTCTCGTATTGCCTCTATACGTGCAACACTCAGCGGCTGCATCTTTTCGTCTACCAATTCGGCATCAAGACTAATGCTTAATTGACGAGCTGTCTCAAGCATTTCATCGAATGTTTTTTCTACAATCTCATCGTCTGTAGCTTGCATAAACAGGGCAATACCTTTGGTTTCGAAGGAATCCATTTCTCCAAGAGGGAACGTGCCCGGCTCAACGACATTGGCTACGTGAAAAACTTGGGTTTCTATGCCTTCATGACGGCGATAACGATGAAAAATTCCCATATCGCCAAACTCTAAATCAAACTCCGCACAAGCATTAAGTAGATCGATACCCTTAATCTTATCCCCATAAGAGTGCACAATCGCAAGCTGTATTACACCCGACTCATCAACTTCGCTTTCCACAACCTCATGCTCTGATTCTATCTTTACGTCAACCTCGAAAGCCGGTTCATTTTCTGATGGACTTTCAGGCACTTCATCAAACCTGTCATTAACAACTTCACCTGTCGCAGCTAACTCTGGATCCTGCGCCTCGTAATCAAAGCAACTATCGACATCAGTGCTGACCTCGACCTCTGGTTGCTCCTCTTCTTCAGCTGGCGCTTCAACGGGTGACGTAGGTATACCCAACATAGGGGGCATGCCCTTAAAGACACTTTCAGGCCGATCCTCTACAAAATCGTCTTTATCCTCGCTGCTGGTTTTTTGTGGCCTACCATAAAGATAAATGCCCACAAGGATAGCAACACCAACTCCCAGTAAAATTAAACGAAGCAAACCTTCCTCCATGCCTTCCTTCCTTTAAGTCCGAATTAAAAGCATTATGCCACGGCCATTTTAGCCGCTTCCTCAAGATCCACAGCAACCAACCTAGAGACACCAGGTTCTTTCATCGTAACGCCCGCTAACTGCTGCACAATTTCCATTGTCGCTTTATTATGTGTTATCAGTATCATTTGAACATATTCTGACATTTCTTTTACCAACTCACCAAACCGCTCAACATTCGCCTCATCTAATGGCGCATCGACCTCATCAAGCATACAAAATGGTGACGGGTTCAAATCAAAAATTGCAAACACTAACGCAACCGCTGTGAGCGCTTTTTCACCACCCGACAACAGGTGGATTGACGTGTTTCTCTTCCCTGGCGGCTGGGCCATGACAGTAATCCCTGACTCCAACATATCATCCCCGAGCTGCTGAAGGTAAGCTTTGCCACCACCAAATAATTTGGGGAATCTTTTTGCAAAACCTTCATTGACCTTTGTAAAGGTTGCTTTAAACAAAGCACGGCTTTCTATATCAATTTTCTCAATCGCCTTTTCCAAGGTCAACAACGATTCGTTCAAATCTTCTTGCTGGCTGTCTAGGTATGTTTTTCTTTCCAACTGCGTGTCGTACTCTTCAATAGCCGTTAGATTGATGGGGCCTAGTCTATCAATACGCTTAGTCAAATTATCAATTTGGGACTGACACGCTCCCTCGTTACTGCCCTCAGGTAAATCATTTATCGCTTCTTCGAGCTTTAAGCCAGAAGCCTGTAGTTGCTCAACAAGCGTCTGCTTTCTAACCAATACTTCTTGATGACTGATTTTAGCCGTAGAGACATCTTCTCTTTCTACCTGCACACGCTGCTCAAGTTGATGGCGCTGTTTTTCAGTTTCACGGATAGTTTGCTCAAATTTTTCAACTCGTAACCGTTCGCTGGATAATGACGCTTCAACTTTTAATCGCTCGCCTAATAGCTCGGCCAACTCCTTTTCTTTCACCTCAAGCGGCTGCGAACCGAGCGCTAATACATCACCTAGCTCTTTTATTTTTTTCGACGCGGCTTCTATTCTTTGCACCACATTTTGCTCGTTTTGACTTATCAACGCACAAGCAGAACGCTGTGACTCAATTTTGAGCATGTAGCTATGCACCTGCTCACGTGCGGCATGGGAGTTAAGTCTCGCCGCTTCAAGTAGAGTCTTCTGCTCGCTGAGTTGCTGTTGAATAGACGCCCTTTTTGATTCGACGTTCTCTGATAATTCGATGGACTCATCTTTCGATTTACGTGATAAGGCTAATGCGCTCTTGTCGCCTTCTTGTTGCCTAATCGCATCAGATAACTCAATTTTTAGCTGCACTAGGCGCTGTTTTGCGTGTTCAGATTTAGCGCTTTTCTCATTCAGCTTATTAGCCAGTTCTACAAGCTCTTTTGAACGATTAACTTCGCTTTGCTGCGCCACCTGACGTGCATTTTCAATCACAGACAATCTCTCTCTACATAAAAAAATAGCTTGTTCTGACGTTGCAGTCTGCGTTGACAAGCTGTTCAACTGCACCGTCAGTTCTTGTTTTTCTTTTTCCAGTGACAAAGCACTTATGCCATCTTTAAGATTGCTGACAAAAATAAAGTTTGAATTCAACCAAACACCATTTTTGGTCACTACAGACTCGTTACCATCTAAGCTTGCTAATAACTGCTGCGCATCCTGCAAAGTCTCTGCAAAATGAACATGTCTCAACAGCGACAAAGGCAACTGGCTAGAGGTCACCAAATTAACAATAGACGTTTTAGCGAACGCGGCATCATTGGACGCCTCCTGCAAGCTTAACAAAACCAAATTACCCTCAGGTAATTCGTCGAGCTTCGGATAAATATTTGATAAATCATCGAGGCAAAGCGCTTTTATATACCCACCCAACACGGCTTCAAATGCCTTTTCCCAACCGGCCTGCACATTCAGGTTCTCAATCAAACTAGGTAGTTGCTGTAGCCCTTGATTTTCAAGCCAAGACTGCACGTTTTCTTGCCACTGACTAACACCTGATTGCTGCAACACCTCAATCGATGCTAGGCGCCCTGCGCCTTGTGCATGGCCGGCCCGCAACTTTGCCAGCGCTTCATTTTTCTCGTGAATTTGTTGCCCTAGTTCTGCCAACTCTTTTTGTGCCGCTTGGCTAGTCAACATTTCAGCATGATGCTGTTGATGCAACACACCGTGCTCTTCTTGTAGTTGCGAGAACCCTTCGTTTTCAAGTAGCTGTTGATGTTGCGTTCGCTCTTTGCTCGCACTTTCAATACGTTGGCCCAACTGCACTAAATGTCGCTCTAGCTGGTCTATTTTAACTTTCTCGACGTCAATTTGCCTTTTAGGCTCAGCCACCTGGTGGGTAAACTCATCCCAGTTTTTTTGGCCTTCTGTCATCGCCAACTCAGCGGCAAGTAAAGCTTCTTTAAGTGATACTTCATCCTTTTCCGTCGCCGTTAATGCTGCCTCAGCCTCTTGTAGCAACGTTTGTGAGCCCTCAAGTCTTTGCTTACCCTCTGCTTGCTCTAACTGTGACTCATTCAGAGTTCCCTCAGCTTGAGATAACTCGCGTTTTTGCTGCTCTAATTGACCTTTATGCTGCTGCAAAGACTGTTCAACTTTGGCAATCTCAGACCCAATTGCATAAAAATTTGCTTGAACGGCCGTCCATTTCTCTCTTTGCTGATTATAGGCATCGCGTTCCACTTCTATCTTCTTTTCACACCCACGCTGCTCGGCCAAAACCTCGTCCACCTTTGTTTGTAACGCGTCGAGTTTTTGCTGTTCCCCAAAGTCGGCTGTATCGAGTTCTTTCCAGCGCAATGCAAGCAACCGAGACTTTAACTCACGATCTTCAGCCTTTAAAGATTTGTACTTTTCTGCCACACCCGCTTGACGCTTAAGGTGACGGCATTGCTTGCCAATTTCCTCACATAAATCGGCGATTCTATCTAAATTTTCTCTAGTACGGCGGATACGGTTTTCAGTGTCACGACGGCGTTCTTTGTATTTAGAAATGCCTGCAGCTTCTTCGATGTACACGCGTAATTCTTCGGGTTTTGCCTCGACCAAACGAGAAATCGTACCTTGCTCAATAATAGCATAGCTTCTTGAACCTAAGCCTGTACCTAAAAACAAATCCGTAATATCTTTTCGGCGACAACGGGTGCCATTTAAAAAATACGTCGACTGCCCTTCTCTATTAATTGATCGTTTGAGAGAAATTTCACGATATGCCGCGTACTCACCCGTAATAGTGCCGTCACTATTATCAAACAACAATTCGACGAAGGCTTGGCCGACAGGCTTTCTAGAGGCTGAACCATTAAAAATAACATCAGACATCGACTCACCACGCAGGTGCTTAGCTGAGCTTTCACCCATAACCCACCTAACCGCATCAATAACATTAGATTTTCCACAACCATTTGGCCCGACAATTCCTGCCAAATTACTCGGCAACGGAATGATTGTTGTATCGACAAATGACTTAAAACCAGAGAGTTTTATTTTTTCCAAACGCATCTAGTAACCATACATTATTGTGCGTTTCTCATAAAGCCGAACCAAACATCTTTTCGTTTGAGTGAGACTTATGCCCTGTGGTGTAAAGCCGAACCAAACATCTTTTCGTTTGAGTGAGACTTATGGTTTATAAAGTTAAAACTTCCTCAAATATGAAAAAGTTCTCACTTTAAAATGCTCAGGTCATTTAAAATAATCGCATTCAAATATAACTTTCGGCAACACAATGAGCACACACGCTAGTACAAATCTAGAAACCTTTGACAACCCTAATTCAAATCGCGATTACACCATTCGCATCGACACGCCAGAATTCACCTGCCTTTGCCCTAAAACTGGGCAGCCCGACTTTGCCTCATTAACACTTGAATACGTACCTGACGAAGTTTGCGTCGAATTAAAGTCGTTTAAACTCTATATATGGTCTTATAGAGAGCAAGATGCTTTTCATGAAGCAGTTACAAATCAAATTCTCGATGACTTGGTTGCCGTTTGCCAGCCACGCTTTATGCGCTTAACAGCCGAGTTTAATGTTCGTGGCGGGGTATATACATCTGTTGTAGTCGAACACAAAAAAGTAGACTGGAACTCATCCACACCCGTTCAACTCCCATAAAAAGGAGTTCTTTAAACTTTTAAATAAAAGTTTAATTCCATTCAGTTTAGATTCATCGTCAGCGCTTATCCTTTCACTGCACATTAACAAAACTGCAGTGGCAGTAAGGACATCGACATGACTAAGCAAACAATTTTAACAACTTTTTTGGCGGCAGCTTCGCTTTTGCTTTTATGTGGAACTGCAATCGCTAAACCCCATGGCTCGACTCATGAGCAGCACGAGCACAATAAATATAGCGAACAACACAAATCGGCGCGTCATCATTATTCGCATTCAAAATATGACAAAAAATATGCTAAACGTCACGCGTATAAACACTACAAACATAATAAGCACTATAGCCACTCTGGCAAGCATACTGGTCACTCATCACGCCATGATCACAATCATTATGGTCGCCACTACGTAGCGAACCATGGCTATAAACATTACTACCCTAAATACGTGGCCCGCAAGCATTACAAGCACTATTACACGCCTCAGTATAGGTACGCGCATATTCGCCCACACCACGGCTTAAATTTGTTTTTTGGATTTTAGAAAGACTCCCTCCCCGTGAGATTTATCTTCTCACGCTAAAAAGGCGGACACTGTCCGCCTTCTTTTTTGCCTCTTACAAAAGAGTTTTAAACGAATTACATCTACAGCAAACTTTGCAATAATTTATTTAAACGTTGCACAAAACTTGCTGGGTCATCAAGCTGCCCACCTTCACTTAACACCGCTTGCTCAAACAACAAACCAGATAAGTCCGCAAAGCGATCATCATCAGCTTCATCTTTTAAACGCTGAATCAGTGGGTGCTCCGCATTCACTTCAAATATTGGAAGACTAACGGGCATTTCTTTCCCAGCTGCTTTCATAATGCGTTCCATATGCACGCCCATCGCATTTTCTTCCGAAACCAAACAGGCAGGTGAATCAACTAAACGGGTACTTAGACGAACTTCACTCACTTTCCCCTCAAGCGCTTTTTTAATTTGTTCAACCGTGCTATCTAGCTCACCTTCTTCCTTTTTGCTCTCTTTCTTATCGCTCTTAGCATCATCTTTACTTGCATCAAGATCGATATCACCTTTTGCCGCAGACTGTAATTGTTTGCCCTCAAATTCAGGCATATGCTGCACGAGCCACTCATCCACGTGGTCTGTCATTAATAAGACTTCTATGCCTTTCTTTTTGAAAATTTCTAAGTGTGGGCTGTTCTTAATGCTCGCATAGTTATCACCCGTTAAATAATAAATTTTCTCTTGGCCTTCTTGCATTTCCTTAACGTAATCAGCCAAAGTTTGTGTTTGCTTCCCATCTGTTTTGGTTGAAGCGAGACGAATTAACTTAATCACTTTATCTTTGTTTTTTTCGTCCTTAATAACGCCTTCTTTAATAACCGCACCAAATTCAGCCCAGAATTTTTCAAACTTTTCTGGCTCTTTCTTCGCCATACCTGTAATTAAGCTCAATACTTTTTTTACAGCGCCTGAACGCAAGCTCTTTAGCTGTTTGCTTTGTTGCAAAATTTCTCGTGATACATTCAGTGGCAAGCTGTCTGAGTCGATAACACCCCGAACAAACCGCAGATAACGCGGCATTAATTCGTTACCTTCCATAATAAACGTGCGTTTAACGTATAGTTTTACACCGTGTTTTGATTCTCTGTCCCACATATCAAATGGTGCAGAAGCTGGAATATAAAGCAGCAAGGTGTATTCATTAGTTCCTTCAACTTTACTGTGCAAATGCGCCATCGGGTCTTGGAAGTCATGTGACACTTGCTTGTAAAAACCATTGTAGTCTTCGTCGCTCAGGTCTTTTCGCGCCTTTACCCACAACGCCGTTGCACTATTGACCGTCGTTTCATCTGGATCATCACTGCCCTTTTCTTTGTGCTCATTCTTCATCACGATAGGGATATCGAGGTGTTCAGAAAACTTGTGCACGATTTCCTGTACGCGATAGCTTTCTAAAAACTCTTCTTCGCCCTTCTTTAAATGCAGCGTAATCTCAGTACCACGAGTTTCTTTTTTTACCGTTTCAACGGTATATTCACCGGCACCGGCTGACTCCCAACGAACCGCAGCACCTTTTGCTTCACCTGCTTTTCTAGTGGTTAGCGTCACTTTATCGGCAACAATGTAGCTCGAGTAAAAACCTACGCCAAACTGACCAATAAGCTGGCTATCTTTGCTTTCGTCGCCCGTTAACTTATTAAAAAACTTCTTAGTGCCGGAATGCGCAATCGTACCGATATTTTTCTTTACTTCATCCATCGTCATGCCGATGCCGTTATCAGAAATTGTCAGTGTTTTTGCTTTCTTATCAATCGCAATTCGAATTTTTAAATCACCATCACCTTCGTAAAGCCCTTCATTGGAGAGAGCAGAAAAACGCAACTTACCAGCTGCATCCGATGCATTAGAAATAAGCTCTCTGAGGAATATCTCTTTATTGCCATACAAGGAATGAATCATCAAATCCAAGATTTGTTTTACTTCCGTCTCAAAGCCCAGTGTTTCCTTATCAGATGTTTTACTCTTTGTTGCCATGCTATTTCCTTTGTTAAAGTTTCGTAATATATAGTAATGGGGACGCCGACATAAATTTCAAGCTTAAGAAAAATCCAAGGCAACAAGACCTAATACCAAAGCTAGCTTTTCAGCAGGGCATATTTCCGAACGATTTAAACAGTAATACTAACGTTTGATAAATTCAGTTTAAAAAAACTATTATTTTAGAAGCCGCTATTCTCCTGCGCTATAGTGCAATATCTTTCTGAACTTATACACCCTTAAAAACCCAAACCAAAAACCACCCTATCAGCCTAAAAACAGCTAAATTCTATTTGATTTTAAGTTTTTATATGGCACAACAAAAAACCATGGTTTTTTATAAAAAAATAGCGTATTTTTTGCAAAAAATAAAAAATACCAGCCATTACTAGCCACTTTCTCAAATTCCAGGCACTTCGCAGCCATCAGCACATTAATTTCATCGCCAACCTGCCCTTTAAGCAGGTTTCTGGATAATCTAAAGTCTGACTTAAGATGTCCAATGATAGGCTCTATGGCTGCTCGTCTTTTACACAGTTTGCGCTTTTTATCGCGTTGATAGCGATTATCCTTTTTGAGTGCCTTTTTAGGCAAAATGATTTTTGCACCTAACACTTCTTTAGCACCAACATAGCCTCTGTCGCATACTGCTTGCTTGATAGGCTTTTGCCTATCTCGGTTGCTATTTCCATGAGCAATGGCAGACTCTAAGGTTTTTGAATCATGAATGTTTTTATCATGACTAACCACCCCAACAATAATGTTATTGTCTTTGGTAGAGACAATGGATACTTTGTTGCCGTATTCATATTGCTTATGATCCTTGCCTTTGGCAATGACATAAACATTAGGCTCATGCAGTGAATAGATTTTGTTTTTGTCTTTGGGTTGTTGAGCTAATACGCGCTGATAAAATAAGAAGTCTTTTTGGTAGGTCTCAAACACTAAATGGGTAGGCAGTTTGCGTTGTAATTCTCTGATGAGCTTATTGGCAATCGTCCTCAGTCTTGTTAGTGCTTTTTTAGCTTTAGTGCGCTTTTTAACATGACGGAAGTGCCTGATTGCCAAACGGCAATTTTTAACTTCTTTGATATAAGTTCTACGCTGTTTGACTGCGTGATGTTTTGCCAGTTTATTAAGACGATTGATGATTTTAATGGCTAACTTAGCATCGGTAGGATAGGTGATGTTCTTCTCTTGTACGGTAGTATCAATGAGCACCGTTGACTCTTGTGCAGTCTTGCCATGTAGGGCTACGCTCATTTTAAAAATAAGATTAAAACCTTCAATGCCAATGCGGTTTCTAAAGTGTACCAACTCGGTCGCATTACAAGGTACATCTGGTGTGTAGTTGGGATATCCACACTATTTTCAGTACCCCCTTGAGAGGTAGAAGTATTGATAATAAGGATTGCGTTTGAACTGCAAAACAACACGCTCATCAGATAGATTCTCAAGCTGTTTAAGAAGAAGCAAACCCACCATCAGTCTAATGGGTTTTGAGGGTCTGCCATTGTCTTGGCAATAATACTTCTCAAAAGCATTATCAAAGACTGTCCAGTTAATAGTGTTGGCTAGCTGTATTAAAGGGTCTTTGGTGTCTAATTGGGAAAATAACTCTGAATGAAAGAGGTTTAGTTGCCCTGTATTTGGGGTTGATTTTGTTAGCATATTTTTTAAGCAAAACGACCAGGAAATAGGTGTTATTTTACCAAATACTGGTTGATTTGTCTATGGTTTTTGTTGGTTTTATTATTATAAATCAAGTTGTTATGGTGTTTTTAAGGGTTGACTAATTAATGTCGAATCATGTTGGTACTTTATAAGTAGGATTTTTTACACTATCCCAAAAACTATGATGATGCTTTACTACAAACCACCAACACTACCTAACGCTTAAATTCAGCGGCCGCGTTAGCGGTCGGCTGGAATGATTTGTTATGCGATTTTATATAAATCAATACTCACACGTGGAGATGAAGCCTGTAAAACACTCACTAAACTTGGCTTTACCAATATCTACAATCTAA
>LWTN01000227.1 GCA_002101225.1 Cycloclasticus sp. symbiont of Poecilosclerida sp. M | reverse complement strand
ATCAATAGCGTTATTCATTCTGATGGTTGGCGCGGTTATAATGGACTTGTCGATTTTGGTTACAAGAAGCATTTTAGAGTGCATCATAGCCAAAATGAGTTTGTTAGAGGCACGAGCCATATCAATGGAATTGAGTCGTTTTGGGGCTATGCTAAAATACGACTGGTGAAGTTTAAAGGAATGGATAAAGGTTTGTTCAATTTGCACCTTAAAGAGTGTGAGTTTAGATTTAATAATCGAGAGCAAGATATATACAATATTTTACTCAAAATGTTCAGAAAAGAGCCGCTTAACTTGTCATGACCCTAAATCATATAGTGCCTCACGGCTAACTGTATGAACGTCCTCCACTACGATAATCGCCGTCTTGTCCATTCTGGACCACAACATTACCCGACTTTCTAGCGAGTGCTTGCCCCCTAGGGATTCATTTATGGCCATCGTCCACAACCGAATGGGATCGCCCCCAGATGCAACGTCTGCTTTATCAATCTTGTAAAATTTCCAATCGCGTTTGATATGGTGTTGAAGCCGCCTTAAAAAGAAAGTCTTCCCGGACCGATTAGGCCCTCTAAGTAAAACCGCTTTTTGGCTCGTATCAAGCAGTTGAAGCAAAAACTTTAATGATTTTTCACGCTCAGGCGTTATAAATGCATCTTCCACTATTTCGGCCTAACCTTCTTCAATCACAGCTTGCATTAAACTCGTATCTATTCCGTCATATACGACCGCCTCGCCAACTGACTTCAATAAAATCAACCTAATACCCGCTGCTGTATTCTTCTTATCCCGCTGCATATATTGCAAAAAATCATCTGCACTCAAATCTTTTGGTCTATCAACTGGCAAACCCGCTTTAATACACAGGCTTTTAATTCGGCTCACATCATCAACCGATAGCCAACCTAATTTATTTGATAAATTCGCGGCCATACACATCCCCACAGAAACCGCCTCACCGTGCAACCATGTGCCGTATCCCATTCCAGCTTCTATAGCGTGGCCAAAAGTATGACCGAAATTTAATGTCGCACGAAGACCATGCTCTCTCTCATCCATTTTTACAATTTGCGCCTTCTTTTCACATGAAACCCTTATCGCTTTTGCCAAAGCTTCGGGGGCTCTTGACACAAGCGCTTCAATATTTCTTTCTAACCAAGTAAAAAACTCCGCGTCGCATATAACACCACACTTAATTACTTCGGCCAACCCAGCACTTAATTCATTATCAGGCAGGGTTGCGAGCACAGAAGTATCTGAAATAACACACCTTGGCTGATAAAACGCTCCTATCATGTTTTTGCCTAGCGGGTGGTTCACCCCAGTTTTTCCACCCACTGATGAATCAACTTGCGCAAGCAAAGTTGTTGGGATCTGAATAAAATTCACGCCCCGTTGGTAAGTTGCAGCAGCAAAGCCCGTCATATCACCAATAACTCCACCACCAAGCGCTATTAACGTTACTTGGCGATTACATACATTCTCCAACAACGCACTGTAAATTTGCTCAATCGAGGCCAATGTTTTAAAGCGTTCTCCATCTTGTATGATGTGCGTTATTACCGTAAATTTATTATTTAAAGCTGCCTTAACTGTCTCTAGATAAAGTGGCTCAACCGTATCATTAGTAATGATTAATATCTGTTTCCCAGCAATATACTGATTAATTTCACGTAAGTTATTTAGCAACCCATGCCCAATAAATATTGGATAGCTCCTATCGCCTAATTCTACTGTTACTTTTTGCCTATCTGACATGGCTTTAAGCTATCTCCTCTAATTGCCGTATTATTTTATCGATTACGTGTTTGCTACTGGGCTTTTCTGTATTGATTAGAATATCTGCCAAGCTTTCGTAAATTGGCGCACGGACTCGCATCAACTCCTCCAATTTAAGCCTCGGATTTTTTACCTTAAGTAGGGGTCTCACCGTGTCGTATTTCGTTCGCTTAAGTTGCTGAGCAACTGAGCATTCTAAATAAATTATATGCCCCGTTTTTTTTAGTACTTCACGATTTTCCACGCTCAGAACTGTGCCGCCACCTGTTGCGATAATTGAATTCTTAATTTCTGACAATTGCTTGAGCTTCCCCGTTTCTCTTTTACGAAACCCATTTTCACCTTCGAGCTCAAAAATTAGCGAAATCGCAACGCCCGTACCTTTAGTGATTTCTGCATCGGTGTCATAAAAATTTTTATTTAACTTGCGTGCGAGCGCTCGACCTATTGTAGATTTTCCAGCCGCCATAGGGCCGATAAGGTAAATATTACTTTTCTTCACAAAAGGTAGATAAAGGATTTTATTTGGAGAAACTATAGCATGTGAACTACTAAGTTTCTTAATACAAACGCCTTCCCTTCTTACCCCGCAAGCTTTCGACTACATAAAAAAACGGGGCTTAAGCCCCGTTTTCCCATTATTAATGTTTTCTCTAGTTAACAGATAAGCCCTCTTTAAGAATTTTTGGCGTAATAAAGAATAGCAGCTCGCGATTATTATCTTGTTTAAATTCTGCCTTGAATAAATTGCCGACTACCGGCAAATCACCAAAAAATGGTACTTTCCTAACGCCAAGATTCTCGGTCCGTTCGTAGATACCACCCAATATAACCGTATCGCCATTATCAACTAGCACGGTAGTCGTTACATTTTGTGTGTTAATGGGGACACCATCAGGTTGAATGTTAGAAAAGTCTGGCGCATCTTTACTAACGTCTAATTCAAGGTTTATACGGTCATCAGGAGTAATCCTAGGCGTGACCGTAAGATTGATTTCGGCTGATATAAAACGCGTTGATGTTGCACCTGATGAAGTCGCCTCTTGGAATGGTATTTCTATGCCTTGCCTAATTTCTGCCTGCACTTGATCGGATGTAATTACACGCGGGCTAGAAATAACTTCGCCTTTAGCCTCTGTTTGTAGAGCTGACAGCTCTAATTGTAATAATGAATTCCCTATTTTCCCGATAATAAACTGAACGGCTCCTGCAGGGCTTGCTACAGGCAAATCAACCAATAACGCATCTGGAAGCCCAACACCAAAAGGTGGCGCTCCACCAGATGCTGATGGAATCGCTCCGCCTGCGGCTATAACTGAAGTTCCATTGATATCAATCCCCTGTAAACCAAACCGAATACCTAGGTCCCTTGTAAAGTCATCATTTGCAATAACAATCCTTGATTCAATCATCACCTGTCTGACTGGCCTATCTATCCGTTGAATGATTTTCTTTATCTCCACAATTTTTTCAGCTGTATCTTGAACTAATAATGTATTTGTTCTTGCATCAATGGTCACACCGCCACGTGAAGATATTAGCTGCCCCTTTGCCGCTTTTAATAGCGCCGCTATTTCCGAAGCACTTGCATAACTTATTTCAATAAATTCAGAAACTAATGGCGCCAATTCCTGTACTTGCTGTTTAGCTTTTAGCGCCTCTTTTTCTTGGCGTGCAATCTCACTCGCAGGACCCACCATCATTACATTTCCTTCAACGCGCTTTCCAAGCCCTTTGCTTGTTAAAATAACTTCCAACGCCTGGTCCCTAGGCACATTATTTAAACGTAGCGTTACATTACCGCCAACTGAGTCGCTCGCGACTAAATTCATATCTGTAACGTCTGCAAGGATTTGCAAAACCGTGCGCACGGGTATGTCCTGAAAATCTAAGGTCAACTTTTCTCCTGTGTACTTAAACTTTTCAGCCACCTCTCGGTCTAGTTGCTCTTTTGATATTCGCTTAAATTCTACCGTTAATAACTCACCCATCTGATACGACAAAAACTCATACGCACCAACGGCTGAAATAATAAGCCGCGTATTCTTACCGGCAGGTTTTATATCAATGGCCGTTACAGGCGTAGCAAAATCGATAACATCTAAGTGATTTGCAAGTTCTGGAGGCAAAGCAGTATCCATAATATCAACAATGACTTTCCCCCCTTCTTCCTTAACATCTACGAGTGCCGACGCGTCTGATAAATTAACAAGCACTCGCCCCTCACCTGCTAAACCCCTTCTAAAATCAATGTGACTAATTCTTCTACCTTTCCTTTCATCAATAAGTTTCGTTTTATCAACTGGGTCAATTACACTTTTTGGTAGCGCTGAGGCCGATGTACCATTTAGTGTTAAAAAAACACTGTTCCCTTCAACTTTCGTCGTATAAGGTACAGAAGATGTTAGGTTGATCACCACTCGCGTCTTACCTTTGGCTTCTACAGCCCTTACACTCAGCGCCTTTCCTAGGCCTATATCAATAGCACGCTTCCCCGATTTGTTTGCAACACCCATTAAGTCAATTGCAATGCGCGCAGGATTTTCAGTGTTAAAGGTTTGTATTTGCCTCGGCTCACCGTCCATCGCCAGCTCTAGTTGAATACGATTTCCTGGCAGGCTTGTGAACTGAATCTGGTGTAACGCAGTCGTCTGCGCGAACGCCTGCTGTGCTATAAATACTGAAATTAATGCCAGCCCCAACAATAAATTTTTCTTGTTATAAACTTTTCTTATCATCTGTCCGCTCCAAATTGCCTTTTGCATGGCGTGTTTCTTTTTTGCCTGTTTCATAATAATTTTCGCCTTTAGTGCTCTGAAAGTTCAATCTCTGTTTGCCTTTTAACCCATCGCCCTTCGGCTGATACAATATACTCTTCCAATTCTATTTTCTGGTTGTCCACCTTTTGAATTTTGCCAAAGTTTCTACCCATATATTGACCTGGTAATACTAGATGAATTATGCCATCGCCCGCTTTTATTAAACCCCACGTTTGATTGCCTTTTGCTATCGTCCCTACCATTCTTAAAGTGTCTAATGGGAAGCCCTCTAACCCCACCTTTGTTCGAGCCAAATCTGGACCTGGACCCACAATATTTTCTATGTCATAGGCGACCTGCTTGTGCTTATTAATTGGTGTAAATGGGTTCCTTAGTCCATCTTTTACATAACGAAAAGATGCATATGGCTTAATCGCTGGCAAGGGCTTTATCAACCCAGGTTTTCTAGCGTATACCTCAGCTATGTAATCATTTAGGTCGCCAAATTCCTCACTGGCACAACCGAGCACCAAAACCGAAATGACCATTACTGCTGCTTTTAATTTCGCTCTCTTAGTCACGCGGTTACCTTTAGCCATCATCATTTTCCTGCCCCTCCACATAACGATACGTCTTTACAATAGCCGCCATTTTCATTTTTTCTCCGGATCCCGAAAGCGATACATTATGCAACGTAACTATCCGTGGAAGAGCGGCCAAGTTACTAACAAATTCTCCAAGCTCATGATAACTCCCTTGTACAACAATATTCATGGGCTTTTCTCTGTAAAAACCTTTATCTACCTCACTTTGTGGCTGAAACAGTTTGAATTCAAGGCCGCTAGCTAATCCCGCCTGAGATACATCAATAATAAGATCAGGTATTTCCGTTTTGTTAGGCAGTTGCTTCAACATGGCGCCAAACTGCTCACGCATATCTTTAAGTTGTAACTCATATGCCACCAAATTAACTGCTTTTTTCTGTTTCGCCTCGAAGACCTGTTTAAGTTTTAGTTCCTGCTTTTCGGCTGTTTCTAGCATTGCCGTTTGTTCGCTTGTATCTACATACAACCACGCCAAACTAATCAGTACACAAGCTAATATAATAGCCCCTGCTTTTACAGGCTTTGGCCAATTTCCAACCTCGTTAAAATCCCAGTTAATTTGTTCTAAATTCATCTTATTTATTCTCCTCTTTTTTCGCAGCTTTCGCCTGTGAAACCCGAAGAGTAAATCCATTAACACCAAGAGCCTTCGAACTGATAATATTTAAATCTGTCCCCTTTAGCCATGGAGACTCTTCCAGTCTGTCCATGTACGCCGAGACACGCGTATTAGACTCTGCGTTGCCCTGTATCACCAAATTTTGTCCGTTCTGGATAAAGCTTTTTAAATAGACACCTTCGGGCACCGTCGTGGCAAGTTGGTCAAACATATGTACAATTTCTGGTCGGCTTCGTTGTAAATTTTGGATAACTTGCATACGCGCTATCAGCTGGTTTTTTGTTTTAGCTAAGGCATTTATTGTTTTTATTTTTTCGTCTAGTAGCTTTATCTCCTTTTGTATAACGCTATTTCTGTTTGCCTGATTCTCTATCATCGAGGTATACGTTGCGTGAACAAGGAGCATAGATAACAACATCGCTATTGCGGCCAAGCCCAAAGTTGAGAGGAACTCCCTTTGTCGCTGTTTTTTCAGATCTTCTCGCCACGGCAGTAAGTTAATCCTAGACATTAATCAAAACTCCGAAGGGCTAATCCAGTTGCAACCATCATTGATGAGGCATTCTCCCTTAATGACAGCGCATTGACTCGGGACGATAGCGTCATTTGAGAAAATGGATTTGCAATAGCAACGGGAATATCTAGCTTCTTTTCAAGCAAGGCATCTATCCCGGTTAGGGCCGACACCCCACCAGACAAAACCACATGATCAATTGACCGACTTTCGCTGGATGAAAAGAAAAACTGTAAAGACCGATCTATTTGCTTACACATCAGATCTTTAAACGGGTCGAGCAGATCCTCTACAAAGCTTTCAGGTAGGCCACCTTTCTTTTTGGCTAACCCAGCCTCTTGATATGATAGGCCATAGCGCCTTTGAATTTCTTCCGTTAGTTGCTTTCCACCAAAACCTTGCTCGCGTGAATAAATAACTCTATTGTTTTGAATAATATTTAGCGTCGTCAGTGTAGCCCCTGTATCAACAATAGCCGTCATTCCATTAGGGCCATAATCTGGGATTGCATCGTCTAACAGGCCATATGAATTTTCTAAAACATATGCCTCAACATCAATAACTTTTGCCTCCAATCCTGCATACTCCAACGCGGCTATACGGTCTTCAATATTCTCTCGCCTAGAAGCCGCCAATCGAACGTCTACAAGCGTATTGTCCCTTTCGTTTGGACCAATAATGTAATAATCCAGATTAACTTCATCTAGAGAGTAGGGGACATATTGATCTGCAAGTAACTCGACTTGCGCTTCTAGCTCTTCATCACTTTCAGGCCTAGGAATAGAAATGATTTTCGTAATGACCGCAGAACCCGTTACGGATAAAGCTGCTTGTTTTAATTTAGTGCCTGAGCGCTCAACCACTGTTCGCATGACCTGCCCAACGGCCTCAACATTTGTGTAATTATTATCTGTTACAGCATTTTCAGGAAGCGGTGCTATCGAAAAACTCTCGACTCGGTATCGTGAGCCCTTTTCTCTTAACTCAATTAACTTGACTGCAGACGCGCTAACATCCAACCCAAGCACATGGTTATTAGTTTTTGTGAAGAAAGGCATACCCATTTTCTTCTCACTCCTTATGATTTATTGATTCAACTATTATTTTAGATTATTAGCCTAAATCCATTTAAAAATGGATTATTGTTTTCAACGACTAACACGTTTTTTCTACAGTTTAGCTTTAGTTTTAGTTTTAGTTTTAGTTTTAGTCTTAAATTTAACTTATTTTTTTTAACTTTGTTAAATTAGCTCTTTGAATATGTGCTTCTTCTCACAATAGTCCTACAATAGCTATTATATAATTAGTAGTAAATGATTTTGTGCCTCTAAGTAATTCTTTTTTTAAAAAAATTCTAAACCCAACCGTGTTGAAGCGTGTAGGTTATGCGTCCTTACTAGGCATCGCCGTCATTGGTCTATATATAAAATTCGCTATCTTACCAGGTCTGCCTGAAATTCAGGAGCTTAAAAATGTTCAATACCAAACCCCGTTAACCGTTTATAGCCAAGAGGGTCTGTTAATTTCTCAATTTGGGGAACAAAAAAGGATTCCTATCGAATACGCAGACGTGCCAGAGGGGCAAATAAACGCGTTTCTTGCCGCAGAAGATAATCGTTTTTTTCAACACGGGGGCGTCGATTATATTGGCTTAACGCGCGCCGCTATTCAGTTGCTTTTAACGGGTAAGAAAAAGCAGGGTGGCAGCACCATTACCATGCAAGTTGCACGTAATTTCTTTTTATCGAACAAAAAAACGTACACCCGCAAACTACGTGAGATTTTGCTCTCGTATATCATTGAAAGCGAGTTGAGCAAGCAGGAAATTTTCTCCCTATACCTGAATAAAATTTTTCTGGGTCATCGCTCATATGGCATCGCTGCGGCAGCTCAAATATATTATGGCGCAAGACTGTCCGACCTAAGCTTAGCCCAACAAGCTATGATTGCCGGCCTACCAAAAGCACCCTCTGCCTATAACCCTATTACCAACCCTGAGCGGGCCTTAATAAGGCGAGACCACATTCTAAACCGCATGTTTTCCCTCGATTACATCACCCAAGAGCAGCTCGACATTGCACTTGCCGAATCCATTAGTGCCGAGATAAGTGCTGCATCAATTGATGTTCAAGCGCCTTACATTGCTGAAATGGTTCGTAGTGAACTATACAAAACGTACGGCGATGAAATTTACACCTCCGGCATGCATGTTTACACGACCATCAAAAGTAGCCAGCAGCGTGCTGCCAACCATGCAGCCAGAGAGGCTCTCCACCAATACGACAAACGACACGGTTATCGCGGCGCATTGGGTCACGTCAAAAACCTTGCCTCATTAACAACCGAAGAAATCGCGTCTTCGCTCGCTGAATATAAAAAAATCGGTGACACCGTCCCCGCCATTGTGATGCAGCTAGGCGAGGAGAACATCTCAGTTCAAACTCGAGGAAGTGAAAAACAGGTCATTTCTTGGGATGGACTCAGTTGGGCCAAAACCTATATCAGTGAAAACCGATATGGCGTTAACCCCAAAAAACCATCTGATATTCTGAAACTTGGCGATATTATTCGCATTCGCATTAAGCACAACGCTAGTAAAGGTAGTGATGCTGATTCAAATCAAAAGACTGTAGAACCTCTAGTTAAACCCCAATTAGAACTCGCTCAAGTCCCACAGGCCGCTGGCGCTATCGTGGCGATGGACCCAAAAAATGGGCGTGTAACCGCGCTTGTAGGCGGCTATGACTTTTATGAAAGCAAATTCAACCGCGCCTATCAAACAAAGCGTCAACCTGGCTCTGGGTTTAAGCCCATTCTCTATACGGCAGCCTTAACAAAAGGTTACACCACCGCAACCCTCATTAATGATGCGCCTGTCGTTTTTGACGACGCGGGGCTTGAAGAACAGTGGCGACCTGAAAATTACAGCGGAAAATTTTACGGGCCAACTCGCCTAAGAGAAGCCCTCGTAAATTCTAGAAATTTAGTCTCTATTCGCATATTACGGGACCTTGGCGTTAGATACGTGAGTAACTTTGCTGCTAATTTCGGCTTTAACCCCGCGGCCTTACCTAAAAACTTATCGCTTGCATTGGGTAGTAGCAGCGCAAGTCCTTACCAAATGGCCACCGTTTATTCAGTTTTTGCTAACGGTGGATTTCAAGTAGAACCCCATTTTATAGATCGTATTGTATCCCCTTCTGGCGATACTCTATTCAAGGCAAGCCACCCTATCGTTTGCACGGACTGTTTGCCAGAAGAGCTTGCCTTTGCAGACACTGTCCAAACAATTCCTCTACCCACCACCGAAGGCGTGGCATTGTTTGAAAACAGCCCTATGTCCGATGCGGTGACTGAGCAAGTGCCCGCTAAACGGGTGCTTTCGCCGCAAGTTAATTTCCTAATAAACAACTTGTTGCGCGATGTAGTCAACCGAGGCACGGGTAGAAAGGCTCTCAGTTTGGGCCGTACGGATTTAGCCGGTAAGACAGGTACTACGAATGATCAAAAAGACGCTTGGTTTAACGGCTTTAACCCTAACCTAGTCGCTATTGCTTGGGTTGGTTTTGATGATAGTCGATCCTTAGGAGATTTTGAAACAGGTGGCAAGGCTGCACTCCCTATGTGGATGAGCTTTATGGGTAAAGCGCTTAAAGGCAGCCCAGATATAGCTCTACAACAGCCAGAAGAAATCGTGAGCATATTAATTGATAAAGAAACTGGCCTTATGTCGGGCCCATCAAATGAAGATGCCGTTTTTGAATTTTTTAGAGAAGAAAATGTCCCGCAAGCCCAAGCAAATATTCCAACCCCTGATGGAATGCTGGGTGAACCCGAACAAAAAACCATTGAGGAGCTTTTCTAACCCACCGACAACTTAACTGTCAGACACCAAAAAGGCGCATTAATATATGCGCCTTTTTGGTGTCTCAACTATTTTTATAATCTAAAGACTTATCGCTTCTCCATAGACAGATAATCTCGCAAAGGTGCGCCGGTATATAGCTGACGTGGTCGCCCAATTCTAGTAGATGTATCGCCCATCATTTCAAGCCAATGTGATACCCAGCCCGACGTTCTTGCCAAAGCAAACATCACCGTGAACATGCTCGTTGGAATGCCAAGTGCCTTGTAGATGACGCCTGAGTAAAAATCGACGTTGGGGTATAGCTTTCGTTCTACGAAATAAGAATCTGCCAAAGCAGCTTCTTCCAGCTTCATTGCTAATTCAAACATAGGGTCATCGGTACCTGTTTCTTCCAGCACCTCATAGCATACCTTTCTAATCAGTGTCGCTCTAGGGTCAAAATTCTTATACACGCGATGCCCAAAACCCATGAGTTTAAATGGATCATCTTTATCCTTTGCTTTCGCCAAGTACTTGGGGATTTTGTCGACCGAGCCAATCTCAGCTAACATCTCTAATACAGCCTCATTCGCACCGCCGTGGGCTGGCCCCCAAAGTGCCGCAATGCCAGCAGAAATACAAGCGAATGGATTTGCGCCTGTGCTGCCTACCAAACGTACGGTAGATGTGCTTGCGTTTTGTTCGTGATCTGCGTGCAAAATAAACAATAGGTTGAGCGCCTTAGCCGCAAGTGGGCTGACTTTGTATTCTTCACATGGCACAGAAAACATCATGTGCAATATATTCTCACAATAATCTAAGTCATTGCGTGGATAAACAATGGGTTCACCAATTGAGTGTTTGTAGCATGCCGCTGCAATCGTCGGTAATTTTGAAATCAAACGATGCGCCGAAATCATCAGATGCTCGCGGTCATTCATATTCAGGCCTTCATGATAAAAAGCCGCCAACGAACCCACCACGCCCATCATCATTGACATGGGGTGGGCATTGTAATTAAAACCATTGAAGAACGATTTCAACGACTCATTTATCATCGTATGACGACGAATAATAGTGCTGAATTCTTTGTATTCTTGCCCCGTCGGCAATTCGCCGTGAATCAAGAGATAAGCCGTCTCTAAGTAGTCGCTGTTTTCTGCTAGCTGTTCAATAGGGTAACCGCGATAGAGTAAAACCCCTTTGTCGCCATCGATAAAGGTTATGTCGCTTTCGCAACTCGCTGTTGTGCCAAAACTTGGGTCGTGGGTGAAGTAACCTAAATCACCTGGAATTCCCTTAACTTCAATTGTTGGGTTGCCTAACGTGCCTCTTAGCAAATTTAGCTCTGAGCTGTTTCCCGTTGTGTTATCTGTTAGCGTTAGCGTTTCTGTCGACATTTTTACTCCTTCCAATCTTTCTGTGCCAACGACAGGTGGCCATCTTACACAGTTTTAATGATATTTTCGTCTATCGTGAGCTATCAATTCTATCGAATTTTCTTCATCAGGTCACCCTGTTTCACTTCACCACTTGGAAAAATACCATTCAACAGCCTTAACTGGTCCTCGGCATGAAGGGCAATAGGAGAGGTTCCCGCCAAAGCTGCAAGGCGTGTTTTATTGCTGGATCTAACTAACGATATTTTTAATTCCTTAACTATTTTGTAGTCTGCTTTACTTAGCCTAGAAAAACTCTTAATACTGCTCATAAACTGTTTGTCATATTGACTAAACAGATTATTTTGTTTGGCTGAGGCCAAAAATATAAAAGCACGAGAGCCTACAAATAATACGCTGGCTCGTATCTTTTGTTGTTTGCCGTACACCTTTCCCAGCACAACAGCTGTATGCCCCCGAAACCCATTAATATTTAACGCCTGTTCTGAAACCGTTTGGTCTATATTCAAAACTGTCCTCATAAACTTTCTCGGCGTGGTTTTTTTATTGATATCCTGAAGCACAAGTTGCAGGCCTGCCGAGCCTTTGGGTGCAGCGGCCGTAATTTGATTGGCTGAATTTGACACAAGCCAGCCTTTAGGAAATGAAAGCTTGAAATTTAAGTCCTTATGGTAAAAAACTCGATCCCTAATCAAGCCATCTTTCTCGCTGTTTCCAAACGTGAGCCCTGCCAGCCTTTTTAGAAACTTGGCGTCTTGTCTCTGCGCACTTTTAGCCCCGCCTCCAGCCGCAAGCCTAATGACCTGTTGTAAGCGCGTATCATTTTTAGGGTGCGTTGAAAATACGCCGTGATAGGCGCGCGGCGGCCGTCCTTGTTCGCTGGCGAGCTTTTTATCAAATAGTTCTTGGTTTTTCAGCGTTGTGATTACGTCGTGCATCGCCCACGCTGAATAGCCCGATCTTGCCAAGTACCCCGCGCCCAATTTATCTGCTTCTAGCTCGTGTTCGCGCCCATAACCCCTAACAATACCCGTGCCAACCAGGTTCGTTAGCTGACCCACGCCCTGTACACCTGTGGCTGCTCCAGCTAAGGCGCCTAAAAGGCTCGTCGCGGTCGACATAGCGTGTTGTCTTACCGAGTGCCGCGCCGTTACATGTGCGACTTCATGGCCTAAAACCGCCGCCAATTCAGCTTCTGAATTTAAATACGCCAACAAGCCTCGCGTAATATAGATATACCCGCCAGGAAGCGCAAAGGCGTTGACCTGCGTGCTATCTAATAAGGTGAATCGAAAAAAAATGTTTTTTCGGTGGCTATTATTTGCGACCTTATTACCTACGGATTGAATATATTGTTGCAAGCTGGGGTTGTCGTAAGCACGGTAATCTTTCATCACCTGTTGGCTATAGTTCCTGCCTAAAGACAATTCTTGCTGCTCAGACATCAGAACAAAATCGTTACCGCCCGTGGCTGGATTAACGGCACAGCCATTAAGCAAGATCAGCGTGATTAAAACTAATATGAGCGGTGAAGCCCCTTGTAGTGCCGTTCTTTTATTATCCATAAAATAGCCTTAAACTTCCCGCTTGAAGCCTTATTCTAATCCTTTACGCAAAAAAAATGCCACCTGAACGGTAGCATTTTCTGTTCATGTGCCCCCTCAGGGCATCGTGCGAATTTAACCGCGCTGGTAGCGTTTATTAAATTTATCTACGCGACCTGCTGTATCAACAATACGCTGCTTACCCGTATAAAAGGGATGGCATTGCGAACAAGATTCAATATGTAAACTATCTTTGTCTAGCGTTGAATTTGTTTTGAAGCTGTTGCCGCAACTGCATGCGACTGAAATTTCTTTATATTGTGGGTGGATATCTTGTTTCATAATATTCTTTAGCCGTATTGGCTTTTACAATCATTAGCTTGACCGCGCATAATACGAAAAAGCGGGGATTTAAGCAAGTTCTTTCAATGTTTGACCCGTCCGGTATGATAGCGCAAGTTTAAAAATTTTAGGCAACACACACTATGAAGATTGTTTCACTCAACATTAACGGCATCCGTGCTGGTGAAAGAAAAGGTTTTTTTCAATGGATGGAGAGCTTAGATGCCGACATTCTGTGCTTACAAGAGATTAAAGCTCAAGAAGACCAAATAAGCGCCGATGCCTTTTGGCCTAAGAATTACCATTGCTTTTATCACCCCGCTGACAAAAAAGGCTATAGCGGCGTTGCGCTTTTTTCTAAAGTAAAGCCAGACCATGTTTCAAAGGCTATCGGCTGGCAGGATTTTGATTCTGAGGGCCGCTTTATTGAAGCTGCTTTTGGTGACCTGTGTGTTTCCTCAATTTATATGCCCTCTGGCTCATCAAAAGAAGAGCGGCAAGCGTTTAAATACGACTTAATGGACCGATTAATGCCGGTATTAAATGAAAAGCAAACCGATGGGCGCAAACACGTAATTTGTGGTGATTGGAATATCGCGCACAAGAAAATTGATATCAAGAACTGGCGAGGCAATCAAAAAAACTCTGGGTTTTTACCCGAGGAACGCGCCTGGATGGATACCCTTTTTGGTGACGCCGCGTGGTGTGACGCCTTTCGTGCAGTAAGCCAAAGTGCTGACGAATACACTTGGTGGTCAAACCGTGGTCAAGCTTGGGCCAACAATACCGGTTGGCGCATTGATTATCAGGTTGTTTCTAACAACTTAAAAGATACTGTAACGGGAGCGTCTATTTATAAAGACCAGCGCTTTTCCGACCATGCGCCTCTAATTATTGATTATGACTTCTAGCGCTAACAGCTCATTTAACTGGTGGGCAAGCGTGTTAAGTGCGCGCATGTTAATCGCCTTGTTAATGGGGTTTGCTAGCGGCCTGCCCCTCCTGTTGACGGGATCTGTTCTTCAAGCGTGGATGTCTGACGAGGGCGTTGACCTTGCGACAATTGGACTTTTTGCCCTAGTTGGCCTGCCGTACACATTAAAGTTTGTTTGGGCGCCTCTTTTAGACCGCTTTACCCTGCCGCTGCTCGGGCGTCGTCGGGGCTGGCTATTCCTTACACAGATTATTCTAGCCCTAAGCCTTGTGTTTCTCAGCCTGCAACACCCTGGGGTTTCACCCTTTTCCGTTGCCATCGCCGCTTTATTGGTGACTTTCTTTTCTGCTTCACAAGACATCGTGATTGACGCTTACCGTAGAGAATCCCTTGCCGATAATGAGCAAGGCCTTGGTGCTTCTTTGTACGTTAATGGTTATCGCATAGGGATGCTGTTGGCCTCAGGCGGCGGCCTAATCCTCGCCGATATCGTGGCTTTTTCGGTGGTTTACCAAATCATGGCTGTGGTTATGGTTGTCGCTAGTTTGCCCACCTTGTTTGCTACCGAACCTATTGCTGCCTTGGGCCAACCAAAAACGCTCAAAGAAGCCGTTATTCAGCCTTTCTTAGAGTTTTTTCAGCGCAACGAAGCTATTGTTATTTTGCTCTTTATTTTGCTCTATAAAATGGGTGACACCATGGCCGGCAATATGACGACTCCCTTCTATTTAGATATTGGTTTCAGCAAAACAGAAATTGGCGCTGTCGTTAAACTATTTGGTTTTTGGGCAACCATTCTAGGCGGCTTGTTAGGCGGGTTTTTGATTCTTAAAATGGGAATATATCGTGCCTTGTGGGGCTTTGGCTTTCTTCAAGCGCTCTCCACAGCTGGCTTTATTTTATTAAATATGGCTGGGCCAAGCACTTCTGTTTTAGCCGGCGTTATCGCCTTTGAAAACCTATCGGCAGGCATGGGGACTGCGGCCTTTATTGGTTTTATGGCCAGTCAAACAGATAAGCGTTTTACCGCGACACAATATGCCTTGCTGACAAGCTTAATGGGTGTTCCACGTGTGCTGATAGCTGCGCCAACGGGCTGGATGGCCGAAGCGCTCGGCTGGAGTGGCTTCTTTTTACTCTGTACGTTAATTGCGATACCGGGGCTGCTCATCCTACACCGGTTTAAAAATTGGGCGCCCAGCAAAAACGAAGAAACACAACGTGCGACTTAGATTTATTCTGTATAGAAGGTTTGCCTAAATTTTAAGTCCAGCGCCTTGGTCGCACCTGCAGGCACTATGGACACTGTAAAGCCAATATTTTCTCGGTTCGAAATACCAAATTCACTGATATAGTAAATCGCTTTGCCCTCAGCAATTCGACGCCTCGTAAGCGATTTTGCCTGGCCCACTAAGTTCGCGGCTTGAACATTGACTACGCCATTCACCGCTTTTGCTATACCGCCACCGGGGTCCTTACGCTGCACAGAAATATTCAGTACACCTTTATACTTGCTCCTTAATATTCCATACGCCGTTGCCATTTGTGGCGGCAAAGTGTCTGCTGAAAACGTACTGTAATGTACAAGATAATCCCCAAAATCCTCCGTGCCATTCGCAGCAACTGCCGTCTGTGTACCCAGCACAAGGAAAATAACACCGATTAAAAAGCACCCTTTTATATTTTTTCCCAACACGATTTGCCTCTCCAAAGTCTACTTTGCTCTAATTTGATATAGAGCGAGTTCGCCAAACAAGTTTGGCCACGTCTTCATCAAAACACTTTCTTTGTGCGCATAATCAACAATGTCTCGACGAGCAATATCAATCGAGCGCTGCTGACAAAATCGTTCAAAGTCTTTAATCGTGCACAAATGAATGTTTTTGGTGTCATACCATTCCGCCGGAAGCGCCTTAGAAACTGGCATGCGCCCTTTTAACATCAAGTGGAAACGGTGCATCCAAAGCCCAAAATTAGGAAACGTTACGATGCTTTGTCGGCCAACACGTGTCATCTCAGCTATCGTACGGTCTGGGAATTGAAGCGCCTGGAGTGCTTGCGACATAACAACATAGTCAAAAGACCCCTCATCAAAGTCAGTTAACCCTGCATCCAAGTCTGCTTGAATAATATTTACATCATTTTCGATGCACGCGCGTACGTTCGCGTCATCAATGTCCACACCATAGCCGCTAACGCCTCGGTTTTCTTTTAGCCACGCCAATAACGAGCCATCGCCACAGCCCAAATCAAGCACGCGCGTGTTCGGCTCGATCCACTCGCATATCTTTTGCAAATCTGCCCTTAACT
This sequence comes from Cycloclasticus sp. symbiont of Poecilosclerida sp. M, assembly GCA_002101225.1. GTDB lineage: Bacteria > Pseudomonadota > Gammaproteobacteria > Methylococcales > Cycloclasticaceae > Cycloclasticus. The sequence goes on along the minus strand of LWTN01000227.1, from coordinate 17,016 downwards.
CACTCACCTGACACCTTGATATGTCGCATATAGGCCGCAAATGCGTCTAAATAGCTGCTAATGGGCGCTAAAAATGCGTCATGTCCGTGATTTGATTCGAACTCTAAGTAGCTGACATCTTTTTTCGCACGTGTTAACGCTTTTACAATCTCGCGAGATCGCTCTGGGGAGAAACGCCAATCCGTCGTGAACGAGGCCAAAAAGTACTTCGCAGACGTTTTTTTAAACGCCGCGGACAAATTACCGCCTTCTTGCGACGCGGGGTCAAAATAATCCAACGCTTTCGTCATCAATAAATAGGTGTTTGCGTCAAAATGATTCACAAAAGCCTCACCTTGATATCGCAAATAACTTTCAACTTCGAACTCAACCCTGTAGTCATAATTAAGCTGCTCACCTTTTAACTCGCGACCAAATTTATCACCCATCGAATCGTCCGATAAGTAGGTGATATGCCCGAGCATTCTCGCTATTTTAAGGCCGCTTGCAGGCACAACATCAAAGTCGTAATATCGGCCACCATGAAAATCAGGATCCGACATAATAGCTTGTCTAGCCACCGCATTAAATGCGATATTTTGTGCAGAAAGCTTTGGCGCAGACGCGATGATAAGTGCGTGCCGGATAGACTCTGGAAAATCGATTGCCCACTGCATAGCTTGCATAGCACCTAAGCTGCCACCAGCAACCGCGGCCCACTGGATGATGCCAAGTTTTTCGGCGAGCCTTTTTTGACACTTGACCCAATCCGGCACCGTCACCATTGGAAAATCAGGCCCATAGGCCTTGCCCGTATCTGGATTAATACTACGCGGGCCCGTTGAGCCACTGCAGTGTCCGATATTACTCGAGGAAACCACAAAAAAACGGTCGGTATCTACAGCCTTACCAGGACCAATACAGATATCCCACCAACCTGGTTTTTTGTCACTTTCACTATGGTAACCCGCTGCGTGGTGGTCCGCAGACAGCGCATGACAAACCAACACCGCGTTATCGGCCTTCGCGTTCAGGGTTCCGTAAGTTTCATAGACAAGATCATATTCCGCAAGCACTTTGCCGCACGCTAATACAAGCGGCTCTTCAAAACGAATCGATTGCGGCTTAACTAGGCCAACCGAATCCGCTGGAATTTGTAAATTATTATTCACTTAGGTTATATAAATATTAATTAATATTATTTTTAATTATATGAAAAGGGCTTTATATTCCCCTCATCCCTATTAGCACTTCCTTAACTGACGATAATACCATGTACCTGTACAACGATTTTGATCAAACGCTCGTCAACGAACGCGTTGAACAGTTCCGTAATCAAACGACTCGTTTTCTTAACGGTGATTTAACGGAAGAGCAATTTAGGCCACTGCGACTAATGAACGGGCTATATATTCAAACCCATGCGCCGATGTTGCGCGTGAATATACCTTACGGTGTCTTATCGAGCAAACAGATGCGGATGTTCGCCCATATATCAACGCAATACGACAAGAGCTACGGCCACTTTACAACCCGCCAAAACATTCAATTTAATTGGCCTAAACTTGAATCAGTTCCTGACATCCTCGCCGACTTAGCGAGCGTACAAATGCACGCCATACAAAGTAGTGGTAACTGTATTCGCAATATCACCTGCGACCCCTTAGCAGGCGTTTGCGCAGACGAACTAGAAGACCCTCGTCCTTATTGCGAAATTATTCGTCAGTGGTCAACGCTGCATCCAGAGTTTTCATATTTACCGCGTAAATTCAAAATTGCGGTTAGTGGCTCGCCAAAAGACCGAGCAGCAACTCAGGTTCATGACATTGGCCTTCATATGCGCCGAGATAATAACGGCAACATGGGCTTTGAAGTGCTTGTGGGCGGCGGCTTGGGTAGAACACCGATTATTGGCCAGACCTTATCTCCTTTTATATTCGAAAAAGATGTTTTGTCGTACTTAGAGGCTATTCTAAGAATTTATAATCGTTTTGGTCGGCGCGACAACAAATACAAAGCCCGCATTAAAATACTGGTTCGCGAAATAGGGCTAGAAACCTTTAGAGAACAAGTTGAAGCCGAGTGGCATTGCATTAAAGGCGGCGAGCTAACGCTTGAAAGCAAACAAATTGAGCATATAAAACAACGCTTTCAAGTGCTCGACTACCACACAGATTCATCTGACAAGGTGCTGACTGAGCATCTCTCAAGTGATGCCAAATTTAAGGCCTGGTTTGAACAAAACACGCTGACTCATAAGCAAAATGGCTACCGAATTGCTTTTATTTCATTAAAGGCCCCTAACCAAGCGCCTGGTGATATTACGGACAAACAAATGAACATCGTGGCCGACCTTGCCGAACAATACAGTTTTGGCCTGATTAGAACCACCCACGATCAAAACCTTGCTTTAACCGACATAAAAAGCGATGACCTATACTCACTATGGCAACAGCTGCAACAACACAATTTAGCCACCGCAAACATCGGCACTATTACCGACATGATTTGCTGCCCAGGACTCGATTTTTGTAGCCTTGCTAACGCCAGCTCCATTGATATAGCCCAGGGTATTACTCAACGCTTTACCAACACCGCAACTGAAATAGGCGACATCAGCCTTAAAATGTCTGGCTGTATGAATGGCTGTGGGCACCATAGCATCGGTGAAATTGGCATTTTAGGTGTCGATAAAAAAGGTGAGCAATGGTACCAATTAACACTTGGGGGTTCTGATAGCCACCAGAGCAAACTCGGTGATCGCCTTGGAAAGGCCATTGCTAAAGCGGATGTGGTTGATGCGATTGATAATATCGTTAACGTATATAAAGACAACCGCCACGATGGCGAAGTTTTTTCTGCCACGCTAAAGCGTATCGGGCTTGACCCTTATAAGGAGCGCGTCTATGGCTCTCATTAAAAACAAGCAAATATGCTCTGATGGTTGGCCAAATTTAAAAACAAGCGCGACTTCGGCAGGCAGGGTCATTGTTTCGCACGATGAGTGGCTTAAAAATAAAGACGAATTAATCCTCAGCGGTAAACGCCTTGGCTTAACCCTTGAGGCTGATGAGAAAATAGACGAGTTCTTGCATGATATAGGCAAGTTTTCGTTAATTATCATCAATATTGCTTCTTTTGCCGACGGGCGCGCTTATTCTCTTGCAAAAACATTGCGCTTCACCCACCAATTTAAAGGAGAAATCCGAGCCATTGGTGACGTATTACCGGATCAAGCTTTATATCTAACCCGCGTGGGTTTTGATGCACTTCAACTTCCAGATAACAAAGCGGCTGAGTTGACGCTCCAAACCTTAGCCGGCTTCAGTGCTTTTTATCAACCCAACTAGGCCGGCGGCCTTTAACTGACTAGAAACCGGCACCACTTTACCCCCCAAAGCCCTAAGTTTGGGTAGCACTTTACGCAAGACTGAAATGGTCGCAGGATGGGGGTGACCAATAGCAACCGCATAACCTTTCGTTCGTGCCAATGCAATAAGACCTTCAAACTGTTCCTCTATATGCGCTTCATTGACTTCATTATCTAAAAACACATCCCGACTCATAACAGGAACGCCTTTTCCCTTTGCAACTTGTGCCGCCACAGTTTGTTTTGTTGTGCGGCTATCGACAAAGAAGTAGCCCTTCCCCCTCATCTGCGTCATCACCCACCCCATATGTCCTGGGTGACGCCTCAACAAGCTGCCCTGATGGTTGTTCATTCCTACGGGGGGGCTTTTTTAAACGCCTCGTGCAATGAGTAGGCAACCTCATTTTTCGACATTTCGATGCTAAGCACGTCGGCTTCGGGCAATCCGCCTACGCTCGTCTGCATAGGCATATGCAGCATGACCTCCCTTACCCCGTTGATGAGCCAAGTACGTCAACTAGCGTGATTTTGGTGCATTAGGCAACACGGATATCGTTATCGGCGCAGGCAGATTTATTATTTCTCGCCCTGCTTATAAACGATAGCCAATATCATCAATAATGATGCTGATTTTAATTGCTTGGCCATTGGCCAACGCCTGCAGTTTCGCAGCGTTTACCGGCAAGGTCATAACAAGCGCCAACAAAATCACAGCCGTTCGCAAGCTAAATAATCGCCGGAAAACCCGGCTTTTACACCTACCTATTATTTTATTTTTTCGCATAAGCAAATCAGCAACTTGTTATCTCTGACCGGCGAGTCGCCTACTTATTTAAAATATTAATGCCTTTTAGTAAGTTAAGCGCCTCGTTCAAGGGGTAGTCTTTTTCAATGCCATTAGCGTCTGCCCCTTTGCTTTCCGCTTTATCATCTGTGTTTTCTAAGTGTTTACCAAGATCGCTTTCTTTGACCGGTTCAAAGTCACCGCCTATCTTTTCAAGCTTAAGCTTGGTTAATGCGACATCAGGCGTTATACCTTTTGCCTGAATAGAACGACCCGCTGGGGTGAAATAACGCGCGGTTGTTAACTTAATTGCTCCGCCGTTATTATTAGGCAAAACCGTCTGTACCGAGCCTTTACCAAAAGACTGTTGGCCCATGATGACGGCCCTTTTTTGGTCTTGCAGAGCACCCGCGACAATTTCCGATGCCGATGCAGACCCACCATTAATTAATACAACGATAGGAGCGCCTTTAATAGAGTCACCTGGCTTTGCTTTAAACCGCATTTTTGAATTTTCAACTCGACCTTCGGTATAGACAATCAAACCTGAGGTTAAAAAGGCATCGCTAACCGCAACCGCCGCGTTTAGAAGACCGCCGGGGTTATTCCTTAGATCAAGCACCAGCCCTTTTAATACATCGTCTTTATTTTCTTTTTTTAATTTATCTAGTGCTTCGTTTAATGATGCGCCAGTACGGGATTGAAAACTGGCAATCCGTACGTAACCGTAACCTGGCTCCAACATTCTTTGCTTTACGCTCACGACCTTAATAATTGCACGCGTGATTTTTACTTTAAACGGCATGTTTCCCTCTTCACGAACAATCGTCAACACAATATCTGTGCCGGGTTTACCGCGCATAATTTTCACCGCATCTGACAGACTCATGCCTTTAACGGGCTTTCCATCGAGTCGAATTACAAGGTCTCCCGACTGCACGCCAGCCCTAAACGCAGGCGTATCATCAATCGGTGCTACAATTTTTATAAACCCGTCTTCCATACCCACTTCGATACCTAGGCCGCCGAACTCCCCTCGCGTACCCTCTTGCAAGTCTTTAAATGCTTTTTCATCAAGGTAAGAAGAGTGAGGGTCTAAGCCGCTCAACATGCCTTTGATGGCGTTTTCTAATAAATCATGGTCACTCACTTCTTCAACGTAAGCTGATTTAATCTGTCCAAAAATTTCTGAAAAGGCTCTTAAGTCCTCTAACGGTAGCGATGCTGCGTTTTTAGCAGCCTCTTTTTCTGCGAGCACATTTCCACCAATACTCAATAGCACACCCAGTATCGTGCCCAACAAAAGCACGGGTAACATCTTACGTAAAAAACTCATATCAACTCCATTAAAAATAATGCCGCTATCCAACGCGACCTTTGTTTACTGCTTTACACCAATGAACGGGGTTCACAGGCTTTCCATTTTTCCGTATGCTGAAGTATAGACCAGCTTTTGCTTGTCCGCCGCTCGTTCCAACGGTGGCTACGGCCTCTCCGTCTTCAATCCAGTCTCCAACTTCTTTATATAAGCTCTCATTAAACGCATAAAGGCTTAAATAGTCCTCGCCATGATCGATAATTAAGAGCAACCCATATCCCCGCAGCCAATCTGAAAAAACAACTCGACCATGCGCCACCGCCCGTATGGTTGCGCCTTCTTTTGCTCCGATAAGCACACCATCCCAACGGCCTGAAGGGCGAATACTACCAAACTTTTTCTGCAATACCCCTTTTATCGGCCAACCGAGCTTCCCCCTAAGCTTTGAGAACGGCTCTCTGCTGTACGCCGCCACTGGTATGTCGTCCGTTGCACGCTTAATATCGGTTAGCAATTGACGCAACGCCTTCTCATCTTCTTTTAACGACAACAACTCGCTACCCGACTGTGTAATTCCCGCGTGCAGTGTCGCCAACACCGCCTTACGCTGTGCTTTCGCCTTATTGAGCGTTTGATTTTCTAGTTTTTTTGTCTTGATGAGCCGTGCGAACTGCGCCTGTTCTACCGTTAGATTCTGTTCCACCGCGTTGAGTTTCAATATGCTGCCTTCTAGTTCTTTAACTTTTCCTATCCGTGCCAGATTAAAGTAATCGTAATATTGCACGATGCGGTCCATTCGCTGTGGGTCTTGCTGGTTCAAGAGCATCTTAACTTTTTGCTGTCGCCCCAAGGCATAGACCGTTCTAATTTGTTCCACCAACAAGCCTTTTTGTTCCTCTATTCCAATGATAAGGCCGTTTTGTTTTTGCTGTAATTGTTTAACTTTTAAATTAGATTGCTTAAGCCTCTTAGCAAGTCCTTTAATTTTCTTACTCGTGGCACCTAAGTTCTTTTCAATTATCCTCAACTGTTTTTCTTCTTTCGATTTGCTCGCCTCCCCAGCTTCTATGTTTTTCTCGATAACCTGCATTTTTTCCCGCAGTGAAGCCAGCTGCCTTGCTTTATCAACCGCCGTCTCCTCTGCAAATAACATTATAGGTAACAAAAAAAGCCCCGCAAAAGCCAGGCCAAAAACAACTTTTTGTGTTCGCCTGTCGCTAAACATTAACAATCGGCTAGCCGTCTAATGTTAACAAGCTGTTCCCTGTCATCTCATCGGGGGGGGTTATCCCCAACGCACTCAACAAGGTCGGCGATACATCGGCCAAATCGCCTTTTTTATGAAGGCTTGCGGGGCGCCCAACGTACAAAAAAGGAACTGGGTTCGTTGTGTGTGCGGTATGCGTTTGGCCTGTACTTGGATCCGTCATTTGTTCCGCATTGCCGTGATCAGCGGTAATAAACACCTCGCCCCCCACCTTTTGTAGGGCCTCAACAACTCGGCCAATCGATACGTCAATCGCTTCAACGGCTTTTACAGCCGCATCAAAATTCCCTGTATGCCCCACCATGTCACAATTTGCGTAATTAGTGATAATCGCGTGGTATTGATTGGAGGCTATCGCCTCAACCAGTTTATCGGTCAGCTCAACCGAGCTCATCTCTGGCTGTAGGTCATAAGTTTTCACATTCGGTGAAGCTACTAATACGCGGTCTTCACCTGTGTTTGCCTGGTCTACACCGCCATTAAAGAAAAACGTAACGTGCGCATACTTTTCCGTTTCTGCGATGCGCAGCTGTTTCAACTCTTGCTTAGCCACCACCTCACCAAACGTGTTTTTAATCACTTCAGGCGGGTAGGCAACGGGTAGATCAAATTTCTCGTGGTATTCAGTTAAACAAACAAAGTTTTTTAACGTCGGGGTTGCGCGGCGGTCAAAGCCGTCAAAATCTGGCTTGGTCAATGTTTCCGTTAACTCCCTTGTCCTATCGGCTCTAAAATTTAAAAAGACGACGCTATCTCCCTCTTCAATACAGACAGCCTTTCCGCCCTCAGGCACAATGTGCGTCGGCAGTACAAACTCATCCGTCTCGTCTCGCTGGTAAGATGAAAGCAAGCCATCAACAGCTGTTACCGCCTGATGTGCCTCGCTGCCTAACGTCAATGCATCATAAGCCAGCTGCACGCGATCCCAACGGTTATCTCTATCCATTGCATAAAATCGCCCCATAATAGAAGCCGTTTGCCCAACACCCGTTTTTTTAAACACAGCATCCGCCTGTTCTAATGACGCCTGCGCGCTTTTTGGCGGCGTATCCCGACCATCTAAAATGGCGTGCAGATAGAGTTTACTCACACCCCGTTCCGCCGCTAGCTCTAACATGGCATGAATATGTGATTCGTGGCTATGAACCCCACCGGGTGATAGCAGGCCAAGCACATGTAACGCGCCTTTATCAGCCGCTACCTGATCAACTAGCTCACTCAAGACTTGGTTTTTTTTGAACTCGCCCGATTTAACGTCGTTATTAAGACGGGTAAAAGTTTGTGCTAACAAACGACCCGCGCCTAAGTGCATATGCCCGACTTCAGAATTTCCCATTTGCTTGTTGGGCAAACCAACAGATGAACCTGAACAATCCAGCAAGGTGTGTGGACAGGTATTCCACAAACGATCCCAATTTGGCATTTTCGCCGCCTTTATTGCATTAAACTCTGCCTCTTCGGAATAACCAAACCCATCTAAAATCATGAGTACGACAGGTTTTGTGGCTAAATTTTTACTCAAAATATCTTCTCCATCTTATGCTTGTTATAATGCGTGCCTTAATCAATATGTATTTTACGACACTTTATGATGCTTTTTGGTACGAGAACGTTTTCTGCGCAGAGTATCGCAAGAAAATTAAACTCGTATACTGGCATCCGTGTCTATTTTAATTACTTTTAGCCTTACTTAACAAAAACACAACCTTATGGATCTTTATCTCGAGTTTATTACACGGCACAGCCTTCTTTTCATCGCCTTGGTCGTTATTTTAGTTTTACTACTTCAAACCGTATATAGCGATCTAATGCGCAAACACAAGTTATTAACAACGCCCGAAGCTATTAGACTCATTAACCGAGAAGACGCCGTCATCATTGATACTCGCAATAGTAGTGAATTTAAGGCGGGGCATATAACGGACGCCATCAACGTGTCTTTACCTGACATTTCTGAGCAAGCAGAAAAACTTAGAAAATACGGCGTGCGGCCCTTAGTTTTTTACTGTAAACTTGGCCCACGTGGAGATGAAGCCTGTAAAACACTCACTAAACTTGGCTTTACCAATATCTACAATCTAAGCGGTGGACTACAAGCTTGGCAAGATGCCAATATGCCGCTTGTTAAAAAATAAACTCTTTAAACTTTAGGAAAAACAATGGCCAAAAAAAAAGCAGCAGTACCAACAGAGAAACAATTTTCAATTCAAAAGCTTTATGTTAAAGATATTTCTTTTGAGTCACCGAGCGTACCAGGCATCTTCACCGAAAAGTGGACACCGAAGGTAGACATTAATTTAACCACCAAATCTAACAAGGGCCAGGATGACGGCCCGGATGACCTGTACGAAGTGTCTGTTACGGTCACCGCAACGGTTAAAACCAACGATAAAACAGCTTATTTAGTCGAGGCCACACAAGTGGGCGCATTTAGTGTTGCTAATTTCCCTGAAAAAGAAATGAGGCCTTTATTGGGCAGCTATTGCCCAAACATTTTATTTCCATACCTACGCGAAGCCATATCAGGGCTCGTCACAAAAGGCGGCTTTCCTCCCTTATTGTTGAACCCAGTGAATTTTGATGCTTTCTATGCCCAACACCTACAAAAAGCCGATAAGACAAAGCTCAACTAAACCCTTCTATGCAGCCTGAAAAAATAGCCGTACTTGGTGCGGGTTCATGGGGAACCGCCATGGCTATTTCAATGGCGCGTCACGGCCACCAAATCACCCTATGGGGCCACGACCCTAAGCACGTTGATGCCTTAAGCAAAGATCGCTGTAACAAAGAGTTTTTACCAGGCTTTGATTTTCCCGAAGCAATAAAATTAAACTCTTCATTAGAGGATACCCTAAAAACCCATAGCTTTATCATGCTCGGCGTCCCCAGCCACGCCTTTCGCGAAACGTTGGTTAAGTGTAAACCTCACCTTCAACCAAAAACTCTAGTCAGCTGGATAACAAAAGGTTTTGAAACAAAAACTGGGCTATTGGCTCACGAAGTTATACAAGAAGAGCTCGGTAAGAATACTCGGCTCGCTCTTGTTTCTGGCCCTAGCTTTGCTTTGGAAGTCGCCGATGACTTACCCACTGCCGTAACCGTCGCATCTCCCGATATTAAAGAAGCCGAATCAGTTGCAAATCTTCTGCGTGGCCCACATTTTTTAACTTTCCCCAGCGCCGATATTGCGAGCGCTGAAATTGGTGGCTCGATAAAAAATATTTTAGCTATCGCGGCTGGCATTTCTGATGGGGTGGGATACGGTGCGAATGCCCGCGCCGCACTTATTACACGTGGATTAGCAGAAATGGTTCAGCTAGGAAACCTCTACGGTTGTAGCGAAAGCAGCTTTTTAGACCTCGCGGGTATCGGCGATCTAGTATTAACTTGTACCGATGATAAATCACGTAATCGTCGTATGGGTTTAAAGCTTGGCAAAGGCATAGGCCGCGCAGCGGCCATCAAACAAATTGGCCAAGAAGTAGAAGGTGTTCACGCAGCGCGAGAAGTATACCGTCTAATAAAAAAACACCATTTAGATATGCCCATCTGCCTGCAGGTTTATCGTATTTTATTCGAAGACCTTGTCCCTAAAGACGCGGTACGCTCTTTGTTATCACTCGCCCAAAACCCCTCTACTTAAAGCCTAGCTGACGCCAAGCCTCATATACCGCGACCGCGACGGCATTCGATAGGTTCAGACTTCTATTTCCCTCCCGCATAGGGATCAATATACGCTGCTCTTCTTCTAGCGAATTCAATAACGTTTTAGGTAAGCCACGTGTTTCTGGCCCAAAAACCAGCGCGTCACCATCTTGGTAACAAATCTCGGCATAATTACTTTTAGCAAAACGTGAGAAGGCATAAACCCTATTTGGCTTTTCTGTTTGCAAAAACTCATCAAATTTCTGATAGTGCTGAACATCCGCCCACTCTCGATAATCCATCCCCGCGCGCTTTAATCGTTTATCATCCAACTCAAAACCAAGCGGGTGGATGAGGCTTAGCCTTGCGCCCGTGTTAGCACATAAACGCATAACATTGCCCGTATTCGGTGGGATTTCGGGTTCGTATAAAACAACGTGCAACATGTTTTTATCCTAAATTTCCTTTGCTAACCGCATTGGAAAATACTCAACTGTTATAATTCCGTAAATTATCCCATTGATACCGACAAATGCCTAACGCTAAACTTTCATCCACCTTTTGTGGCATGACATTCCAAACACCCCTGGTACTGCTTTCTGGCTGCGTGGGTTTTGGTGATGAATTTACCCGCGTGGAAGGGTTCTCTCACCAAGATGTGGGTGCGGTTTGTTTGAAGGGCACGACCTTGGGAGCGCGCCCCGGCAACCCAACCCACCGTGTTTACGAAACACCCTCGGGCATGCTGAATTCCATCGGTTTACAAAACCCAGGCGCTCAATACGTTGTTGACCGTATTTTGCCCGAGCTAAATTCAAATGAAACGCGCTTTATCGCTAATGTTTCCGGTTCCAGCATTGAAGAATATGAACAGGTCACTCGCCTATTTGACGACTCACCCATTGACGCCATAGAAATCAACATTTCTTGTCCCAATGTTAAAGAGGGTGGGATGACCTTTGGTAACGACCCCGATATGTCTGCTCGCGTTGTAGCGGCCTGCCGTGCAGTGACGAACAAGCCGATAATTACTAAGCTTTCGCCGAATCAAACCGATATTGCCGAGAACGCGCGCGGCTGTATTGAAGCCGGCACGGACGGCGTGGCTGTAATAAACACCTTAATGGGCATGGCCATCGACACACAAAACAGAACCCCCGTTATCGGCAATCTTCAAGGTGGCCTTTCGGGCCCCGCCATTAAACCCATCGCTTTACTAAAAGTACACCAAGTTTATCAAATCTGTAAAAAACACGATATTCCCATTATTGGGCAAGGCGGCATTACGAATGCCAATGATGCACTTGAGTTCATTATAGCGGGAGCTAGCGCCATTGGTTTGGGCACAAGCCTCTTTTATAATCCTCTGTCATGCAAACAGATAAACGACGACTTGATTGATTATTTTGAGTCTCAAAACATTAGCCACATCAGTGAACTGGTCGGCAGTTTAAAGCTCCCTTAAGAAACTCCTTAAGGTTAAATGTCGAGTTCTTTAATTTTCCGAGTTAGCGTGTTCCGCCCGTAACCCAGTAATTTAGCTGCTTCCTGCCTACGGCCTTTGGTAACCTCTAGCGCCTCAAATATCAACAGTTTTTCAATCTTATTCACTGTTTTTCTTGCCAGCTGTGTTTCGCCGTTTTGTAGGCGCTGCGCAATATCTCTTTTCGCGCCCTCAATCCAGCCGCCTTCGGTACTTATAACGCTATCAACTTTGCTTGTCGCTAATTCCGCTGGCAAATCTTCCAAATGAACTTCTTTACCTGGGCACATAACCGTTAACCAGCGACAGGTGTTTTCTATTTCACGCACATTACCAACCCAAGGCTGCTTACATAAATGCTCAACCACCTCAGCTTCAATTACTTTCGTCTCCACGTCCAACTCTTTAGCCACGTTAGACAAAAAATATTTCAACAATGATGGAATATCCTCTCGCCTTTCACGAACGGGTGGAATTTTAATTCGAACAACGTTCAGGCGATGAAACAAATCTTCCCTGAAGCGCCCGTCTTCTACCAGCTTTTCTAATCCTTGGTGTGTTGCCGCTAAAACCCGCACGTCTACCGAAATAGGTTCGCGCCCACCCACGGAATAAAATTCCCCATCCGATAAAACCCGCAACAAACGCGTCTGCATGTCTGCCGGCATATCGCCAATTTCATCTAAAAACAAAGTGCCGCCGTCTGCTTGTTCAAAGCGCCCTTTCCTTCTAGAAACTGCGCCTGTAAAAGCGCCTTTTTCATGCCCAAACAATTCGGACTCAACCAAATCACCCGGTATCGCCGCCATATTCAAGGCAATAAAAGGCTTTTCTGCGCGCGGACTATGTTTATGCAACGCCTTGGCCACTAACTCTTTGCCCGTGCCTGATTCACCATTTATCATCACGGTTAAATTTGAACGTGACAATCGTCCAATCGCCCTGAACACCGTCTGCATCGACGGAGCGCTGCCAACAATGCCTGACGATACCTGTTCCTCACCATTAGCAGGTGCTGCGAACGATACTGTTTTCTGGTGCTTATACGCCCGCTCAACCTGGCTGACCACATCATCAACATCAAACGGCTTAGGTAGGTATTCAAATGCCCCGCCATCATAGGCGGCCACGGCGCTTTCCATATCTGAATGCGCCGTCATGACAATAATCGGTAAATTGGGATGTCTTACTTGTAATTCGGCTAACAACTCCAAGCCACTCTTGCCTGGCATACGAATATCTGTGAGCAACACGTCTGGAACTTCTTTATCTAACATCTCAAGCAAACCATCTGCACTCGAAAAAGCTGTTATTAAGCAGCCCGCCTTTTTAAAGGCTTTTTCTAATACCCACCTAATTGAGCGGTCATCATCAACAACCCAAACATTTAGTTGTTCATCCATGATTATTCTCCAACGGTAAGATGATTGAGAAAACCGTACGCCCTGGCTTGCTACTCACCTCAATAATTCCATTGTGACGCTGCACATTGGTTTGAGCTATCGATAACCCTAAGCCCGTACCGCCTTCCCTGCCGGTTACCATGGGATAAAACACCTTGTTTAACATACTCGGCTCCACTCCTATTCCATCATCTATTACGTCAATTTTTACCGCTAATTTATTTGTAACTTCACCTATTGTGAATTGCCTTTGTACCCGTGTTCTTAATATGACTTCTCCAGAGGTCCTTATAGCCTGGGTCGCATTTCTTACAACATTGAGTGCCGCTTGTATCAGCTGATCCTTATCTGCAGAAATTTCGGGGATACTTGGGTCATAGTCCGTAACAATATTAATGTTTTCACCCGCCTCTACTTGCACCAATTGTCGAACCCGTTCGAGTATCACGTGAATATTCGTCCGCTGTCGCTGCGGCAAATTCGACGAGCCCAACATTCGATCGACTAAATTTCTTAGTCTATCGGCCTCTTCAATAATGACGTCCGTGTAGTCCGTTAACTCCGCGTTTAACTCTTTGGACAGCAACTGTGCTGCCCCACGCAAACCACCCAGCGGGTTTTTAATCTCGTGCGCCAAGCCTCTTAGCATGTCTGTTGCCATCTTATTTTGTTGCAACAGCTCTTCGTCACGATTGATTTGTAAATAGCGATCAACGTGCATAACTTCTACTAAAACGTCATCGCTGTTAATAGGTGCCATGGATAGGCTAATTCTCCTCTCCTCACCTGACATAAGTTGAATCGTTAAAGCGTGCTCAGTCGAGCTTGTGCCTTCGATTCGCACTCGTTTAAACGCTTTATTCACATCAAAATTACCCGCATAAATCAAGACGCTCGCCGCCATCCCTAGAGCTTTCCTCTCACTTATATCAAGCAACTCTTGCGCCTTATTGTTCATCAGTATCAATGAGTCACTTTGGTTAAAAACCAAAATTCCCGTGGATAACTGCTCCATAACCGAAGCGTACTGATCTTTAACTTTCGTCATTTACTATTTTAGTAGCAATTTGTAGGCCAGCATTAGCGTGGCCAAGAATAAAGTCTAAACGGCAACGTCTATACGTCGGACGTGACAAGTTCGCACCATTATAGTGCGTTTTAGTGCTGCTGGGTAGAGGGTTCTAGTTTACAGTCGCGTTGTTTCTAAACGCGGGTGATAAAAGCCTTGATACTTGTTGAACGGTAAAGCTAACTTCGGTACTCGCTATTTGCAAAACATCCGCATCACTTAATACCTCGAGCTGTAAGATGTGCCCACCACGCTCAAGGTCTCCTAAATCCATGCCTTCCCTTTCCTCACCATTTATATAGAGCACCATTCTATCCCCTGCTTGAAGGGCCGACCGAAGCAAATATTCTACTTTAACACCATCTAACTGATCCCTTCTAATGGTCGAATTTGGCAGTGGGCTTGTAATCTCAAGGACTTCATAATCAACATGATCGGCTGTTTCTTGTTCTTCATCATCATTGCTCTCTGAACTAATTGGTTCTGAAGACGGATAAGTTGGAACCGGTGGAATTACTACCTTCACCGCCCCATCTCTTTTTTCATCGCCGTATGCGACCTTGCCCTGTGCATTAATATATTTATACACCTCCGCTTGTGCCGGAAGCATTATCGATAAAGCTAAAAATAACAGGCAAATTCTTTTCATCGTCACTTGTTTCTTCATTTATATATTGACACTATAGATTAAATGGCTTTCCTTATTGCAAAAAAGCCCCGCAAATGCGGGACTTTTCACAATCTAAGCGCTTATTACAAGCTGTAATACATATCAAACTCAACTGGATGGGTGCTCATACGTAGGCGAGTCACTTCTTCCATTTTAAGGTCAATAAAAGCATCGATCATATCATCGGTGAATACACCGCCTGCTGTTAGGAAGGCGCGGTCTTCATTCAAAGCATCTAATGCTTCATCGAACGATTTAGCTACTTGAGGTATTTTAGCTTCCTCTTCTGCAGGTAGATCGTATAGATCTTTATCCATTGAATCACCTGGGTGAATTTTATTTTGGATGCCATCAAGGCCTGCCATTAACATCGCTGCAAAGCAAAGGTATGGGTTAGCTGTTGAATCGCCAAAACGTACTTCAATACGACGCCCTTTGGGATTTGCAACAAAAGGAATACGAATAGACGCTGAACGGTTACGCGCAGAATACGCCAACATAACAGGCGCTTCAAAACCTGGCACTAAGCGCTTATAACTATTGGTCGATGAGTTAGCAAACGCATTGATTGCTTTTGCGTGTTTAATGATACCACCAATGTAGAACAAGGCTGTTTCAGATAAACCACCGTATGAATCACCCGCAAATAATGCTTTGCCGTCTTTAAAGATAGATTGGTGAACGTGCATACCATTACCGTTATCACCCACTAAAGGCTTAGGCATAAAGGTCGCTGTTTTGCCGTAGGCATGAGCCACGTTATGCACAACGTACTTAAGCTCTAATACCTCGTCAGCTTTTTTCACTAATGTATTAAACACCGTGCCAATTTCACATTGACCCGCTGTTGCCACTTCGTGGTGATGCACTTCTGTTTTTTGGCCCATTTCTTCTAGCGTTAAGCACATCGCTGCACGCATATCGTGAAGCGAGTCGACTGGAGGCACTGGGAAGTAACCGCCTTTTACGCCTGGGCGATGACCCATGTTGCCGTCTTCATACACTTTTGCTGAATTCCAGCCAGATTCTTCAGAATCAACCTTGAAGAACGAACCAGACATATCGGCGCCCCAACGAACGTCGTCAAAAACGAAAAATTCATTTTCTGGGCCGAAGTAGGCTGTATCACCAATACCCGTTGACTGTAGGTAGGCTTCGGCTCTTTTAGCAATTGAGCGTGGGTCTCTTTCGTAGCCAGACATATCGCTTGGCTCAATAACGTCGCAACGTAAAATGAGTGTTACATCATCGAAGAAAGGGTCTAGCACCGCCGTTTCTGGGTCTGGCATAAGAATCATGTCAGATTCGTTAATGCCTTTCCAACCAGCAATCGATGAACCATCAAACATTTTGCCTTCTTCAAACAAGCCCGCGTCAACCGTGTGTGATGGAACTGTTACGTGCTGCTCTTTACCGTTTGTATCGCTGAAACGGAAGTCGACAAACGTAACCTCTTTTTCTTTTATTAAATCTAAAATATCTTTAACTGACATGAAAACTCCTATATTTTCTATATTTACAATTTTAAGCTAGCTTAGCCTCATAATTTTTGCATAATTCGTGCCGAATTATAACCCGTTGTTTTGCTTTAATTTTGGGAAAAATACCATAAATTCGCATAACTAACTTTAAAACCCTTTACACAAGGAGACCTCAGCACAACCAACAACTTTATCCATATTCATTAGGCTTCCCCTATTTTTTCGTCAATTACACTGTCCTTTAGGTCATTTAATACATTAAATCAATTTTATTTCTGTTTTTCAGTGGTTTTCCCCGATTTTTGACACATTTACCCCGCATAACTTGGCTCTGGTATGCCGTAGAGCGTTAAAAACTTGGCTCCTTTGCGAATGTTCGCAGCCATGGCAGCTAAACCATAAACGGTTGCATTTTTGGCAAGCCCCATAAATCGTGTTCTGCCAAGCCCATAATGTCTCTTGTACGTGGCAAAAGGACGCTCACCACCTGCTCGGGTGAGCGCAATCACTTTGTTACGGGTTTGCTCCTCTTCTGATAAAGGTTTAC
>LWTN01000226.1 GCA_002101225.1 Cycloclasticus sp. symbiont of Poecilosclerida sp. M | reverse complement strand
AGGAGCCAAGTTTTTAACGCTCTACGGCATACCAGAGCCAAGTTATGCGGGGTAAATGTGTCAAAAATCGGGGAAAACCACTGAAAAACAGGAATAAAATTGATTTAATGTATTAAATGACCTAAAGGACAGTGTAATTGACGAAAAAATAGGGGAAGCCTAATGAATATGGATAAAGTTGTTGGTTATGCTGAGGTCTCATACTATTAAAAAAGAACTTAAATAACCTAGATTCGCATAATAAGTGCCTCAGGCGTCCTTTATAAAAATACGCCCTTTATAAAAATATGCATTAAACCCG
Organism: Cycloclasticus sp. symbiont of Poecilosclerida sp. M; assembly: GCA_002101225.1. Lineage (GTDB taxonomy): Bacteria > Pseudomonadota > Gammaproteobacteria > Methylococcales > Cycloclasticaceae > Cycloclasticus. The sequence continues at coordinate 33,332 of LWTN01000226.1, read as the reverse complement.
CAATAGCTTAGATTATTACGTTTTAGCCTTTTAATTTGTCTTGCAGCAACTTATTGACTTGCTGTGGATTCGCTTTACCTTGCGTCTGCTTCATGACGCCACCCACAAAGAACCCTAACATTTTGGTTTTACCCGCTCGATATTGATCAACTTGAGCTTGATTATCAGCCATCAACTGGTCGACAATTTTCTCGAGCGCTCCTGTATCTGAAATTTGCTTTAGCCCTTTACGCTCGATAACTTCCTCGGCACTTTCGGCACCCTGCCACATTTCTTCAAATACTTCTTTTGCAATCTTACCGGAGATTGTTTGGTCTGCAATTCTTTTAACCAAACCACCTAAGCGTTCTGCACTCACCTGACTTGACGTAATATCAAGTCCTGTTTGGTTTAGCTTGGCGCTTAGCTCACCCATAACCCAGTTTGCACAAAGCTTTGCTTGCCCACCTGCACTGAGAACCACTTTTTCATAAAAATCGGCCAACGAACATTGCGCAGTTAACATCTCTGCATCGTATTCACTGAGTTCGTATTGTGAAACAAAGCGCTGACGCTTAGCTTTTGGTAATTCGGGTAGTTCAGCACGCATGGTATCCAGCAATTCAGCTGTAATCTCTACGGGCAACAAATCTGGATCTGGAAAATAGCGGTAATCGTTCGCTTCTTCCTTTGAGCGCATTGAACGCGTCTCATCCTTGTTAGCGTCGTATAACCGCGTTTCTTGCGCGACTTTTCCACCCGACTCAATAATATCAATCTGCCGTTCTACCTCGTGGTGAATTGTCTTTTCAATAAACCTGAATGAATTAAGGTTTTTGATTTCAGCGCGGGTACCAAATTCAGCCCGACCCCTCGGCCTTACCGATACGTTGACGTCACAACGAAATGAGCCTTCCTGCATATTTCCGTCGCATATGCCTAGGTATTGCACCAAACTATGTATGGTTTTGACGTATGCAACTGCCTCTGCGGATGAACGCATATCGGGTTCAGAGACGATTTCCAAAAGGGGCGTACCAGCGCGGTTTAAATCAACGCCCGTCATCCCCTGAAAATCCTCATGCATCGACTTACCTGCGTCTTCTTCCAAATGCGCACGCGTAACGCCAATGCTTCTAGTTTCTCCATCAACCGTAATATCTAATTTCCCCAACCCAACGATAGGCAGTTCAAACTGGCTAATTTGGTAGCCCTTTGGTAGATCAGGATAAAAATAATTTTTGCGAGCGAAAACAGACAGTGGCGCAATATGCGCGCCTATCGCTAAGCCAAACTTAACGGCAAAACAAACCGCCTGATGATTGAGTACCGGCAAGGTGCCGGGCAACCCAAGGTCAACCGCACAAGCTTGTGTATTAGGCTCCGCACCATAAGCCGTTGATGCACCGGAAAATATTTTTGAATTAGTCGCTAGTTGCGCGTGAATCTCTAGACCTATAACCGTTTCCCATTCCATCTCTTTACTCCTGCCCAAAGCCTATAGGCACGGCCGTATGCCAATCTGTCAACTGCTGGTACTGATGCGCTACGTTTAACAAGCGTGACTCTTCAAAGTAATTACCTATCAATTGCAAGCCAACGGGTTTTTCTTCAACAAAGCCACAAGGCACTGACATGCCAGGTAAGCCTGCTAGATTAACCCCAATAGTGAATATGTCCGACAGATACATCGCGACTGGGTCATCTTTTTTCTCACCCGCTGCAAACGCTACTGAAGGCGCAGTTGGACTGGCGATAACGTCAACGCCTTTAAAAGCTTGCGCAAAATCCTCTTGAATTAAGCGCCTCACTTGCTGTGCCTTCTTATAATACGCATCATAATATCCAGCAGATAACACGTAAGCACCTATTAAAATACGTCGTTTAACTTCGGGCCCGAAACTTTCTCCACGAGAACGCTTATAAAGATCCTCAAGGTCTTTTGGATCTTCACAACGATAGCCAAAACGAACACCATCGAAGCGCGATAAATTAGCTGAACATTCCGCAGGCGCAACGACATAATAAGCAGGAACCGATAAATTGATATTAGGCAAACTAATTTCTTTAATATTTGCGCCCGCGCTTTTAATCACATCAACTGCTTGCTCTACTTTTTCGCGAATACCTGAATCTAAGTCATCCGTAAAAAATTCCTTTGGCAAGCCAACTGTCAGCCCTTTTATCGAGTCGCCTAGTGAACCGCTATAATCTTCGATAGGCTTATCGACACTGGTTGAGTCTTTTTCGTCAAACCCTATCATCGCCTGCAACATAAGCGCGGCATCTTCAGCACTTTTTGTCATCACACCACCTTGGTCTAGGCTCGATGCGAATGCAATCATGCCGAAACGAGACACTCTTCCATACGTGGGTTTAACACCCGTTATTCCACAAAAAGCAGCCGGCTGGCGTATCGAACCGCCGGTATCTGTGGCGCTCGCCATCGGTGCAAGACGCGCGGCAATGGCCGCCGCAGAACCACCTGAAGAACCACCGGGAACTGCTGTTCTTTCCCACGGGTTTTTGACCGCCCCATAATAACTGGTTTCATTGGATGAACCCATCGCGAACTCATCCATATTCGTCTTGCCCAACATGACGGTGCCTTGCTGGTTAAGCCGATTTACAACTGTAGCCGAATAAGGCGCAATAAAGTTATCGAGCATCTTTGAACCACAGCTAGTTTTTAGACCCTCTGTACAAAAAATATCTTTATGTAATAACGGAATGCCCGTCAACACACCTGCATTGCCTTGCTGAAGTTTCTTATCCGCGGCTTGCGCTGCCTTTAAAGCCCCTTCCTCGTCCAGCGTTATGACTGAGTTAAGCTCGGAGTCAAAACGTTTGATACGCGCTAAAAAATACTGCGTCATCGCAACGCTTGTGAGATCTTTTTGGTGCAAACATTGTGAAAGTTCTTTAAGTGATTTGTTATACATTTATAAATTAACCCGTTATTCAATAACACGTGGAACGAGATAAACACCCTGTTCAACATCCGGCGCTATCGATTGAAACTTCTCTCTATTGTCTTGCTCTGTCACCTCGTCAACACGCAGTCGTTGCGTTTGCTCCATCGGGTGCGCCATCGGCTCAATATTTGACGTGTCGACCGCAGCCATTTGCGCGACCAGGCCCATGATATTTGTCAAATCCGAAGCATAAGCGGGCGTATCTTTATTTTGTATTTCAATACGCGCTAAATGCGCTATTTTCCTTACATCTTCTTCTTGAATTGACATAGAATGAGCCCTTCAATTTATTCTTACTTTAAAACCATGCAAATTAACACAATTAGCGACTTGCCCAAAGGGGTTAAGGGTTGTTAAAGTACAAAAATCACTCATATTAAATAATTTCATGTTCAAAAAACTTCGCGGTCTGTACTCAAACGATTTATCTATCGACTTAGGCACGGCAAACACGCTTATCTACGCCTTAGGTCAGGGTATTGTTTTAAACGAGCCGTCTGTTGTCGCGATTCGCGAAGACAAAATACGCGGGACCAAAAGCCTAGCCGCCATTGGCAGTGAAGCCAAAGCCATGCTAGGCCGCACCCCCAGCAACATAACAACCATTAGGCCGCTAAAAGATGGTGTGATTGCCGACTTTATAATTACCGAAAAAATGCTGCAGTATTTCATTCACCGCATCCATGAAGATAAATTTCTACGCCCCAGCCCACGTGTTCTTATTTGTGTGCCTTGTGGCTCCACACAAGTCGAACGTAGAGCCATTCGTGAATCTGCCCTTGGTGCCGGTGCACGAGAGGTCTTCCTAATCGAAGAGCCTATGTCCGCCGCTATTGGTGCAGGCTTACCCATTGATGAAGCTCGCGGCTCTATGGTGCTCGATATCGGTGGCGGCACATCAGAAATCGCCGTTCTTTCATTGAATGGTATCGTCTACTCTGAGTCAATCCGCGTCGGCGGCGATCGTTTTGATGACGCTATCATTCAGTATGTGCGCAGAAACTACGGTGCCGTTATTGGTGAAGCAACAGCCGAAAGAATTAAGAAAGAAATTGGTACGGCTTACCCAGGGAAATCTGTACAAGAAACATCAGTAACTGGGCGCGGTTTAGCTGAAGGAATCCCTAAGAGCTTCACTTTAAATAGCAACGAAGTCTTAGAATCGTTACAAGACCCCTTAACCGCAATTGTTGGCGCTATTAAGATAGCACTAGAGCAAACGCCGCCCGAATTAAGCGCCGACGTAGCAGAAAACGGCATCGTATTGACTGGAGGTGGCGCTATGCTGAAGAATCTCGACAAATTAATACGGAAGGAAACGGGTGTACCGGTCACTACAACCGACGAACCACTTACCTGTGTCGCACGAGGTGGAGGCAAAGTGTTAGAAATGATTAATGAGCAAGGGCCGCATATTTTTGCACTAGAATAATCCACTTAGGTCATTCATCATAAAATCGACTTTTTCAAAAAAACGTTCGGCAAACCTCCAGTTTTTGCTCGCGATTGTCGCAGCGTTGTCCTTAATTTATGCTTCCCAGAAAACGAGTCAATTACAGTGGCTTAGGCATGCACTCTCGTATATAACTCACCCAATCCTACTGGCTATAGATGCGCCCAGCCAATTATATGACTCGATAAGTAATGGGTTTTCAGACCGAGCTACGTTACTCAGCGAAAACAAAACACTTAAAGCCGAACGCTTAATTTTAAAAGGAAAGTTACAAAAACTCGACGCCATCGAGAAAGAAAACACTCGGCTTCACAGCTTGCTTGATTCTTCTTTTAAGCTCGGCGAACAGTTTATAGTGGCGTCCCTGCTTCGCGTTAGCCTAGATCCCTTTTCTCATACAGTTGTCGTCGATAAAGGCAGCCTATTCAATCTATACGTTGGGCAAGCCGCGTTAAATGCAGACGGCGTAATTGGTCAAATTACACAAGTTAACGCCTTAAGCGCCTCGGTTATGCTTATCACTGACCCAAACCATGCAACCCCTGTCGAAATCATCCGAACGGGGTTGCGTACCATTGCTACCGGTAATGGTATCTACAACCAGCTTTCCTTACCGTATTTACCCCATAACGCGGATATTCAAGTAGGCGATACACTCGTTACATCAGGGCTTGGCGGCCTGTACCCCAAAGGTTATCCCGTTGCCACTGTTTCTAGCGTCAATTCTGAGCCCGGCCAAGCATTCATTGAGGCACACGCCGACACCGTAGCTAAGATTGAAAGCAGCCGTGAGTTATTACTTGTTTGGAGCAACCAACAGCCTATCCAACTAATACCTAAAAAAAGCGAGCTCGAGCCAAGCAATGCGGAGTAGCTTTTCTAGCGGGCTGCTCATAACTTTTACGTTAGCCTTATCGATGGGGCTGGATATTTTCTCTTGGCCCGACGCTATCGTTAAAATCATGCCTAACTGGACGCAACTCACGTTTCTCTATTGGTGCATTGCCCTACCCAATAAAGTAAATGCAGGGACGGGCTGGTTAACGGGTTTATTAGTAGACGTGCTAACGGGCAGCTTGCTGGGCCACAACGCGCTGCTGTTTAGCTTAATAGCTCTATTTGGCAACAAGCTTTACCCTCAAATAAGAAACTATTCAACTTGGCAACAAGCTGGATTTATCTTCTTATTATTACTCACCTTACAGCTCATTAACTTTTGGATACGAACATCTTTCAGCCAAGTAGAATTATCCTACCTTTTTTGGCTATCGACGCTTGTAAGCGCTCTATGCTGGCCAACTTTCTTCTCCACGCTGAGATATTTTAGACGTCAATACCGCATTAAATAAGCGTTATGGATACGCAATTCGACCTCAAAAATAGCTATCAAGAATCACGCCTGTTTCGTGCGCGGGCTCTGGTTTCTATAATTTTTATAGTGATTCTGCTGATTGCATTACTCGCCAGGATGGCTTACTTGCAAACGACAACTCACGAAAAATACGCCGCCTTGTCCCAAGGAAATTACGTAAGGCTCTCTGTTATTACACCTGTACGCGGGCTGATATTTGACTCGAATGGTCAAGTTTTGGCGGAAAACAATCCTAGCTACAGCCTAGAAGTTATTCCTGAACAAGTTCCTGATCTGCAAGCTACTGTTAAGGCGCTATCAAAAATTATCCCCATTTCAGCGCATGAAATTAAACGGTTTAATAAACGCATTAAACAAGAAAGGCGTTTTAATAGCATCCCAATAAGACAACGCCTCAACGAACGCGAGGTTGCCTTATTTGCTGTTAATCGTCATCGCTTCCGAGGCGTCGAAATTCAAGCCCGACCCGTTAGACACTACCCCCACTCAGAGCTCGTTTCCCACGTCGTTGGTTATGTCGCTGCCATCAATGAAAAGGAATTAAAAAAAATTGACACCGTTAACTACCGTAACTCTAGGTTTATTGGCAAGACAGGTGTCGAAAAATCATTTGAGACCGAGCTACACGGCTTTGTTGGCTACCAACAAACAGAAAATACCGCGAGGGGTAGAACGCTCAAAACACTCAGCCTAGCGCCCCCAATATCTGGCAATGCACTGACCACAACAATTGATATCAATCTACAACGCGTTGCGTATCAAGCACTGGGTGATTTAACGGGGGCCATAGCAGCAATTGATACACGCACAGGCGCTGTACGCGCTTTAGTTAGTAAACCGGGGTTTGACAGCAACCTTTTTGTACAAGGTATAGACCACGCATCTTACAATTCACTGCAACACTCCGCAAAAAAACCTTTATTTAATCGTGCCCTAAGGGGCCAATATCCGCCAGGCTCAACACTCAAGCCTTTCCTGGCGTTGGCGGGGCTGGAAGAAAATGTTATTTCAAGCCACGGCCGTATAAATTGCCCTGGCTATTACCAACTACCTAAACAGGAGCATAAGTATAGGGATTGGAAAAAAGGCGGCCACGGTAACGTCAACGTTCACGACGCAATCGTGCAGTCTTGCGACGTCTTCTTTTACAAACTTGCACACCGACTTAAAATTGACCGCATGCATAACTTTTTAGCACGCTTCGGGTTTGGTTCAAAAACAGGGATTAACCTTCTCGGCGAAAAAAGCGGCTTACTCCCCTCTAAGGAATGGAAAAAGCGTGCTCGTAACCAAGTGTGGTTCCCCGGTGAAACTTTAATCGCTGGAATTGGGCAGGGGTTTAACTTAACCACGCCTTTACAACTTGCAAACGCGACCGCCATTATTGCAAATCGCGGAGGAATAAAACGCCCATTTATTGTAGAAAAGATTAATGACAAGGCTGCTACGGCTAAACAACCAACCGAGCCTCAAGTGAGCTTAAAAAAGCCAAAGCACTGGCAAGAAATTATTAGCGCCATGCGTGATGTCATACACGGCCCAAGAGGCACGGCACGGCGTATTAAAATTGGAGCGCAATTTGATATGGCGGGTAAAACTGGCACGGCCCAAGTATTCGGTGTAAAACAGAACGAGGAGTACGACGAAAATAAAATCGTTGAACACTTAAAAGATCACGCCTTATTTATTGCTTTCGCCCCTGTCGAAAACCCCCAACTAGCCGTTGCCGTTATTGTCGAAAACGGCGGGCACGGTGGCTCTGTTGCTGCACCCATTGCGCGGGCTATTTTTGATCAATATATAAAGGTTAACGAATGAACTGGCAGTCACCACAACCACTTTCTTCAAAACCTGCACAGCAGGAGCAGGGGTTCTCACTCAGGGCTTTACATATAGACAGCCTTTTACTCGTCTTATTATTAACTTTAGCGTCGGTCGGCTTGTTTATTCTAATGAGCGCTGGACACGAAAATATCAATCTAATCTACCGCCAACTTACGCGCTTGGGTATCGCATTTATCACCATGCTCGTTATTGCGCAAATATCACCCAATACATTGAAAAGGCTCTCCCCCTTTCTATTCCTGGGCGGCGTAATACTCCTAATCGGCGTCTTATTGTTTGGTGATATGGGTAAAGGCGCTCAACGTTGGTTGAATTTTGAACTCTTTCGTTTCCAACCCTCAGAACTTATGAAATTAGCAACACCTATGATGATTGCTTGGTATTTCTCTAATCGAAACTTACCGCCCAAGCTGAAGCATATTTTTTACGCCACACTTTTTATCGCGATTCCTACGTTATTAATCGCTAAACAACCTGACCTTGGCACAGCTATATTAATTGCAACATCTGGCATCGCCGTGCTTTTCTTGGCCGGTATTTCATGGAAACTTATCAGTCTTGTCGTTGCCGCAGGCGCAGGCTTAGCGCCCATACTGTGGGGCTCTATGAAAACGTACCAGCAACAACGTGTTCTAACGTTTCTTGACCCCGAAAGCGACCCACTCGGCGCGGGTTATCATATTATTCAATCGAAAATTGCCATAGGCTCGGGTGGCGTATTAGGCAAAGGGTGGATGAACAGTTCTCAAGCTCGTTTAGAGTTTTTACCTGAAAGCTCAACGGACTTTATCTTCGCCGTTTTTGCAGAAGAGTTCGGGCTGGTTGGGTGTATTGGTTTGTTATTACTTTATTTTTTACTTTTTGCCCGCGCTATGCAGATTTCCATACAGGCCCAAGATAATTTTTGCCGTCTCCTCGCGGGCAGCATCGCGATAACTTTTTTTGTCTATTTGTTTGTTAATGTTGGCATGGTGAGCGGTATTTTGCCCGTCGTTGGTGTACCCTTACCTTTAATTAGTTATGGCGGTACATCAATGGTTAGCTTGCTAATAGGTTTTGGCATTTTAATGTCGATCCATACTCACAGAAAACTACTCTCTTCTTAAGGAAAACTATGTCTACACCCAATGGATCTTATAAAACCGGCAGCTGTTTAACGCTTGCTCTCATGCTTTTCGCCCTAACCGCGCGCGGTACAACCCATAAGCCAATACCGGTAGAGCCCGCGTTAACCAAAAATGTTGGCCTACACCATGCTTTCATCAACAAAATGGTTGAACAACATAAATTTGACCGCGATGAACTCACCGCAATACTTGAAAAATCTGAGCTACAACCGCGCATTCTTGAGGCTATGACTAGCCCAGCTGAGCACCGCCTTGAGTGGCATCAGTACCGAAAAATTTTTCTAAAAAAAGCGCGCATAGACGGCGGCGTTAAATTCTGGAAAAAAAACAAACAACTGCTTGAGCAAGCTTCAAAAAAATACGGTGTGCCTGCAGAAATCATCGTCGCTATCATAGGCGTCGAAACACGTTATGGCGGCAACGTTGGCTATCACCGTGTGCTTGATGCTTTGGTGACGTTAGGATTCCATTTTCCAAGGCGAACCACCTTTTTTCAAAGTGAATTAGAGCACTTTCTGCTGCTATGCCGTGAAGAAGGCTTTAACCCTCTAGAGCTACAAGGCTCCTATGCAGGGGCGATGGGGCAATCGCAATTTATAGCCAGCAGCTATCGCGCATACGCCGTTGATGGCGACAACGATAACAAACGTGATTTATGGGATAGCCCAGCCGACATTATTTACAGCGTTGCGCATTATTTTTCTAAGCACGGCTGGAAAACGGGAAAACCAATTACTCAACAAACTAAGGTTAAGGGCGAGGACTATAGAAACGTCATAACAGGGTCTCTAAAACCACGCCATACCTTGCAAAATTTAGCGAGCAACCAAGTCAATACTCCGACTGATTTACCTCCCAACACAAGCGTAAAACTCCTTGAATTAACACAAGCTGAGAGCCTAGAATACTGGCTGGCCTTCCATAATTTTTACGTTATTACACGCTACAACCATAGCCAACTGTACGCCATGGCCGCTTATCAATTGAGCGTCGAAATTAAGAAAAAAATGCTGCAGCCTTAAAAAATATATGTCACAACGACGTGGTTTAGTTATCGCCTATTGCTTAATGCTTTCTCAAGCACTCATGGTCGGTTGCAGCAGTAAAACACCCTTTGTTCAAGACGCCGCGCCTAGCTCATATTCCGAAAATTTACACAATATTCCAGATGCCGTTCCAAAAGTGGAACCAAGAAGTCGCGGAGGAAACCCTGCCTCTTATGAAGTATTTGGTAAAACTTATCACGTGATGACATCCAATAAAAACTTTGTGCAACGCGGCTCTGCTTCCTGGTATGGAACAAAATTTCATGGCAACAAAACGTCCAATGGCGAGACATACAATATGTACGCAATGACGGCTGCGCATAAGACCCTACCTATTCCGACCTACCTTCAGGTTCATAATTTAAACAACGGAAAGAAGATTATCGTTCGAGTGAATGACCGGGGGCCCTTTCACGGTGGGCGAATCGTTGATTTATCGTACGCAGCAGCGATAAAGCTGGGGGTATTAAAGACAGGCACTGCACCCGTTGAGATTCGTGCGCTTGACCCAAATAACTATCAAGCAACCGGCACAACCGTAACGTACGCAGCCCCCACCAAACCAAACTTTTATCAAGCGGACAGTCCTGTTAAAAATTCGCCTCATCCTCAACAGAATAAAACAACCTTATACATACAGGTTGGGTCCTTTAGCGAACTTAAAAATGCAGAGAAATTTAAATCTCGCATCTCAGCGCATGGAATTTATAACATTCGTTTAGCACCCGAACAACGAAATGGAACACCGCTTTACCGTGTTCAACTAGGTCCATTCGCTTCGCTACAGACGGCCGATTCTATGAAATTCAGGCTTCAACAACTCGATATCTTTAATTCACACTATGTCCGCTACTAAACCTATTACCTTTGCGCAGTTTCTGCGTTAATTCCGCGCAACTAGCCTCGGTGGGCTATCCTGTTTTATAATGCGCGTTTATTTATGAGCACCAACAATTCCCATGTATAGAAGCTATCACTCAGCACTTTTCATTGCCCTCGTTATCTATTTTTTTAGCGCCTCTCAGGCGTTTGCACTAACGACACCAACAGCGCCAAAGCTAAAAGCAAAAAGTTATGAAGTCATCGACTTTCATAGTGGTAAAACCATCGCTGAAAAAAATTCTCAGCAGAAGCTTGCGCCGGCCAGCTTAACGAAAATTATGACCGCTTATATTGCCTTTCAAGAAGTAGAAAAAGGCAATTTAAGCTTAGATGAGAAAACCAGAGTCAGTGAAAAAGCCTGGCGTACAGAAGGTTCAAGAATGTTTATCGAGGTCGGTAAATTCGTCTCCATCGATGAGCTTTTACACGGCATGCTCGTACAGTCTGGCAATGACGCAACCGTTGCCTTGGCAGAGCATATCGCAGGTGACGAGGATACCTTTGCTCAGCTTATGAATCAACAGGCCCAGCTATTAGGGATGTCAAACACACACTTTACCAATAGCTCTGGGCTGCCCGATGAGAATCATTACACGACTGCACACGACCTTGCTTTATTAACCCGTGCGCTCATTGCTCAATTCCCTGAGCTATACAAAATTAATGCTATTAAAGAATATACCTACAACGGTATCACTCAACAAAATAGAAATAAATTACTGTGGAGGGATAGCAGCGTAGACGGCTTGAAAACTGGGCATACCGAAGATGCCGGTTATTGTCTTGTTTCCTCTGCTGTACGAAAAGATATGCGGCTCATTTCAGTCGTCATGGGAACAAAAAGCGAGCGCACTCGAAACGATGATAACCAAGCCCTTTTGAATTACGGCTACCGTTTCTTTAAAACTCACCTCTTGTACAAAGCCAATCAACCGCTTGCAAAACCACGCATTTGGAGGGGAGCACAGAAAACAATTGAGGCTGGCTTAGCTGCCGACTTATACCTCACCGTACCTCGCGACGCATATAAGCATTTAGAGGCCAATTTAGACGTTAACCCCCAGCTTTCTGCGCCCATATCCAAAGGGCAAAAAATTGGTATTGTTCACGTTATGCTAAAGGGCAAAGAAATAGAGCAGCGTCCCTTAGTTGCTTTACAAGGGATAGAAAAAGGTTCGACATTTGACGTGCTGAAAGACGAAGTTTTATTGATGCTCCAATAGGTAACCTGCGTGACAAACACTAACTCCCAAGTTTATCTCAGCGGCCAATTCGAGCCTCTCAGCGAGGCTAAAATATCTGTTTTAGATAGAGGTTTCCTATTCGCCGATGGTGTTTATGAAGTTATCCCGGCATACGGTGGGAAGCTATTTCGCCTTCAACAACACCTTGACCGGCTAAATAATAACTTAACGGCCATCCGCATGAATGCCGTCATGTCGGATGCTCAGTGGGCTGAGATACTGAAAAAATTACTCGCTCCGCAAACACTGGATGACCAAGCTGTTTATATCCAAATAACACGTGGTGCAGGTGCCAACCGAGATCACCAACTGCCCGAACAATACACGCCAACTGTTTTCGCTATGTGCCAAGCTATACCCGTAGGCTCTGTAGACAAAACAGCGCAAGGTGTTAGCGCTATTACACTCGACGATATCCGTTGGGATTGGTGCCATATCAAGTCCGTATCACTGTTGGGTAATATCTTGTTGAAGCAGCAAGCCGCTGATCAGTCTTGCACTGAGGCCATCTTAATCCGCCAAGGTTTTACCACAGAAGGTTCTGCCAGCAACGTGTTTATCGTAAAGAATAATCAACTCATAACCCCGCCTAAAAGCCATCACTTACTCCCCGGCATTACTCGCGACTTGGTGCTTGAAATTTCCCAAAGTAAGGGTATTAATTGTATCGAGAAAGAAATTTCAGAAGAAGAGCTCACTCGTGCTGATGAAATTTGGCTGACGAGCTCTACGCGTGAAATCATGCCTGTCACCAAGCTCAATAACCGGCCCGTAGGCGACGGTAACCCCGGGGCAATTTGGCAGAAAGCATCCCAATACTATGCTGAATTTAAACAGCAATTGAGAGGCAACTGAGATGGCTGAAAAAACGCCGCCCGATCCAGAAGAAACCCTCATGGAATTTCCGTGCGCGTTCACCATTAAGACAATGGGCTTGGCTTGCAATGACTTTGAATTCATCGCTTACGAGATTGTTCTTCGACATACGCCGGAGCTTGAAAGAAAGAAGTCCATTAAAACCAAGTTGAGTAAATCGGGGAAGTATATTTCTGTGAGCATCACTATGACGGCTGAAAGTAAATCCCATATGGATGCTATTTATCAAGATCTCACCGACTGTGAGCACGTCTTAATGTCTTTGTGAGCGAGATATTTCCGACAGATACAGGCGCGCTCTATATCCAGCACGCCGAGTTAGCGCCCTACTTAGACGTCTGGCAAGCAATGAAAAAATTTTGCGTAAACCGAACACCCAATACACCCGATCAAGTTTGGTTTTTACAGCACCCACCCGTTTTTACCCAAGGTGTTAGCGGGAAGCCTGAGCATGTCCTAAATGCAGGCAACATACCTATTATCCAAAGTGACCGTGGTGGGCAGGTGACCTATCATGGGCCAGGGCAACTGATGATGTACGTGTTGCTCGATTTACACCGGCTCGACATAGGCGTTCGCACCCTCGTCGACGTACTCGAAAACACGGCCGTTAATATACTAAAGCAGTACGGAATAAGCGCTATCGCTAAAAAAGATGCGCCCGGGGTTTACGTGAAGGATGAAAAAATTGCTTCATTAGGACTACGTGTGAAAAAAGGACTTAGCTACCACGGCCTCAGTTTCAATGTGGATATGGATCTCACACCTTTTTCACAGATTAATCCTTGTGGTTTTAAAGACCTAAAAATAACTCAATTAAGCCATCATGGCGTAAACTGTCGCCCAATGGAGCTTGCCTGCGGCTTATTAGATGAGTTTGCCCAGCAGCTCGGCTATAAAAATATTCAAGCGACAGACAATACTTTCACCGTTTAAATAATGACCCATAATAATGTCCGATAACACATATAAAGCACCCTCGCGTTCAACACCCGATACACACCAGAGAAATGAGGCAAAGCTTTCTCGCATCCCCATTAAAGTTGAGCACAAAGACTCTTTATTGCGTAAGCCAGATTGGATCCGTGCGAAAGTGCCCAGTGGCTCTCGAGTAACGCGCATTAAAAAAGCGCTACGCGAACACGGCTTATATTCTGTCTGTGAGGAAGCATCTTGCCCAAACCTAGGCGAATGCTTCAATAATGGCACAGCCACTTTTATGATCATGGGTGACATCTGTACACGACGCTGCCCTTTCTGTGACGTCTCGCACGGGCGGCCAAAACCACTCGACACTAACGAGCCCAATAAGCTTGCTGAAACGATTAAAGCGATGCAATTGCACTACGTTGTTATCACCTCTGTTGACAGGGATGATCTACGCGACGGTGGCGCAGCCCATTTTGCAGCCTGCATCAAAGCTGTTCGCGAACACAATCTAGGCATTCAAATAGAAGTACTCGTGCCCGACTTTCGTGGGCGCATGGATATCGCAGTCAGCATTATGCAGCAGACGCCACCTGATGTTTTTAACCACAATTTAGAAACCGTGCCCCGCCTCTATAAAAAGGCGCGCCCAGGTTCTGATTATCAGTGGTCTCTATCTTTACTACAGAGCTACAAAGAAGCCCACCCTGGGGTCCCCACCAAATCTGGCCTGATGTTAGGTCTAGGCGAAACACTTGAAGAAGTAGAAGTGGTTATGCAGGACCTGCGAGACCACGGCTGCAATATGCTGACGCTTGGACAATACCTACAGCCAAGCAAAGATCATCTAGCCGTAGAACGATATGTAACACCGGCTGAATTTGATGCTCTTGCAAAAATAGGTAAAGACATAGGTTTTTCACACGTCGCTAGTGGCCCGATGGTTCGCTCCTCATATCATGCCGACCAACAAGCTTCGGGCGTTATTGATTAGACGTTTGTACGGCTGCTAATCGCTCTGGCGTACCGATATCCACCCAGAGCCCTTGGTAAAATTCTGCGGTCACTTGCTCGGCTGCAATGCTCCGTCGAATTATTGGCGCAAGCGGGAAAGCGCCTGGCTTTTCGTCTACAAAAAAACTTGGGTGATAAACTCCAATCCCGCTAAAGGTTTTTGACGACTCACCTTTTTCACCCGCATCGTTGTTTGAATTTAATGCATACCCCTCAACACTAACCAAAAAATCACCACCTATATTGTACGATGGGTTATCAATAAGCACTAAATGAGCTTTTCTTTCTGTTTTATCGCGCAAAGTATCAAATGGGAAGTCTGTCCAAATATCGGCATTAACCACAGCAAAATGCGTATCCCCGAGTAGCGGCAAAGCTTTGTATATACCTCCGCCCGTTTCAAGTGCAGTCTCTGCTTCATCCGAATAAACGACATCAACGCGCCAACGTTCACCCGTTCCTAGTACGTACTTTATTTGCTCGCCACGGTACGCCACATTCACTACAAACTCTTTAAAGCCGCATTGAATCAATTGCTGCAATAAGTGCTCAATCAAACTGCAGCCATTCACCTGCAATAATGGCTTAGGGTGTTCATCTGTTAATACACCCATTCTCTCACCGCGCCCTGCGGCTAAAATCATCACTTTCATGCCAGCCCTTTTTCCAGTAGAACTTGCTTCATTCGTTCATTTATATTGTGGTTTTCAATAAGCTCACTCAATGGAGCCAACGCCTGATAACGACAACACGCCTGCGAAATATAATTTAAGGTGCGTGGTATATCTTGCAGATAATTTGATTTTCCATCTCGAATTAATAGCCGTGAAAAAATCCCCACGGCTTTCATATGACGTTGAACGCCCATCCAATCAAACCACATATAAAATTGTGACGAATCGAAATCATCAGCAAACCCTCGCGCTTTACGTTCTGCCAAAAAAGCATCTAACCAAGCGTACACCTTCTCATCTGGCCAAGAAAGATAGCAATCGCGCAGCAACGAAACTAAGTCATAGGTCAAAGGGCCATACACAGCATCTTGAAAGTCAATTACACCAGGGTTATTCTCTGCAGTTACCATCAAATTTCTTGAATGATAGTCACGATGCACAAACACCTGTGGTTGCTCTGTTGCTGATTTTGACAGCTTAGCTTGGGTATTCTCTAAGCCCTTCGTTTCAACATCAGAAAGCGATAAGTCTAATAATTGTTCGAGAAACCAGCTCTTAAAAAGACCCATTTCGGAGCTTAATAACTCATCGTTATAGCTTGGTAAGCAATCGTCTTTAGCTTGTATTTGATGCATCTTATGAAGCACTTCAATCGCATCCCGATAGAGTTTGTCAACCGTTTTTGAAGTAAGTTCATCTAAGTAACAAATCGAACCAAAATCACTCAACACTAAAAAACCGTCCTCCTCAGAGCGATGAAAAATTTTGGGTGCTTGGATTTCATGGCTTCTTAAAGTCTGCGCAACACGTACAAATGGCTCACAATCTTCCTTATCTGGCGGTGCATCCATCACAACATAGCACTTACCACTTTTAACAATTCTGAAATACCGCCTAAAGCTTGCATCGCTTGATGCGGGCTCACATTTCAACGTTTTGTCTTGAAAAGTTTTTTGCAGCCAATTTTCTAATTGCCATCTTCTTTTGTCACCTTGCATCTTAATTACCGTCATAAATCCTCAATACCCTGTAAATTTAGCCTAAATACGTAAAAAACAGTAAAGTTTCATTGAAGAAAAAGCCATTTTATGCGATTTTATACGGTCGACAAAATAGATAGAATAAAAGGCGTTACTATCAAACTCTTCCATCCTAAAATTTTATGCGTTTTTTTGCTGCTTGCATGGCCGCTTTCCTCGTTTTCATATGACAACACAAAATGGGATTGCAAACTAGAAAGCGATGGTGAAACTTGGGATTGTTCGGCATCACAACAACCTATCGCTATAGCACCTATACCTACACCTGTTATTGATGACAGTAGTGAAAGAGTCATCGTAGAGAACAAACCAGCAGAAAATATTCAAGCACAAGCACCACGTGTACGCTTATCTCGCCAAGCAAAGCAAGATTTAAAAAATGCACCGGGCAACGCCTCTGCATTAAGTAATAAAAGTAACTGGAAGTGCGAGCCTGGAAAAAATAATACGTGGGGTTGTTCGCAAACTAGCACCTCCCCACAAAATTATGCCCGCTTCGATGAAGCTCAGTCTTATGACCATGTTAGTGCGCGTATCCGGCATGATGATTTATTTCGCCAAATGGCTAAACAGCTTGCAGTAAACCCTTGGGATACCTGCACCGTTACAACGAAAGACTTGCGTGCAAAACGATTAGAGATTGTTGAAAATCGCAAAGACGCAGAACTCGAGATACAAGCTGACTATGCTGAATTAGCTGATCAAGCTGATGCAACATTTTCGGGCGATGTCTTAATTAAACGTGCCGACCAATCTATATCAGCAGACCATCTTAGCTATAATCAAAAAGAAGGCTCTGTTAGCGTACCAGGAGATAATTTTTACAAAGAAAAAGGCCTAGCACTCTATAGTGGAAGTGCAGAACTCCAGATGAGACAAGATACTGGGCAATTTGAACAAACACAATTTATCATCGAAAATGCACACGCACGTGGCACCAGCCAATCTATGCAGCTCGTAGACAAAGATATTAAACGCGCTCAAAACATCACTTATACAACCTGCGCTCCGGGTAAAACGAGCTGGGAGATGCAAGCAGATAAGCTGGAGTTAAACAGCAAAACAGGGAAAGGTACTGCCCGAAATGTATGGATAGAAATTTTTGATGTTCCGCTCTTATATACGCCTTATTTAAGTTTTCCTTTGGATGATAGGCGGTTATCTGGCTTCTTGGCTCCAACATTTGGCGCATCTGATGAAACAGGCACTGATATTTCGGTACCCTATTATTGGAATATAGCTGAAAATTATGATGCCACATTAACGCCGCGCTATCTGTCCGATCGTGGCTTAATGCTAGGCGGTGAGTTTCGCTACCTCACTAAAAACTCCACAGGCCAAATTGCGGCAGAAACCCTTGATGATAGTCAAACGGATGACTTCCGAGGCCAGATTTCTATTCAAAACAAAACTAAGTTCACAAAACGCCTCTCCGTAGAACTTGATTTAAACTATATTTCAGACGATGACTACCTCGAAGACTTTGGTACAGCCTTAAATATTTCAAGCAGCCGATTCGTAAAAAGTGAAGCAAAGATAGAATATCAGGCTCAAAAGTGGAGCCTGTTGGCTAGGGCGGATAACTACGATTCTATTGACCCACTGATTTCCAGCACCTCTCGTCCACACCGTCGTATCCCACAAATCTTATTTAACGCTAAAGATATTGATGTATTGGCTTTTGCTAAGTTTGATATGCGTAATGAATTTGTTTATTTTGATCATAGCTCAAGCTCAATTACTCGTGGTAAGCGCCACGATGTGCATCCAAGCATAAGTGTTCCATTTAGAACAGCATCAGGATTTGTAACGCCTAAAATTGGCATAAGACACACAAGCTACCGACTTGACAATCAAGCAGCCGAAGTAGACGCTAACCAAGACCGTACCTTGCCAATTTTCTCTGTAGATGCCGGCCTATTTTTTGAAAGCAACTTAGATTTTGCGGGTGGACTTACTCAAACAATCGAACCACGTGCTTTTTACCTCTATGTCCCACACAAGAATCAAGACAACATTCCTTTATTTGATACCGCAGAACACGACTTCAGCGTTAATCAACTCTTTAGAGAAAATAGATTCTCTGGTGCGGACAGAGTAGGCGATGCAAACCAATTAACACTCGCGCTTACTACGCGCCTCTTAGAGACGAATACAGGGCGTGAACGCTTAAAGGCCAGCGTGGGCGCAATTATCTATTTTGAAAACCCACAAGTTACCCTACCTACTAGCCCAGAAAATAACAATGGCACTTCGGATCTCGTAGCAGAATTATCAGGCCATATCACCAACAACTGGCAACTTAGGTCTGCTGTTCAATATGATACCCACGACGCGAGAACTGAAAGAGCAACCTTTGGTGCGCATTACAAAGACACCTCAAACAGGTTATTTAACGTTACTTACCGCTCACGGTTTGAAGCCACCGATACCGACATTGAAGCCACCGATACCGACATTGAACAGACCGATGTGTCTTTCAAATGGCCCCTAACATCGACTTGGAGTGCAGTTGGCCGCTGGAATTATTCTCTTGAGGACAACATCACTCTCGATAGTTTCTTAGGACTAGAGAAAGACACGTGCTGCTGGCGCTTTAGAGTTATCGCAAGAGAATTTGCTGATGGAACAGAAGACGAAGAACCTAATCAAGGTATTTTTGTACAACTCGAACTTAAAGGCTTGACGAGCTTTGGTAAGAAAGTCGACTCTTTCTTAGAAGATGGTATATTAGGTTACGAATCGCCTGAACTTTAACTATCCCCATACATTTTCATTAATTGAAAATTATAGGAGCATCATCAAATCCATTAGTGCTTCAGGTTAAATTCGTCATGAAATAACCCTTGTATGCTAATAACACAAAGTTTCATCTCTTGAACATGCTCAAAACAAAAATCTTAATCACTCTTTTACTTACTCTACTACATGTTTGGTTCGGGCTTGCCTCTGCTCAAACCCAAATGAACAAAATAGTAGCCATTATAAATCAAGGTGTCCTTTTAAAAAGTGACTTAGATGAGCAAGTCAAACTCATGTATCAAAGGATTCCACTTAAACAACGACAATCAATTCCTATAAAAAAAATACAGAAGCGCGTTCTTGAACGAATGGTTACGACTGAGCTTCAATTACAAATCGCACGACGTAGTGGTTACACTGTACCCTCATCAGAAATTGATGCCTCCATTGGCCGCTTAGCTAAAGCCAACAAGGTCTCACCTAAAGCCTTTATGAAATTACTTAAAAAGGATAATGTGAACCTTGATTTATTTAAAAAAACTATTCGAGAGCAACTCCTTATACAACATGTACAAGCAGGTTACGTCCACCATTCTGTAAAGGTTTCAGAACAAGAGGTTAATAACTTCTTAAAAATTTTAGAACAAAGCCAAGATAACCCATCTTCTGAGTACCACCTTGGCCACATTCTTATTAGCGTTCCTGAGGGAGCAACGCCGAGTGAAATAAATAATGCACAACTAAAAGCTCAAGAGATTGTTGAGAAGCTAAATAATGGCGCGAAATTCTCAACCCTTTCGATTACTCTTTCTGATGCCAATAATGCGCTTGAGGGTGGTGATTTAGGCTGGCAAAAACTAGCTCAAATGTCGCCTATTCTATCGCCTTACATTAGAAAAATGCATAAAGGGGATGTGTCTCAACCTATTCAAAGTCCAAGCGGTTTTCATATCGTTAAACTTTATGACAGTAGAGGCCCAAAAAAGCTTATGTCAACTAAAACACACGTGCGCCATATTCTTATTAAAATTAATGCACTCATCACCGATCAAGTTGCACGAGACCGACTTCTAAATCTTAGATCTCGTATAAAAAATGGTGAAAACTTTGAGGCTTTAGCCCGAGCACATTCTGAGGATCGCGGATCCGCAATTAAAGGTGGCAGTCTCGGGTGGGTGCAACCTGGCGCGCTCGTGCCTGCTTTTGAAACAGCCATGAATGATTTGGCAATTAATGAAATCGGCATTCCTGTTCAAAGCCAATTTGGTTGGCACCTAATTCAAGTCCTCGGACGCGAAGACCAAGACAATACACAGCTGATTCGTGAAGCACAGGCACGTCGACAGATTCAACAAAGAAAATCTAAACAAGCTATTAATACATGGCTTACAAAGCTACGCGATGAAGCTTACATTGAATACCGCATCGAGTTTTAATTTCTAAGCATTATTCGTAAAGCAATTCCTCATGTCCGTTCTTCGCATTGCGATTACCCCTGGTGAACCTGCTGGTATTGGCCCTGATATCTGTTTACAACTTAGTCAATTAAATTGGCCTTGCGAGCTTGTATTCATTGCAGATAAATCCATGTTGGTTAGCCGCGCACAAACACTCGGCCTAACTTTAAAATTTCAAACCGCTAGCACAAAACATGCGCCTAAAAAGCACATAAAAAATGTAGTTAGTGTGCTTAATGTACCTCTTGACACAATTGAATCACCTGGCACACTCGATCGGAACAATGCTAACTATGTTCTAAATACTTTAGCTACGGCTGTGGATCTATGTCTAAACAACAACTGTCAGGCCCTAGTTACCGGCCCTGTTCAAAAAAGCATTATTAACGATGCTGGCATCGATTTCAGTGGACACACTGAGTTTCTTGCCGCTCATTGTGACGCTGCTCATCCCGTCATGATGCTCGTCGCGAACCAACTACGAGTAGCTCTCGCCACTACACACCTCCCTCTTCGCCAAGTCAGCGAAACCCTAACTCAGAAACTGCTACATAAGACCATCACAATTTTAAACCAGGGCCTTATAAAACGCTTTTGTATTGATAAGCCTAGAATTGCCATTTGTGGCTTGAACCCACATGCAGGCGAAGGAGGTCATCTCGGAAAGGAAGAAGGCACCATCATTGAACCCGTCATCGAGTCTCTTAAACAACAGGGGCTTCGCTTAACAGGGCCTTTACCTGCAGATACCGCATTCACCCCGCCTATACTTCAACAACACGACGCAATCCTAGCTATGTACCATGACCAAGGCTTGCCAACGCTTAAATATGCAGGTTTTGGCGATGCAATAAACGTAACATTAGGGCTGCCCATAATAAGAACCTCTGTTGATCATGGAACTGCACTACCTTTAGCCGGAAGCGGGAAAGCCAAGTCAAGCAGTCTTAAAGCGGCACTAAAACTAGCAATTGAACTTGCAAACCAATCAAAACTTACATGACTAAATCACATAAAGCACGCAAACGATTCGGCCAAAATTTTCTGCAGGACACACATATTATCAATCAGATTGTTATGGCTATTGCGCCCAGTCAAGACGATTACGTCGTTGAAATTGGCCCGGGCCAAGGTGCAATAACAGGACCCTTACTTGATACTGGCTGCCACGTTGATGCAATAGAACTGGACCGTGATTTAGTTGAGCGATTAAATGCGCAATTTTCCAAACATGAAAAATTTAAGCTCTACAGTACCGATGCACTTAACTTTAATTACGCGCAGCTGGCGACAAATGAAAAAATTCGCATCGTAGGAAATTTACCCTACAACATTTCTACACCTCTACTTTTTCATTTACTAACATACATAAATTCAATCCATGACATGCACTTCATGTTACAAAAGGAAATCGTCAACAGGCTACAAGCCCAACCAGGTAATAAACAGTACGGGCGTTTAAGTATCATACTTCAACTACATTGTCATGCCGAAGCGCTTTTTGATGTGAATCCTGAAAGTTTTGACCCAGCACCCAAAGTCATGTCCAGCATCATACGGCTGACACCCCATAAAAAAAACCTCTATATAATTAACGATAAAACGTCGTTTAATCGCATGGTGACATCTGCTTTTTCACAGCGCCGTAAAACCATACGTAACTCGTTAAAAACGATTTGTGGCGTATCCGAACTCGAACAAGCCGACATAAACCCTACTGAACGCGCAGAGGACATTGACATTAGTCGCTACGTAGCTCTAGCTAATATACTTACTCAACAATAGGGTAAATAAAATCAATTAGCTGGTAGGACAAAAACACATAAACTATCGTTAATAGTAAACTCAAAAAGTATTTCTTATCTACAGCTTGGTGTAAAACATACGCCATAACAGCAATATTCCAAGATAAAAAAATAACTAATACAAACCCTAACGAAACCGACTGAGTTTCTGCTTCGCGCACCCTTTCAAGCCAGATAATAGCCGGTATACTCATAGCCATCATTATCGTTCCAGACCCAAATAAGGCAATAATAGTTTGAGAAAACCTATTTGCCAACGATGCCAGAGATAAGACAACATAGACAAAACAAATCAGCATACCCGTCTCAAGTACTGTTTGAATAACTGCACGTGTCGCATCGGTGCTGATTGACATAACGAGAACACCCATCAGAATGTAACAGCTCAGCACAGTGCGTTGTACATCACGTGATGTATCGACGTCTTGTGGGCCTTTATTCAACAGACAAATACCGAAAAATACACCCCAAAGTGTTTTATAATGCGCCATCATTTATATTCCATAGTATTTACGCTGTCATTGTAGAAAAGCACATCTTATTAAACAACTGATACTCAATGAGAATTACCGAAAGCGTACAAATAGAAAATAGAATTGCGGAGCTTAACCAAGAGCACCAAGATCTTCACTACGTGATTGAGCTGCTTGTTCAAGAGCTTCAGCCTGACCAGCTGAGAATACGGCGTCTTAAAAAGCGTAAGCTCTTTGTCAAAGACCAACTTATACACCTCCATAGCGACTTGATTCCGGATATCGATGCCTAATGAAAAAAATCAGTAAAGACGCGTACCTTAAATTAATTGAAGGCGGCTTAATAATCGAAAAAGAATTTGGAGCCATTAAAGTGCTGGAAGCACCTAGCGGTGAAATCATCAAGTTGTTTCGACGGAAGCGCTCCTTCTCATCTGCTGTTTACTACCCCTATGCTAAAAGATTTGTGGATAATGCCAAAAAACTAACTAAACTTGGGATCCCAACAGTCGTTGTTAAAGAATTACTGTATTGCTCTGCGATTAAAAGACACATCGTTATTTATAAAAAACTTGAAGGCGAAATACTTCGTGATGCACTAGAAAAAAGCACTCATAAATCGATTAAAATCTATCAACAATTTGCTGAATTTCTGGCTTTATTACATGGAAAAGGTATTTATTTTAGGTCTATCCACCTTAAAAACGTATTGTTATTAAAAACTGGAGAGTTGGGTCTAATCGATATTTCAGATATGAAAATTAGACGCCAACCACTTAACACAAAATCTAGAATAAGAAACTTCTCCCATATGTTGCCTTACCAAGTTGATAAAGACCTTTTTAAGAAACAAAAAGACAGCTTCATAACTGCATACTTGCTGGCTTCAGGTTTGACAGACAAGCAAAACAAGCAAATTATTCAAGACGTCAACTCTCTCCTTTTACCACCTTCTTAACGAGAATATCTTCCATCACCAAATATTCTAGATCCGAACCATAAAACATATTCAGAGCGTCTGTCGGTGAGCAAACCATCGGTTCACCGCGCCTATTAAGCGAAGTGTTTAACACCACACCATTACCCGTTAACTTTTCTACTTCTTTGAGTAAATCGTAATAACGTGGATTTGTCTTCTCCGTCACTATTTGCGCTCGTGCCGTTCCATCTTTATGAACCACTTCTGGGATACGCTTTTTCCAACTTTCAGCCACGTCAAAAGTAAACGTCATATAAGGACTTGGATGGTCCGTTTGCAAAATATCTTCCGCCACCGTATCTAATATACTCGGACAAAATGGTCTCCAGCGTTCACGATATTTGATTTGTGCGTTAATTCTGTCGGCCACACCACGGCTACTTGGGTTACCGATAATACTTCGGTTACCTAAGGCACGAGGGCCAAATTCCATACGCCCTTGAAACCATGAAATAGGATTACCATCTGCTAAAAGCTTCGCAGTGTATTCAGTGGTATTCCTTAACACTTCGTATTCAGGCTTATTAGGATGATCTAAACACGCTTGAATACAATCCTCATTTGTATATTTAGGGCCAAGGTAGGCATGCTCCATTTTCTCAACACGCTCACCCATCATTTGTGCTGCATAGCTCGCCGCGCCTATTGCAGTCCCAGCATCGCTGGCTGCTGGTTGCACAAAAAGCTCTTTCACATCATCACGCGCAATAATTCTCTGATTCAACTTAACATTTAACGCAACACCACCCGCATAACAAAGCTTGCCCGTCTCCCTAAGCGTATCGCTTAAGTAAGTATCAATCAGGCCTAAAGCCACTTTTTCTAACAGAGCTTGAATGCTCGCTGCATAATCAATATACGGATCATCAATTTCATCGCCTTCCCGCTTTGGGCCTAACCAGTCAATTAATTTCGGGCTAAAGAAGTAGCCCTTGCCATCTTCTTTATAACGTCGCAAACCCAAGCAGTTAACCAACTTTGTATTGACACGAAAATCCTTGTCGTCTGTATCAATGAGGCGTGAGAAATCAAAACGTTTGGGATCACCGTAGGGCGCCATTCCCATTACTTTGAACTCGCCATCTAGCATCTCGAACCCTAAAAACTCGGTAATAGCGCCATAAACGCCCCCCAAAGAGTCTGGGTCATAAAATTCTTTTATTTTATGAATTTTCCCATTTTCGCCGTAACCAAAAAAAGTCGTCGCGTATTCACCTTTTCCATCAATGCCAAGAATAGCTGTCTTTTCCTTAAAGCCGCTTAAATGATAGGCGCTACTCGCGTGAGCCAAATGATGCTCAACCGGTACAAATTTAACGCGTTGTGAGTCGATACCAAGGTCATCCAGCATCTTCATGACACTTTGGAAATTACGTTCGTAACACCTATTGCCATTAAACAATGCCATCAGCGCACGATCTGGTGCATACCAATGCCTCTTTGCGTAGTGCCAACGCGCGGGGCTAGAGAGACCTATTTTTGCGTACGGAAATGCAACCACATCAACTTCACTCGGCTGTATACCTGCGTAATCTAAGCAAAATTTGGTCGACTCATATGGAAATTTTCCTTTAGCGTGTTTATCGCGCAAAAAACGTTCTTCTTCAACCGCTGCTACTAATTTTCCGTCCACATACAAAGCAGCAGAAGCGTCATGATTAACCGCACCAGATAAACCTAAAACTTTCATAAATACCTTTTTTTATAAACTATTTTGCCACCTAAATGCAGCATCATTGTTGTATTTTACAAGATTCAAAAAGACTGAATTAGCTGTTTATATAACTAGCTTTCAAAGGCTGTAACCTCACCAACGCTGCCTTATCATTTTTTTCTATTACAAAGTTTCTTCCAAAGCTGTTTAGACAGCTCTTTTAAGACATATTCGCCTTGATATACCTTAAAAAAAGCCAACTTATCATCTTCGCTCCAGCCGTTCGAATGGCGCAATAAAGTGTCCAAGTCTCTAAAAGCCGCGCGTTTTTTACAAAAAAACTTCTTCACTTTTTCCAAGTCTATAACGCGTAAATCAACATCGCCTTCTGGTAGCTGTTTTACAAAAATATGCTTGGGATAAAAACAACCGTGCTTAAAACCTTGCTGATGCGTCAAATGCATCAGTGCGGCTATTTTCACAAATAACCGCGCCTTCTGGTCGGCACTTGTCAAAAAATCGCCACCCATCCGGTATTCTTCTGATGATAAAGGGAGATAGCCAGCTAACTCTTCCGTGATAATACACCCACGTCGACAGCCACTCTCTTCCCATTGATCAAACAGGATTAAGTCTAGTGATGGAATTTTATGTTTATTGAAAACTCTGAGAACCTCAAACTCTCTAGAAAAAGTAAGAACCCCTTTTATTGGGTTTCGAAGCGTTCGAGTAACATGGTTTTCCTGACGCTTAAGAAAGGCGCCAACAATACCGCCTTCGGGCAATTTTAGTTCTATCCGAGAAACACCGCTCCAGCCACCGCGGCAGTGGTTAGGTTCTTCAAACCACTCAGCTTGTAAAGCCCATATTTTCTCATGCGAGTCTAAATTATTAAAAACGAGTATCTCTCGCCATTTTTCAGCTATATACCGCATCACTTACTTCTTAACCCATACATTGAGAGTTACTTTTCGATTCATTATATCGAGGTATATTTCATGTCGTTCGATTAAATACCACATTAAAAAACATGCTTCACGATGAAGCTTTTAAAATTAAATCATCCGGATTTTTAAACTCAATTCCAGAGAAGCAACGAAAGCTAAGCCATTACACTTTGACACAAAGAGCCCCTTAGCCATACCTCACAAAGCCAATAAAAAAAGCTAATCTTTTATTGGCTTTAAATTTAGTTTTTGTCCTTTAGCAAAAACCTTAGCCCAACGACTTTCATTCGATTTAAGTTCCGCGCTTAAGCTCTTATCTGAATATACTTGGATAAAACGATAAAAATCTCGCTTTGTAAAACCAATACCCATACTAGAAAAATACAATGCCGCTAAGTCTTTAACTCGCCATCTTTCAGGTACTTCTTTACGCATCTGCACCCGATGTAAATCAATTAAATACAATGGTAATTCTTCTACCTGTTGAACAGATTCCAAATCAGATTCTTTTAATAAAAAATGACAAATATACAAGTCTCTATGATTAATGCCATTATCGTGCAATTGCCGCGTTATCGTTGCAACACATTTTATTAGTGCTCTTTTCAGCCTTAAATTAGGCTTATTGCTCGCCCAATCCATCGACAAATCTTCCAAACTAAGCGCTGGCTCTAAAGACTCGGTAATAACAAACGATTCAAGTTCAGCGAGGTTATCGCCACGTTGTCCATACGCTACTAACGTCATCGTTTTAATGCCTAACGCTGTTAATGCCTTAATAGCATCAAACTCATTAACGGCCCCTAAAACGGGCAACCGTCCTTGTAAAAGGTTTTTAGCTATCTCGCCCCAACCCACGCCTTTATGAATTTTTGCAAAGTAATCTTTATTCTTTAGCGTGAACTTGAATGTTCTCCGCCGCGCTACTTGTCGATACATTTCACCATCAAGCGCCATTAAATCATCAAACGATGGGGTTTCTTTACCCCATGCTAATTTAAACTGTTCTGTTACTTTAATCGGCATTTTGTCGACTCTCCAACACGCGCTCTATAGCCTCTACTGCCTTCTCTGGCATACTGTACAAATCTTCATCCTCTGCGTATTTCAACGCATTACTTATCCACTCCTTTTTATCGGAGAACAGCATTATTTGTAATTTTTCATTTAATTCATCTTCAGAAAAGGAGGCATTCAATACTTCACCCGCTCCAGATTTCAGCACATGTTTTGCATACCCACACACACTTGTCACCAACATGGGCAAACCCGCCACCATCGCTTCTAAAATCACCGTGCCTGTATTATCTTTTCTTGCTGGGTGTAACAACATGTCGCAGCTTAATAGAAAGTCAGGCACATCACTGCGGCCACCCATAAAGTGAATTTGATTACCCACCCCTTTCTCAACTGCGGAGTGCTCGTACGAAGCAAAATCACCTTCACCCACAACAATTAAGTGTGCTTTATCACGTAGTGCGTCCGGCAGTGATGCCAAGGCATTTACAGCCCGATCTACACCTTTTGTTTTAAACCCCGTCCCTACCATTAAAATAAGCAGATTTTGCTCATCAAATTGATGCTCTACACGGAACTTTTTCCGTATTTCATCAGCATTCTTTGGCTTACGCCTGTCCGAGTCGATCCCTGGCGGCAACATAACCAACCTGTCATCAGTTATTCCATAGTGTCTTTTAAACAACGCTGTTTGCATATCAGAAATCATTAAACAAAGCGTCTTGCTGCTGTTACCAAAAACAGCCTCCTCAACGGCAGCATAAAACCTAAATCGTGGGTTCAATATTTGTAACAACGATTTCTTTTTGAATCGGTCGATATAACAAGGGTCCGCGGCATAATAGACGTCCACATTGGGTATCTTGTTAAAGCTAATCACCGCGTCATAGTTTTCTGCTGTTAACTTTCCATTTAATCGCTTATGAAAATCGCCCACTTTTGCGTAATTACTCCAGCCCTTGCAAGACAATATATGCACGTTAAATTCAGATATAAGATCGTCTTGCCACTCCATCACATACACGTCAACAGAGTGCCCTTTCTCAATACACAGCTTCGCAATACGTACAAAATCTCGTGCTAAACCGCCATAAGGAAAATACTTATACAGAGAAAAAGCTAAACGCATACGTTTCAACACCATGAAAACAAGAGGTTAATAATTTTCATTCTACCCTTATTCCACCAACTTCATGTTGTAACGATTGGTTGAATCCATCTCGGTTATTAATGGGGGGATTACACCTTTTTCTCTAAGATTTGGGCTGATTGCATCAATAATCTTTTACCCACAATATCAAGGGAGAATGTCGACTCCGCTAATTCTTGCCCTTTTTTTTCAATCTTTATGGCAAGCTGAGAATCACCCCTAAGTAGCGCTAACTTCTCTTTTAACTCCGTTGAATTTGAATACAAAACCACATTGACCATATCTTCAAACCCCAATGCTTTGGCCTCTTTTTCACCTTGGTCATAAGCCAACAATACACAGCCACAAGCCATTGCTTCAAAGTTCTTCGCCATATTTTCACCAAACCCAATGTCTGCACTTAAAAAGAATTTTATCTTATTTAACATATCCAGATATTCTCTCCCTGACTCCGTTCTTGTTATAAACAAGCCCATTTCCTCCTTCATCTGCTCAAGAAAAAGCCGCCGCTTACAGTATGTATCATGTTGAATACTTCCAATAAAGCCTAGCTCAACGGTTCTTTCTTCATCTTTATTCTTCAACAATAATTGATCGTAGCCTTTTGGTACAAATTGAGCGTCAAAACCTTCCCCCTTTAACTTCTCAGCCAATGTTGCACCAGAAACCAGAATTCTAACCCAAGGCATTGCCTTATAATGTCGTGAAAATTTTCCTGCATATTTAGACTCTGGAAAATAATTTTGCCACGCATCGTGTTCCAGCATAACTACGTTTGGAAGCCGTCTAGTAAATGCTGTTTGTCTATAAAGCCACTTGAACCTCACGAAAAGAATAATGCGTTGGTACTTTTTTAAATCTATATTTTTTCTAAAATAGCGAGCAAGGTTGGCCTGCTCTTTTGAATTTAAACGACGTAAATCTAAATCGCAATTCTGGTTAATGCTCTGATACAAACTTTCAAGCTGAATTCTTTGCTGATCAATAACCAGCATTAATACTTTCACAATAGACACCCCCTATATACTAATAAAAACTTTTGAAACGAAACGGCTAAAACCAAGACCGAAGGTACTGAATAAAATACGATGCACGGAAAATAACAAGTGGGTTGAATCGCACCGCTCTATGATAAAAGGTTCTTGCCTCTTTGACATTACCTGCTATAAAGAGTGTTCTAAAAAGAGATAAGCTACGTTGTGCCATAAATTTAATTTTTAAATGCTGAAATTGAGCTGGAATTCTTGCCAACCCAAACACTTCATCAACAACCAGCAAACCAGCAGCACTGGCATCTGTCACATTGTGCCTTAAACTGTCATTATGCTTATAAATAACAGCCAGCGGCTCTTTAATACGCAACACCTCGAAGTTTGCCAGTATAAAAGCGAACATGGAAATACCTTCGCTTGCCCTAAACTGTTCTGGATACCGATAAGCATCGAATACCTCACGAGAAATAGCGACCGCGCCATTTGAAAGTGCGAGTGATTTGTCCAATAAATAGGCTTTAAGCCTTGCCTCAGCACTCTTAGGAATAGCTGGCATTGTGGACTCTTTTTTGTCGCCTAGTGGCGTTTTTGAAATATGCCCACCAGCAAGCATACCGATGATTTCATTGCTATCTAACGCACATCGATAATGTTCTAGTGCCTGTGGCATCATTTCATCATCTGCATCTAAAAATATTAAGTATCGTCCTTGTGTTTTATCAATACCTCTATTTCTTGTTGCAGCAGGCCCAGAGTTTTTATGCTGAACAAAACGAAAGCCTTTCTGCTTTGATAATATTCCGCGCACTATATTGGCTGAATCATCCGTTGAACCATCATCAACAACCAGCAATTCAAAATCACTTCCTGTTTGTTATAGCACTGAGTCTATCGCTCTTTGTATAGTATGCGCATAGTTATAGCAGGGGATGATGATACCGAACAAAACAGTCTAACTTTTTAACGTTTCCTCTAAACCCTTTGAGTTTTTAGCGACCTGAGTAGCGTTCTTTTTAAATAATTTCGGTAAACCGCCAAACTCACCCCAACTCACTTCAAAACGCTGAACGTCTTTTTTATATCTTTGCAGGAACTTTTTATACGGTAACCCTGATTGCAAACCATCTAAATCTATAAAAAAAGCACCTTGTTTAGAACAAAGTATGTTCTGTGCCTTTAAGTCCCCATGGCTTATTTGATTTCGCTTCAAAAGCATAAATAATTCAAATATTTTTTTAGCCCAATCACTTCTATCTTGCTCATTAAATTGTTTGTCTTCAAAAACATCCCAAGCGGTTGGCGCACTAATAAACTCCAACAATAGATAAGAACGCCTTCTCAAAGCCCCATAGCGCTCCTCGATCATTACATATGATTGTGCCGTTGGAATACCCAGCATCTCCAATAACAGGCCATTTCGCCACGAAACTGCAGCTCTTGACCACATAAAGCCTCTGATAAAAGAGCGCATTCGCTTCTTTATGTTATAACGCTTTAAAACATACGTTTCACCGGCTATATCCACTCGTGCAACAGTCGCTGTATTACCGTCTTTTAATAAGGTTCCTTGTTCAATAAGCGCATCTGGGTTCTTTAATGCTTGCGCGACTTCATCAGTGAAGAATTCGCGTTTGGCCACTAAAAATCTTGAACTGCTTTGTTCGCAATGATAAGCAGTACAGTCTCTGAAGACTTTTTTATCAATGAACTTTTTTTGCCTCCAGCGACGTTGGCGAATTAAGCTTTGCTGCCATTCTTTTTCATTTGGCACATCGACAAAACCTTCGTCTAACATCACTTTTTTCAAAGACTGATAGGCAATAACATCATGCGTGACTGGCAATTGCGCATATAAAAGTGCTATGTTCTGAAGCGAATTTTCCTTATTTAGCGGCTGACTTAGTTGAGTGATGTCACCTGCATCAATAATATATACGTTACCTTTACTGGTTAAAAAGTTATCTAGGTGCGGATCTCTTATTTCAAAAAACGCACGGTGACACTCAAACATTAATGCCGTTGTTTCCAATATTACTTTCTCAAACGCTGACTGGTCAGGTCCCCGTTTCAACCAGTCCGCTAGTGAGGTGGCATCTTCTATATATTCAATCAGCAGGACTGTACAATCTGCTTGCTCATACACACATAAAAGCGTCGGCGTACGAATGCCTTTTTTTATTAATGCTTTTAGTACAACGGATTCTTTTGCGGCATGTTGTTGAGCACGCACACCATAAAAAAACTTAGCAATAACAGCCCTACTTTGCCACAGCGCCAAACAGGTCAAGCGCTTGCCTGCTAGGTGCCTAAGTTTTTGAGTTAACTGAATATCGGCATCACTGAACTTAATACTAAATGGCACCGCAGGGCTTTGCGCCCAGCTATCTATTTCTTTCGCAATATTCATTTCATTAATGCCTGTAGTTTATTCAATACCAGTTGCGGTGATAACGATTGATAACAAGCCGGCTCAACAGATGAAGGCTGTCTATAGTCACACGCTTTTTTCAAACACGGTGAACAAGCAAAATCAGCTTGTAGGCTTTGGCTGTTTTCGCCCAATGCGCCTGTTAATAGCGCATTGGTTGAGCCATAAATAGTGACCGCAGGTGTGCCGCGAGCTGCCGTTAAATGCGCCAAACCGCTGTCCACGCCCACTACACCACTCGCGTGCATGAGTACTGCTGATAGCTCTTTAATACTTGAACGCGGCAAGACACTGGCTTTTGCCGATACGTCAGCCAAGTTATCTGCACGTACCTTTTCTTGCTCGCTACCCCAAGGTAAATACACATTAAAACCCGCCTTTGTCGCCAATAAAATAAGCGCTTTCCAATACTCGTTCGGCCAATGTTTACTGGCCCATGTTGTGCCATGAAGAAATACTAAATAAGGCTTTTGAAGTGACTCCAGTGGCAACAATGTATCTTCTCTCAAACCGTACGAAAGCGTAGCCGCGACTAATTCGTACCCTAAGCTTTGTGCAAATAACTGCCGAACTCGTGTAATGGCATGTTGCCCCTTGGGCACATCTATTTTGTGTTGATATGCCATTGCCGCTAACGGCTCGGGACAACTTGTTTTTGAAAGCCCGTACTTTTCTCCCTTGACATAACGCGTTAAAAAGGCGCTTTTAACCAACCCTTGCGCATCAATAACAGCATCATAGGTTTCTTGCTGAATATTCTTAATGCTCGCCTTAATGTCTGCCTTGTGTTTCCACAAGTTTTTGCGCCAGCGGCGTACAGATACGGGAATAACTCTGTTTACATTCGGGTGCAATAAAGGAATATCTTGAAATGACTCTTCAATCACCCAGTCAAATGAAATACCAGGTATCGCTTTTACCGCATCGGTTACTGCGGGCAAAGTATGGATAACATCACCCAAAGATGATGTTTTAACAATTAAAACATTCATTACAAGATAATGGATTTAATGCAGCTTTAAAACGCACGCGCGAATATTGCCTAACTTAGGTAGAGTAGACATTATTTTAGCATCACATTCAGCCCATATTTTCTAAAATTAATACTACACATTACATCGAAAAAGCTAATTGTAATACCTTTCTGAACTTATACAGTGATTGATGATGACGGATATTTAACAACTTGAATTCCTACAAATGATTTCAGATATTTTTCGGAGTATTTCTCTGT
>LWTN01000225.1 GCA_002101225.1 Cycloclasticus sp. symbiont of Poecilosclerida sp. M | reverse complement strand
CCTTGAACACACCCACCTCATGCAGTATGTCACATGACCTTGAACACACCCACCTCATGCAGTATGTCACATGACCTTGAACACACCCACCTCATGCAGTATGTCACATGACCTTGAACACACCCACCTTTGACTGTGTATCTGGCATGAAGATGACACACTTGTAGCCCAGAGCGTTACACATGTGTGCCAGCCCTATACCAGTGTTCCCAGCTGTCCCCTCCACCACAACGCCTCCAGGCTGGATCAGGCCTAAACAAAACAACAAGAAGTAATAACACCAATTAACAACAAACAACAAATCAAACAACAAACAACAAACAACAAGAAGTAATAACACCAATTAACAACAAACAACAAATCAAACAACAAGAAGTAATAACAGTGTCCAATTAACAACAAACAACAAATCAATTAACAACAAACAACAAGAAGTAATAACACCAATTAACAACAAACAACAAATCAATTAACAACAAAAAACAAAAAGTGAACAACAAATACACCAGTGAGCCATAGTGCCTCCAGGCTGGATCAGGCCTATAGCCCTAGCCCTAAACAAAACAACAAGAAGTAACAACAAACAAGACAAACAAGAGTAGAACAACAAATACACCAGTGAGCCATAGTGCCTCCA
Organism: Cycloclasticus sp. symbiont of Poecilosclerida sp. M; assembly: GCA_002101225.1. GTDB lineage: Bacteria > Pseudomonadota > Gammaproteobacteria > Methylococcales > Cycloclasticaceae > Cycloclasticus. Next base: position 31,985 of record LWTN01000225.1, on the reverse strand, counting down.
GGCTGGATCAGGCCTATAGCCCTAGCCCTAAACAAAACAACAAGAAGTAACAACAAACAAGACAAACAAGAGTAGAACAACAAATACACCAGTGAGCCATAGTGCCTCCAGGCTGGATCAGGCCTATAGCCCTAGCCCTAAACAAAACAACAAGAAGTAACAACAAACAAGACAAACAAGAGTAGAACAACAAATACACCAGTGAGCCATAGTGCCTCCAGGCTGGATCAGGCCTATAGCCCTAGCCCTAAACAAAACAACAAGAAGTAACAACAAACAAGACAAACAAGAGTAGAACAACAAATACACCAGTGGAGTGCAACAACAGTGTTGGACAGATAATGCCAGGTCTGTGTTAAATAATAATGAATCTACATTAGTCCACACATAGAAAATAATTTTGGTTGGACAAAATATGACCTGCCTAGGAATATTGTCATAGTGATAAGGCACAGTGCATGATATTATTATAACATCTTCAATAAGTAGATATGTATGTAGGTATGTAGGTATATCGTACATGCTAGCAAGTAGCCTTGTCCCCAGATCTTCACCAACTTCCTTTCCTCTCGCATTATATTAGGGGAGTGGGAGAGGGAGGCCTGGGGACGAGGCAAGCTGACAAGTACTGCAGTGCATGATAGTGTGATCTACCTCACTCCTATTCTCCTCACCTTTTTCCTCCGCCTCTTTGATCAGGTAAAGGGCCGCCCTGTCCTTCACGCTGCCCCCAGGGTTCTGATGCTCCGCCTTAACGGCTATCGTACAGCCAGTCTCCACACTCAGCTTGATCAGGGGGTACTGACAACAACAACAACAACAACAACAACAACAACAACAACAACAAACTTTACGCAGCTACAATCACCCAGTGCATGTGTGTGTACATGAAGCTCACATTGCATTGCAGTGGTGCATGAAGATGGTTTGTTATGGGGTGTCCACATTCAATTAAGTGTATTGCAGTGGTGTGTTATTATTGGGGGGGACCAATACTGATATTTTTCATTAGTCCCGCCCACACATTCCCTAAAAAAATTATGTGGTGGGGTGGGGTTCCTGCCCCCAGAGCCCCCTACTAACACACTTGACTCGTTGACTTACTTGCCTACAGTGCCCCTAAACCCTTCCACCATTGTCTGCAGGAAGACAACATAATTACATATATATATACACGTACGTACATGTGTTTACGTATATGCATGTGTGTGTACATGCATGTACGTACATCATGTGTGTACATGCATGTATATACATGTGTGTATATGCATGCACACATGTACGTACATGTGTATATATGCATGTGAGTGTACATGCATGTATGTACGTACATGTGTGTGTCTATACATGCACAACACAATCACAATGCTCCCAGGATTTTGACACACCTTACCTGTATGGATCTAGTTCTTGCCTGTCCCCCCATCTGTACAACCCGCCGACTGACGAGGAAAGAATATAACTGGTACAGCATCGTTGACACAAGAAACACAAAAAATGCGACTTTTGTTTATGACGATACCGTACCAGATAATGGTCATCATAATTATTATGCATAAGCGGCCTGGAGAAGCTATGGCGCTATTCTATGCTTTGCAAGATAGCGGTAGTCTAAGTGAGCATGAGAAGTTTGGTAGCCAGATTCCTTTCCAATGTGGTCGTCAACCTAGTCTGGAGGCCACACCCCTTTCCAGACTACACCACCATCGACCACAAGTATAGCCTCGCTTCGCTCGGAATTAATGGAGTCTGCTGTGTCCAGCAATAGTGTTTCTTCCAAGAAGAAAGCAAAGAAGAAAAGAAGAGCCGTTGTGAGTGCTAGTTCTGCGGATGTCGCTCACAGCGCTGTGGACCAGGGGGGAAAGGCAGAGAATGGAGTAGATAAGGGGGAAAGAACTGTAAATGAAGGAAAGAAGTCTCCAGCAGCTGCAAGTAGTAAAGGTGGCAAAAGCAACAGCAAAAGGATGACAGAAAAGGCTAAAAAGGTGGACGTATTTGGTGCTGGTTCAGAGACGCCCTCCCCCACCACCACCACCACCTCCACCAGTGGCACCACCACTACTACCACCACCTCCATCACTTCCTTTGAGGAGGAACTGGAGTGGTGTATAGGCCGGCTCGAACTGGGCATGCTCAGACCAGGAGCCAATAAATCCCAGAAGAAGCAGAATGAAAGGAGCATTCACACACTCAGGGCTGCGAAGACTCCCCTCCCGAAGAAGCGTCTGCTCATGAGGAGTTTATTGGGTGACTACCGCTCCAAGATGAAGACCCAGCCCATCCCTGAGGGCCTCGTTACCAAGCCAACGAAGCTGGCAGCCGTGAAACCAGAAGTCATAGAAACTGTGGGGACTTATTACAGGTCCCATGAACAAACTGTGCATGAGGTGAGCAGTGATGAATTCAGGTTCAATTTCAATATTTCTGTTGACTAATTATGCAGATACAATGGTGCAATGTAGGTGACGTGACGTGGGTGCATAAACTTGAACTGGAAGGCCCTCCCTCATCCTGGGCAATTAAGGGCCAATGAAGGGCCAAGGGCTAGGGCTAATATGGATTTTATCTCTGATGCATGTGCATGTGATGGAAAGTAACTTTGAGCCCAGGTAGGACATGACCCACAACCTCCTGCTATGTATGTGCTCCACTGGGTAGAGATGCGTGGGTACTAAATGTGCTCGATGGGTAGATATATGCTCTAAATGTGCTCAATGTGGGTAGAGATGCGCTCTAAATGTGCTCGATGGGTAGAGATGTGTCTGCACTAAGGGGGGTGATTTTCACCAAGTGTCTGCACTAAAAATGTGTGATGGTCACAAAGTGTTTGCACTAAGGGGGTGATGGCCACCAAATGGTTGACTTGCTGATCCATGAGTTCATACTAAAGGGACTGATTACTTGGTTCATGAGTTCATGGGGTGCACAAGGTGACTACTATAGGCTCACCTCAAATGAGCTATAGTAGTGACAAACCACAGGCCCCCTAGCTGGCCTCTTTCAAAGATATACGTAGAATATTATGTCATGTGTGTCTGCATGTGCAGCACGAGACATGTATGATATTATGGTCATGCTACAAGCTATATGACAAACCACAAGCCCCTCTTTCAAAGAGATTGAGTAAGCAATGTATGTGTGGGTAGGTGTACGTATGTGTGTGCATGTGAATGAAGCCCAAGGTTGAGTTTGTGGTTAATTGTTCAATAATTAAGTATTTCCTCAAGAAGACCTATACTAAACTGCCCAAGAATGTGTGTACAAGATTCTGGACTCCGAAACATGCACAAGTGCTGATCACATCTATGAACTGCTACACTTGGAGTGCAGGTCACACGGCTGGAGCTAGAGGAGCATGCTTGAGGGGGAGTGCAGGTCCCACAGCTGGAGCTAGAGGAGCAAGCTTGAGGGGCAGTCGGCTGGAGCTAGAGGAGCATGCTTGATTGAGGGGGAGTGCTGGTCACATGGCTATAGTGTTCTGTTCACACTAAAACAGCAAAGCTAGTGTGATGTGCTCTAAATGTGCTCAATGGGTAGAGATGTGCTCTAAATGTGCTCGATGTTGGTAGAGATGTGCTCTAAATGGTAGAGATGCACTCTAAATGTAGACGTCAATGGGTAGAGATGCGCTCGCTCTAGCTCAACTATGGAGTCAATGCTCTAGAAGCCAATGGATACACCTACATAGTACCTGTGCACAGGTTGAAATATACACTTATATAGACCACTTTGGGACTCCATACAGTGCAAGTGACCATTATTCACTGAACCACTAGCTATATGGCCCTATAATTATGGCCCAATGCATGGGGTAGCTACAGAACCTGGTAGCTACTCCTACCACTTTTTTTGCCTTAGCCACTGCATGCTATAGTGCAATTGTCAGCTTGTTTTATGGAAGAATAATTATTGATAACTGTGCCCATGCATGCATGCATGCACTGTCTCAGGGTTTTATCTAAGGGGGTAGCAGGGGAAATCTCCCCCCCCCCAATTTTTGAACTTCCCCCCTAACATTATTTCAAATAACATAATATTATTTCTCAGTTAGCTACAGATTTGCAGCCACTTAAGTGAATAGTACCAATTATAGTGTCTGTTTCCTCATTCTTTCATTTGTAGACCTTCAGAATCCTCCCTCAGCACAAATGATATAACATTCAGTGTTTGTACAATTGTATACATGAATTCCAAAAAATTAAACAGTCACGCACCCAGCACTACTCATGCGCCTTAATGGCATGCACTTGCAGTATAAAAGAACTGCCAGCGAAAAATTGCCCTCATCCGTTTCCACATCAACTCAATATGAAGCAGCTACAATTCGCACCAGCAATAATTGCGCTCTGTCTCTTTGGAGGTGCAGCTGCACTTCCACACACAGTTAAGGCCAGCAATGCAGCCATTGCTGATGAAGGACTGGACAGGATCCAGGTGCTTCTGGAGAAATACCTTGATGCTGTTCTGCAACAGGACGATGAAGACTCGGCTACTGATGATGGTGAAGAGGAGGAAGACTCAGACGATGATGAAGATGACTCAGCCCATGCCTCTTTGTTAACACCATGCATTGAAGCATTGAGAGTTTTAATCGACACGGGAAACGTAAAAAATGCTGGCTTTTCTAGAGGGACTCATCATATCGTGCTCAGTTTAACTAATGGAGATGAGGTGAGGAGAGACCTGGAACACACAGTGCGAAAAAACAAGCCATATGCGAAGGACTTTGATGATCTTCAATGCATTAGTAGGTCTGAAATTTCTCAAGTGTACCTAGAAGCAGGTACTAGTGACGGCTGGTTCATAGCGCAAATTATAACGCAGGCCAAATATCAAAACCAGAGTGACTATGCTCCATTAACAAGTGACATTGTTTTCAATAAGTGGCTTGATGGGGATCAAACCAGGAAGCATTATGATCCTAAACATCTTCCTCTAAATTTATTAGTTGAATCATGCTCTTCAGACTTTCAAATTTCAGGCACCACAGCAGACGCATCTAAGTCTGGATTCACTGGAAAGCACTACATTGTCTTCCATTTAACTGATGGAGAAGAAAAGGTCGAAATAAATGGAGATTCTGCAAAGCGTAATGAGCCATTCACAATAGACATTCCTACAGAGAGGTGCATTCAATTTTGTGACATCAAACAAGTAAGTTTGGATGCCGGAAACAGTGACGGTTGGAAGATCGCAGATATTACAACATCTTACTTTGACTCTGCTTCATCAAGTTACGTTGTACTGACCAAAGACAGTGTTTTTGATAAGTGGGTGGATACCAATCAACCCAACTTGTCCTATGATGCCACACACGTGCTCCTGAGTTTTTGGTGGCCAGATCCTGGAGTCTAATAGTCAACCTCAGTGGAGACAAACTGCTCATTAGTGAAACTGTATAGTTGACCTCATTAGTGGAGGTGTAGAGAGATTGTAGCTGACCTCATTAGTGGAGGTGTAGAGAGATTGTAGCTGACCTCAGTGTATAGAGAGAGATTACTGTAGTTGACCTCATTAGAATAATGTTTTTATGCGTAGCTGAATGATAAATTCTTGTACATCATCCTAGATCCTACAGGCCTAAAGATGCATATAGCTAGCCTCGTCCCCAGGCCTCCCTCTCCCCCTCCCCCCCCCCCCCGCATTATATTAGGGGAGATCGAGAGGGAGAGGGAGGCCTGGGGACGAGGCTAGCATAATATAGCTATGATAGCTAAATACAGAGGTATGTATGTGGGCCCGTCCAACTTGATATTGCCTACATTAGCTACACTTTACCAAACGACTTATAGTTGGAGTGCATCTATCCATTGACTTTATACATCTCTACCCATTGACTTTATACATCTCTATCCATTGACTTTATACATCTCTACCCATTGACTTTATACATCTCTACCCATTGACTTTATACATCTCTACCCATTGACTTTATACATCTCTACCCATTGACTTTATACATCTCTACCCATTGACTTTATACATCTCTATCCATTGACTTTATACATCTCTACCCATTGACTTTATACATCTCTATCCATTGACTTTATACATCTCTACCCATTGACTTTATACATCTCTACCCATTGACTTCTACATCTCTACCTATTATAGTTGGAGTGCATCTCTATCGATAATAAAATGGACCACTAATCTTGTGTAAAGACTTGCACAGAGCAAGGATAATGGCTGCTTGTCTATAGCTAGCTAGCTCTATAGCTTTTTCCTGCATAGCTATATGTATGATATTATGGGATTCGAACATAGCTAATTACTCTCTCAGCCATAAATCAAGTTTCGCAGACACTTTAGTAATAACAAATAATTATGTGAGAAGGCATAGAAAAAGGGATGTACATAGCTATATATAGCTATAGCTACAGACTTTATTATGAAGCTGGCGCCACATAATCTCAATTTTTCCTCACAACAGGTAGAGCTAGCTATATAAGCTATGTGACTGTTAGCTAGTTGGAATTCAACAAGACGGAAACATGATGATTGCATCACCTAGTGTAGACAAGGAAACAGGCACTAATTATTGTGCATGTGATGAAGAACATAGAAAGGAATGTGTATGTTACAGTATAATCATGCATGTGCGAGCTATGCAGCTTCATAACATCCGTATATAGGTCCGTTTTCTATGAAGTGGCTGCGAAACTTGATCTACATCATTTAATAGAATGAGGAAACAGACACTAATAGCTATTATTGTGATGAAGAACATGAAAAGGAATGCAGTATAATGATGACACTGGGTAGATAAAATAACTATACCTACAGTGGAACCGGCTGTCTATAGTGGTCACCCTTGGGACTACCAAAAGTGGCTGTTATATAGAGCTAGCTAGAGGTGACCTGCTTGCACAGGTTAAAATGTACACTCTAGATCACTTGCTGTTGAAACTACGTATACTGAAAAAATACTGTGCTTTGGTTGTAATAGATATACGTCATTACTGCCACATTTTCTAATACTGAATTTCTCCTAAAAATTGGGGGGGGATTCTAAGATGTGCTGGCACTGAAAGTGTACCAAGAGAGCTTAATAGCAGGTACCAAGCCTGTATAATTATAGCAACCATGGGTGTGGTCAAGGGTGTATGCATTCTAAGATGTGCTGGCACTGAAAGTGTACCAAGAGAGCTTAATAGCAGGTACCAAGCCTGTATATAGCAACCATGGGTGTGGTCAAGAGTGTAAGCATCAAGTTTCCTGTGCACAAAAAAAAGAGCAAGGCTATAAATTGCACCTATATTATATAGGCTGGTGAAACTAGAAAAGGATTGCAAACATACCAAGGGTTGCATTTGTTGCTGGGAATGCTGCCTCAATAACAACACTGGGCAGAAAAGAGCTGACAGGAAAAGCTTGTTCTCAATATGAAGCAGCTACCAGCAATTGCTTTTGTTGTGCTCTGTCTGTTTGGAGGTGCAGCTGACTTTGCCTATGCCTCTGAGTCGACAGCATGCATTGAGACAATGAGAGTTTTGATTGATACTTTGGACAAAATTGAAGCCGGTTTTAATGGGACACATCATATTGTGTTGACACTATATAATGGAACTGAAGTGAGGAGAGACATGGAGGGCCCAGTGTCACAGAATCAACAATACACGAATGAATTCGATCTTGAATGCACTCCTAAATCTGAAATTTTTCAAGTGCATCTGGAATCAGGTGGAGATGATGGCTGGTTCATGGCGCAAGTTATAACACAGGCCAAACATAGAGACCAGATTGACTATACTCCACTGACAACTGACACTGTTTTCAATAAGTGGCTTGATGGAGACCGCGACAACTATGATCAAGTGTGGTACAATGCCAGGCGTCTTCCTCTAAATTTATCGGATAGGTGCTTCTCAGACTTTCAAATTACAGGCACCACGGGAGACTCATCTGATTCTGGATTTACCTCTGCACGTCACCACTTCATTGTCTTCCATCTAATTGACGGAGAAGAAAGGGTCGAAATTAATGGAGAAGATTTGAACCGTAACACGCCATTCACAAAAGCAACCCCTACAGAGAGGTGTATTAAACTTACTGACATCAAACGAGTAAGTTTGGATGCCCAAAGTAGTGACGGTTGGGAGATTGCAGATATTGCAACCTCTTACTACGACTCTGCTTCATCAAGTTACGTTGAACTGACCAATGACAGTGCTTTCGATAGGTATTTGGACTCCAATAGAAATGACTTGGACTATGATACGACACACTTGCTCCTGAGTTTGGTGGCAAACTAACAGTGTGGCCTCAAGATAACAGTGCCAATAGTGGAGGCATTTTACATCATACTATTGTTGTATGTAGTTGATGATAAAGTGGAGTCATGGTTCAGATTTGGGTGGGGGGGCAAATGCCTGACTAATATTCTGACTAGTCTGCCATCCTGCGCTGTACGCTGCTATTGTTGGAGTGTGCTCCCTCAACTTCTGGTATTATAAAAATGTGTTCCTTGATGGGTAGAAGTCAGTGGGTGGAGATGCACTCTAACTAGAATTTGATATGACATAAAAGATGCATAAATGGTAATAGATGCACTAGCTTATCTTGTAGTGTCTCTTTCCTCGTTCACCTTCAGAATCCTTATACTTCACAGCATTTGCTGAATTCCAGGAAATTATTGCAATGAAAAAATGAAAACATTCACATAGCTAGGTAGGTATACCAAGCAAGGGCTGAAGCTTGTTTGGCGGGAAATTCTATGTTCAATGAGCTCACCGTCAATTTGTGAAGCTTGTTCTCACATCAACTCGATATCATGAATTCGAAGCAGCTACAATTCACACCAGCAATTGCTTTTGTTGTGCTCTGTCTGTTTGGAGGTGCAGCTGACTTTGCCTACGCCTCTGAGTCGACAGCATGCATTGAGACAATGAGAGTTTCGATCAATACAGGAGACAGAGAGAATGCTAACCTTCGCTCGAATCGGGTACATCATATTGTACTCACACTATATAATGGAGATGAAGTGAGGAGAGACATAGTGGGCCCAGTGGGGCTCAATCAGGAATACACGAATGAATTCGATCTTGAATGCACTCCTAGATCTGAGATTTCTCAAGTGCATCTGGAATCAGGTGGAGATGATGGATGGTTCATAGCGCAAGTTATAACGCAGGCCAAGTATCAAGACCAGAATGACTACGTTCCATTAACAAGTGACGTTGTTTTCAATAAGTGGCTTGATGGAGATCGCAGCAACTTAGACCAAAGGTGGTACAACGCAAGGCACCTTCCTCTAAATTTATTGGATATATGCTTTTCAGACTTTCAAATTTCAGGCACCACGGGAGATACAACAGATTCTGGTTTCTCTTCTTCAAGGCACCACTACATTGTCTTCCGTTTAACTGATGGAGAAGAAAAGGTTGAAATAGGTGGGGAAGATACGGACCGTAACAAGCCATTCGTGAAAGAAGTTTGTACAGCGAGGTGTATTAAGCTCTGTGACATCAAACAAGTAAGTTTGGATGCTGGAAGCTGTGATGGTTGGAAGATTGCAGATATTACAACGTCTTACTATGACCCTGCTACATCAGGTTACATTGAACTAACCAAAGACAGCGTTTTCGATAAGTGGCTGGATTCATATGACAGTTCATTAGGCCTGTCCTTTGATTCCACACACCTGCTCCTCAGTTTGCAATCGGTGGCTAACTGCTCAGTATGACTCATCAATGGAGGTGCAGATTAATTGTTTTAAACTCATTGTAGGCTATAGCCTGTGTTAGCTGAAGGCAATGATGTACATGTAGCTAGGTAGCCTTTTTACGTATTTCAAATAATTTTTTGGTAATTGACTATTTTTTATTTACACACGTACCTAGGTATGTACGCAAAAAATACACACTTTCCTCCCTAGAGACCATCGTTTCTCGAGAATCCCGATAGTAAATTGTAGGTAAAGGGTCATTAATTTGCCATAGGAATTAAAAAGTAATGAAGCTAGCAGATACCCCCCTTTTATAGCCCTTGAATGCCAGCACAGCTTATGAGCCACATTTGATTATACGCAACTTAGAAGGACTGGTTTTGGGTATGTGCACATACTGAATGGGCATGCACCTTGTGGACTCGCTTTGGATTAGTGCAGGTCGAGTGCATCTTCTGTGCTTGCATCAGACTATAGAGTGCAGGTCGAGTGCGTTTTCTGATTAGGTTAGTTATAGCCTCACTATTAGTTGGATACCGGTGGTCTGATTAGAAAGATTTCACTATAGAGGGTGGTCTGATCATGCATGATTAGAAATGTTTCACTAGCCTCATCATCACTATTACTAGCACTATAGAGAGGTTGATTAAGGATGGTCTAGAAATGTTTTGCTAGCCTCACCACTAGCACTATAGAGAGGTTGATTAAGGGGTGGTCTGATTAGCTAGCCTCATCACTGTAGAGAGGTTGATTAAGGGGTGGTCTGGTTAGAAATGTTTCACTAGCCTCATCGGTTGATTAAGGGGGTGGTCTCATTAGAAATGTTATCAAGCTGTAGGGATAGTCCAAGGAGGTAACTATAATAGCCTCTAGGGTTGAAGGTCAGTATTAAATTGGCCTATTGAAAAGGTCACTCAAAGAGCAATAGACTGTTTCTGTAATGGACAAAATAGAAAAGGATATCACTAACTAATTAGAAATAACTTAAGAGGAAATGACGAGATTAGAAATGGATGGCCCTTCTCAGCCACCGTATATAGAAATGTGGATACTCTCTTTGTTGTTAAAGTATATACCCAGGTTCTCAGATCAAGGGTGGCTGCATATGCAGGTAGAACAATCTTGCAAGATATGCAAGATTCTTGCACATTTCATGCAAGAGCACTTGAGAAAAGGGACATATTCCTTGCACCAAGTGAAAAACACCAAAAAAAGTGCAAGAAAATGAGCAAGAAAAGGGACATTCTACGTGCACTTCTTGCAAGATTAGTGCAAGTTTGGACTTGCAAGGCCTTGCAAGTTGGTTACATGCAGGGGAATGTGCATGATTATGGAGCCAACACTATGGAGTTATCAACACCATGTCAGAATCTGCAAACTCTGAAACAGTAGAAACTAACTAGCTACATGTTGACATTTAAAAGGTCACGCCAGCCACCAAATTGACAGCAAGAAATATCGGTGTAGTTAAGGCCATCCCTATTATAGAGGGTACTCTTGTATACTCTGATACTGACCACAATCTGACTCATTGCCCTGATAATGGATTCAAACACCAAAAGTATAAAACAACATAGCTATTAACATAGCATATTGCACTTCATGAACAAATTGCTAGTCAACATGCTCAAGCATGCATACATACTAAATCCTACTCAGTCTCATAAAGGGTGCTCTCACAATCTTGTGCAGCCTGCTCAATTTTTTCTGCTGAGTTATTCAACCCTTCGTTCTTCAGCCACTTCACAAGCCCTTCCCAAGTAGGTGGATACTAATAATGAGGTGTTAAAGAAGCTGTGAGTTTTATCAATAGGTAACACACCTTCTTAGATTTTAATGTAATCCACTCATCAAAAACGGCAATCATGCATGCTTCATTATTATGGAAATGCTGTTGTCTATATCCTTCCAACGTTGCATTGGGGATCCTCACATTCTGTCCCAATGTATACCATCTCACAGACATCTCCACCCTAAGCTTCAATTCCTTCTTTTCACCGCTGGAGTTTATCCAAGTTATGGAATTTAGTTGAGCAGAAAATAATATCTCTCTTTCTGTATTACACAAAATGGAGTTATGACAAGGCGGCTAGGGCTGGGCGAGATATGACAAGGCGGCTAGGGCTGGGGGAGTTATGACAAGGCGGCTAGGGCTAGGGGTGGCTAGGGCTGGGGGAGTTATGACAAGGCGGCTAGTTATGATAAGGTGGCTAGGGCTGGGGGAGTTATGACAAGGCGGCTAGGGCTAGGGGTGGCTAGGGCTGGGGGAGTTATGACAAGGTGGCTAGTTATGATAAGGTGGCTAGGGCTAGGGGAGTTATGACAAGGTGGCTAGTTATGATAAGGTGGCTAGGGCTAGGGGAGTTATGACAAGGCGGCTAGGGCTAGGGGAGTTATGACATGTAATGATGTTGCTATAGGGCTAAAATGATAGGCCATTATTATTGTAAATCCACTTACTCATAACAGTTTCAGGGGTATATTCTGTAGGGGAAAAAAATATAACAGACAGGATTGAGAAGTTACAACTAATCATAGCAAATGATCATCATAATAATTGTGGGGCGAGCCTAAGCTATAGTGTTGCAATTTAAGCAGCCTGGCTTTGCAGCAGCTAGCTGGTAGCTTAAGGCTAGGATTCAGCAGCCATGACATGAGAGCTTTGCTAGGATCCAGCAGCTGATGACTTGAGGGTTTTGCTAGGATCCACTTGAGGGCTTTGCTATACCAGCAGATCAAGCATTGATTTTGAAATTACAGTTGACTTTACTATGTTGCGATTATCATCAGTATGTGGTCACATGGGACACACCAAAGCCACAAGAGAGACTTCAGACTAGCCATTGATTAGCAAGACAACAACATCAAAGTGCTGATAAACATTTCACATTCCAACCTGACAACTAACTTGCAAAGCTCTGTACGCAAAAAAATTTCGCCAAAATAAAAAGGCCATGTAGGGTTATAGCTATAATATACCATTATAGTAGGAAGCTGGTTAGCTGAAGGCAATCTACCCTATACATGGCCTTTTTATTTCGGAGAAATATTTTGTCGTATTCTAGTTATCGACTTTTTTTAATGGAACTCCAAGTTCATAGACAGCAAAATGATCTCAAACCAAGAGTAATTAATTTACTAACTTGTAGTTGTAGTTTCAGCCATGATTTCTGGACCATCAGTAACTGTGGGCAAAATGAATGTAATAATAATGATCAAATTATAGTCACATCATCTTCAACTTACTTATGCGTCGTGGTCCCTGATCACTGCTTGCGCTTGCTTGCGCTTGCTTGCGCTTGCTTGCGCTTGCTTGCGCTTGCTTGCGCTTGCTGAACTGTCAGGTGCTACAATAGGAAAACAGGGCTATTATATATTAATTGTCCCACTGCACTGGATAAAACTTTCCAGAATGGCTAGGGAAAATGTGTGAATGGGCATGCCTTTCTTTAAGCTAGGATTGTGGTTTTCTTAATGAAACTTAATGGAAACATGGCTGTTTTTGCTAGATAGGCCCACTATCTGAAAAAAAATAGTACTATTGAAACTTAATAGCAAAAGCGACATGCCAGAAGTTTATCAATCAGTAATGAGATATTTTGAGCCTAGAGATCATAATCTCCAAAATGGGGTGGGGCTGGATTGTACACTGTAAAGAATATTATAGAACATGAATATTGGCCGGTGTCCAAAAAGGGGTGGCTGGATGTACACTGGAACCTACAGTACATGAATATTGGCTGGCATGGTGTGGTCTCCAAAGGATAACTGATCTCCAAAAAGGATGGTAGACCACGTACCTTAACCCAGCCTCACCCCATCCTTGCATGGTCTATTAATAATTATCCTGGGCAAGTTCTCAGATTATTGCTCAGAGTGATTTTCTGTGTGGACAAGAGCGAAAGCATGCACACTGTCTAAGTGGAGCATCAATAATCTAAAAGCCACACTCCACATGTTCCAGACTCGGGCCAGTTCTAGAAAGTAAACTTCTCTTAGGATTTCCCTAGCTATGTATACCTCTTGATATGATTTTCAAAACCCTTATCGACGAGTGAGCAAACACACTGTTCATGAAAAAAATCTTCCTCGCTAATCGTAGCTTAGCCATAGATAATTATAGCTATCTATAATTATGCAACATGTACTTGTACTAACCAGTGAGAACAATGGTAACATTTGTGTTGTGATATTCAGGGGGTTCAATTCCCTCTTTTATAACTTCGTCATTCACTCTTGATACAACATCTCCAATAGATGAAGTGGTGTTGCCTTTAATTGCAGCTGCTAACTTTTGCATCCAAATGCCGCCGCTATCGGTTTCATAGGACACATAGCCATACCGTGCTGAGTAAGCTATTAGAAAATTTACTGGCTTGGGTAACTCCTCCTTCAAAGTTCCTTTAGTGCGCAAACGACCTCTGCATGCGTCAATAAATACAAGTTTAGGGAAATCTTTAATACGAGTATCTTTAACATCAAAAGGCTTGATAAGTGCAGATTCTATATCCACTTCTTCACCAGCATTAGAATAAACTTTCCTTTTGCTTCCTCCGTGGCCAGAAAAAATAATAGCAAAACAATTGTATGTTGGTGGATAGTTAGGATAGAGGGCAATTGCTCGAATAAGATTTTCTATTACATCTTTCTTAGAATTTGGCCTAACGATTGTGGCAAAATTTAAGTGTTTAAAAGTAGAATCCAATGCCTCAGAATCCTTAATAGCACCATATAAAGTACCTAGCCTTTTACAACCCAGATAATCATTGCATATAATACAAGCCAACCCTCTTGCAGAGGAATTATCATCGACAACAATTTTGATTAATTTGCTTGTTTCATCCACTATAAAATTAAATAAATGCATGAGCAATATCAAATTATCTACTAACACCATGCAGCTAAAGCTACGTAGAGCTTTATCCATGCGTCTATAGGCAATGAAAGCAGTAATGTTTACTCGCTCACTTTTGGCATGTAACGAGCAAACATCGAAACCCTGAGCCAAGCCAAAAATAGTTACACGACTGCACATTTCTGTAGCTATATTATAATCTAGCTACTGTTGGTGTCATCGTTAATTGGGGCGAGCATGAGCAAGCCCCACACTAGGGAGTAGGCGGGAAAATTTCTACTAGCTATGTAACCGTACGTTCTAAGCATTTTTAGCGGAGACGACCATCATACCTAGGTGCTTTTAGTGAAGACTATAGTGACTGTGCACTGTGTATGTTATGTATGTATGTATGTTATGTATTATGTATGTTATGTATTATGTATGTATGTATGTTATGTATGTATGTATGTATGTTAGTCTAACCTTTGTATCATTGTCTATTCACGTGTGGTTTATTGGTTTTGTCAGCATGCTTTAGAACTTTCAGTCGATTGAGTCTTTTGCATTAGTCTTTTGCATTAGTCTCGTTGAGTTCACTTCTAATATAAGATTCGTTAAAGACATAACAGAGACAACCATCTGATCTGCGATCTACTGCCCTTAGGCAATCGGCTGCTGGATCCTACCAAAGCTCTCAGTCATCAGATCAGGATCTGATGACTTGAGGGCTTTGCTAGAATCCATCATCTGTTCCTATAGCTAGCTATCTAGCAAAATTGTCTTGGGTACATGGTGTCACTTGCAGCAGCTGCCAAATGCAATGCAGCTGGACTTTTAGTACTGCAGGCAAAACTACTGGTCCTATTATCCTTGCACTTGCTCAGGCTCGCCCCACAATGCATTGTATTCGTCTAGTTATTATGGAGAGAACTAGAGAGAAACAAGAAACCTGCCTAATAGCCTAAAACAACATCTAGGCGCACGTAGAGTATAATGCCTACGCTGTATATCTTGGCACTGTGAAGTCGCTAGAATATAACACTTGACATGCATGTACTTACTGTTAATGCGATATAAAGCGTGTCTTCCGTCTTACTTGCAGCACTGCGAGCTCGCGCGACTAGGCGGATCTTCACTGCCGATATCGCGCGCGCGATGAGCCCGCATACTAGGAATACGGAGCCTGGGGCGAGCCTGATCGAGCCGGTACCACACCCACTACCACACCCACGTAACAAAAGAAACAAGAGTTACAGCATACAGTACTTATTCATGTCAACAATGGCATTGGCATACCCTGTGTAGACTGATTCTGATCCTCAGAATCTGCTCTGTGGGTAGCATTTCTTTGCCGCCTCTGCTGCAGCCTGCCCTGCCTGGCCTCCTCTGTCTCTGCTGCTCTGCGGGCAGTATCTCCCTGCCGCCTCTGCTGCAGCCTGGCCTGCCTGGCCTCCTCTGTCTCTGCTGCTCTGCGGGAAGCATCTCCCTGCCGCCTCTGCTGCAGCCTGCCCTGCCTGGCATCCTCTGTCTCTGCTGCTCTGCGGGCAGTATCTCCCTGCCGCCTCTGCTGCAGCCTGTCCTGCCTGGCCACCTCGGTCTCTGCTGCTCTGCGGGAAGTATCTCCCTGCCGCCTCTGCTGCAGCCTGCCCTGCCTGGCCTCCTCAGTCCTGCAGCTTTCCCCTGCCGCCTATGCTGCAGTTGAGCCTGCCTGGCCTCATCACTCTGGGCATCCCTTCTTCCTAACCGCTCCATCACTTACCCCCGCCTTTGCTCCTGCAGGTCTGATTCTATTGCAGCAGCTCTCCTATTTCTGTAGTACTCGGAGTTCGCACGTCTCCTCCTCTCCCTCACAGCATGGGAACGTTCATCCATCATGATAGCATCTGACATGCATCAGCTGCTCAATAGGGGGTGGGGCTCGTGAACAGATAAAATATAAATGGACTGCCCATGAAAAAAAAAAGGGGTCTTAACCGTTGAACTACCGTCCGTCCGTACATATAATTGGGGCGAGCGGCATTCGCCTAGTTATTTCAACAGTCACTACGCTAAGGTGGGACTCGCTCAGGCTCACCCCAATGAACTTCAAAGCACTCGCATGCGCAGTAGCGGTTTACTATAGAGTTGCTTGACACAAAAATTTGCACATGCGCGAAATTAAACCCATGCGGCGATATATAATACCACTGAATGGGCAAATTTTTGTGTCAATTAAGCAACCTGAAAACCTCTGTACTGCACCACTGTATAATATACCACATTGAGGTGGAGGGTGTGGGAGAGAGGTGGATGTGCCACCTCCAGTACAAAGTACTGAAAAACTAGTGATGTGCATGTAATCAATGCTGCAATAAGTGAAGACTAACCCCACCCCTATTTCCAACTCCCGGATACCTATAACTCCACCCCTGTATAACTATAATGTGCACCAGTCAGGCTTGAAAGATGACCCACAAACACCTAGCTTACCTGTGTTAGATGAGCCTGATGCATGTTGTGTTGGTGTTGGAGTGGTTGAAGCAGCATCTTTCGTCAACTGCTTACACACAAACTCGGCATCTTGCCTACACTCTAACTCCAGGAGAGCACAGATGAGGCTCTTGTAAGTGGCTTCATCTCCCTTCTGTTCCTGCCATTCATTGAGAAACTTCTCTCTCTTTTCTATCTCATCCAGTGCAGATCCGAATCGATCGATGTCCTTTGCCACAATTGTGTCCATCTCCAGATAGGCAGGTAGAGACCTCCATTTCGTGCAAGAAGAGCGGGAGATAGCCAGTATGTATTTGGCAGATATCTTTTTGCTGATATCTCTTTTTGTCAGCCCGTAGTTGGCTAGTAGTGAGCTCAATTTGCCAGCCATTTTTGTAACTCCTCTTAGCTAGTAGCTATAAGGGCAATCATGTGACCTCTGAGTCCCAAGTGGTAGATAAGAATACCCCACATTGATTATAGAGTGTTAATCACCATAGCAACTACATAGACCCAGAGCCCATAATATTTAAACTGACTGGCCATACTTTGCTTAGCTAAGGACTCTCATTCTTTTACCTGCATATAATGCAAAAACTGGCTAGCTAGAGTTGTTACGTACAACTTAATTAGCTATGTGTGCATGACTGTTGACGAATGTGATCATAATGATCGACTTGTCCTTTTTAATCTTTGTAGAAGACTGAGGACACTCTCTTCAGCTTCACTTTTATCTTCACTTTCATCATCACTGTCACTGCTATCGGTTATGGGATGTTGTGTTAATTTCTGTACTTTATTTATCAAGTCAACATTTTCTTCTAGCAATTTGACAACAGAATCTAATGCCATGATGATATGGTAATTACCATCCACTTCATGTGCTGGCATGTCTCTTCGCTTCATCTGCATTTGACATCCAAGTTTAACGTACTTGCATGGTATTTCTGTGTGTGCACATCCTTCAAGATGTCTCTTTAAACGGTGATGTTGTATGGCGTCTTGGCAGTCAGTATTACTGCAATTAATGACTTTCTTTGGGCACTTTTTATCGTGACTCAGTGTGATGTAAGCATACTTCCCTTCCTTTCCGCAATGCTCACATTGATAATCTCTGTTAGGGCACTCTTCCTCCATATGTTTTGGTAGGTCTTTTCTCATTACTTCTTTGATTATGTCCAACTTTCTACGTACATCATAATAATTTCCTTATTATAGCTATTTTAATTGGACTGGGCTTTATGGGCTACATATGTACAGTCCGTTTTCAAAAGTGTTTACTGTGTACTTGTTCCATGTAACGAAAGCAGGAGGACACTGCTCTCTAAACAACAACAACAACATAACAACAATGACATAACAACAACACATAACAACAACAATAACAACAACAACATAACACCCCGGCACAACAGCAATGACATAACAACAACACAACAGATATAAACGTGATTATGAACAAGGCTGATGCAGGGGGCTGGGATCGATGCAAGGTCTTTAATGACATACAGACCTTGTCACACTGTGTAGCTATAATTATTTCATTCTGAGATCAAAAAGTGTGCTACTACTACATAATAGCTATAGAGTGCTATAATTATTGGTCCCCAGCCCCGTATTAGACATTATCGAGGGCCCTTTATGCACTGGTCAAACACTACATGAAGCATTAATGCACTTGTTTTCATGTAGCATAGGCTATAGGGCTAGAGCTAGGGCTAGAGCACACAGCAATCAGTGGCCAATCACTCAATAGCTACTTCAAACTTACTGAGCTCTTAAGTGGCTGGCATCCGCTGGAACTTTGCATTGGGAAGTAGAGTGAACTCGCATGTGTCCATGTGTTTCTCTAGCATACCAACAGTTCCCTTCAACTCACACTCTCGGTTGTCATTGCTGCATTTCACCTGGAGTGCTTTAATATCCCTTTTACCTGAAAATATAGAATGTTGATAGCCCAGTGGTTCATGCATGGTCAGGTGTAGCAACACAAGTCATAATTATTATTATATCTATACTTCCATAGATATTAGAGTGTATCGGAAACGCAGTAATAATCTCAGTTTCAATTTTGATCACTTTGCACTTATAGATGCAATTGCAACAATGCATGCACAGGGTGATGGGATCTCTATTATGATCTAGTGGCATGACACTGTATGTACCGATGACTCCAGCACTACGTACATCTTGGCACTAGTCAAAAAGTAGTGGGTCCATGGCACTATACCTATTCCTATGTGCCTGCAAAAGATACACTATATCAGTCTATAAATCTGGATGCACACGTACACGGTAGTGTTCACAGGAGCCTAGGAGTGGTTGTGTTGCAAAACCTCAGATACAAGCTTGCCCACCACACTGTATTGTCTCACTTGCAAGACCAAGTAAACACACACTTGTGGTGCCGTAGCTTTCTCTATGGGTTTGAAGCCTAGGAATCTACTGTGGCTGTTGAGCCCTGCAGTTAGGACTTTCCATACTCATCCAAGCACTTCTTACAGAACAGCCTCCCACACTTCTCATGTTGCCTTGGCTCCTCAGCTACTTCCAGGCATATCAGACACTGTGTAGGCCACTGTCTGGTTCTACTATGAAGTTGTACTTGGAAGCCATTTTGTTGTTTACAGATGATGTAGAGAATGATACTTTCAGGGGGGTTCCCTACCATGAATTCCCTGGTCTGCATGCATAATTATGTTGATCATGCATAATTGTGTTCCTGATAAAGCCTAACAAGTCAGGGTTTCTTTTAAGTAAGGGGCAGGTGCATAATAAGGGCGCCATAATTTTAGCTAGCTAGCTGTTGATCTTAATTCACTTATACAATCATACATGCATACACAATCATCAATACTACTACTATTATAGCCTTGCAAACTATCTATAATTATAGCTACCTCATAGCAAGGTGTTATAGCTAGTAAGCTCTATATGCACCTATGCCTTAGGATTAGTGATATCCGTTGATACTGTAAAATACAGTGTGTCATCCTTAAGGTAATGCGTTTCTAGATCGTCATGGCGGATAAAGTGTCGACACAAATGTGTGCATCCAGCCTCTATGGAGTCTACGCCATCAAAATGCAGCGTCCTCTTAAAGTGACCAAGGTTTCTGGTTTCCACCAGTTGGTTTAACAGCGTAATGGTCACATAGCCAACAAACGGCCACTCCAACCATTCGTCGTTTTCACCCCTCTTGATATTGATTGAAACTGAGAGGTAAGACTTCTGGTCGCACTCACTGTCGTCGCCATTTGCCAGCACGCTAATAGACATGTGATACCCAGCTGGACTGCTGGTGTAAAAGGATGGGGATACAAACACTTCGTTAAATTGTCTCTTTTTGGAATACTCGGTTAATTTGAACGTAGGCTGTGAGCAACTCTCTAATCTCGATACTTTTCCTTTCAGGTCGGTATTTTCTTGGTGTAGCTTCAACACCGAATCTAATGCCATCCGTAAATGACACTTGCTGTCATCTTCATGTACCACCATGTCTTTTCGCTTGCCCTTCATCTGACATCCGAGTTTAATGTATTTGCACGGGATCATGGTGTGAAAACACTTATCAAGATGTCTCTTCATCCCTTGCCTCTGCAGAGTATACCTGCATCCAGTATTCGCGCAGCTGATCATCTTCTCAGGACAAGTGAAGTCGTGAGACCTTGTTATGAATTCATACTTCCCTGTCTTGCCACAATATTCGCACATGTGGTTTCGGTTTGGACACTCTCTATCGAGATGCCTAGTTAGGTCTTTTTTCAGCACTTTCCTGACCTTATCTTTTGCCCTATACAAAATAATGACATCATACAGCATAGTGGCCATAGCTCAGGAGCATGGGGGTCTCTCCCCTTAATTGGTTGTAATCAAGGGCTTATAGGAAGAGAGGGCATGCAACTCTCCATAGTATGCGAACTGTTACATCTAGATCACGTAAGGTCATGTGTGATTTAGTAAAGTGGGCGGAGAATTAATGTTGCACATGCTAGTAAGGAATTACAGTTTATATTTCACCGTCTAGCTATAGTTGCATGCCCTCTCTTCCTATACACCCTTGCTATAATACAGCACATGCAGTTTCTGATGTTAAACTGCAATCATGATTACATGTGGGGCTACTATGTAAGTCCCCAGTTGTCATATCCAAAGTCTACCTTGGGGGCTGGGGGGCTGGGGGGGGGGAACCCATGGCTATTAAGGCCATGCATGGTGAGAGGGGGAGGGTGGGGAGCCGAGGGGTGTGTACCCACTCGCAAAGTCAACCCAATTTCAGGCCAGATGGCCAGATGGAATGGACGAGCCAGGTCACACTTTCCTGCTCCACGCACGCATACACAGCGAGAGCGTTTCAGGTCAGCCTCCCTTATCCCTTCCCTTGCTCATGAAGATGAATTATAGGGAAAGGCTGACAGTCATATCCAGAAACATGGCATTGGTTAATGTTACACTTACTTTGATCGATTATACGTGGGGTGCATTTGCTGGATCTGTGCACTTGCTGGAACTGTGCATCGGTTTGGGCAGGGAATTAGGCTGAACTGGCACTTGGCAAGATGTTCCCTAAGCGTCCCAACAGCTCCCTCCCATTCGCACTTTAGGTTGGCATTGTCACATGTCACTGTAAGTTCCTTAATATCACTTCTACCTGCGAAATCAAAAAGAAAGTTGACTGAATACACATGGGACCAGGGTGTATGACTCGACTATAGTCTGATCAAACCACAGCACAGGTGTACTATAATTATCACCACATGCAAAAGGAGGGGTCTGGCAAAAAAGTTAATGTGCATAGCAAACTCGTTCATATGTAGCTAGCACAAGGAGGTCACAGCTCCAAGACTAAATCACTTGAAGGCTATCAGCTAAATACTTTGCTCTGTCTCCCTTACCCATTGCAGTGGTCAGCCAGCCTGTCACTTTTTTCTAAAGAAGGAACAGTACACAATATAAAACACACACACATACACACATGCACGCATGCATGTATGCACGCACACACACACAGCCTTTCTAAAGGTCCCAGAAGTGCTCAGCCTGCATGTATAAGTTTTCTATTAGCAAAGAGATCGTGAGTTATGGTGACTCAAGGGGTGTAACATGACAAAAGCCTAATGCTGGATACAATATGACCTTCGCACACACCCTTATTAAAAAAGAGGGCATAGATATGCAATTCTAGCCTGTCGGGCTATAGCTACAAGGAAACTTTTGAAGTCATGGCTTTGCAGGGCATGAACTCAGGTTTTTGGTTGCCGGGGTGTCGCCTTGATGTGAGCATACTATACCACAGGCCCAGATATGTAGGTACTCACGAGTGTTGAAACATCAGCCTGGGTTGCTGAATTTCCTTTAATAATCTAAACAAGCAACAAAAAAAGAGAGATTTGATATAGTTATATAGCTAGAGGTCATACAGATAATGCATAGCTATCTATGTCATGTCGGTATTCACAATTAAGGTGCTTATACAGTGGAACCTGTCCATAATGGTCATTGTATAAGCAGGTCACCTCTTTATAACAGCCAGCTTACTGAGTCCCTATAGTGTACATTTCAACCTGTGCGCTAGCAGGTCACTTCTCTGTAACAGCCACTTTTGGTAGTCCCAAGGGTGACCGCTATAGACTATTGATATTGGTGCATGCATGGTTTTAGCTTTGGGGGGCTTGAATCTATGGATTATGGGGTGTAAAAATCCAGTTAATTGCTCATACTCAGTCCAACAAACAAACAGATCCCTAAATCCCCATGCAGTTTGAGGTCAGGCTAGAATCCAATTATACAAGTATACCTTTTTTGAACTTCTTGATAAAATACTCAGATGCCCATATTTACTGGAGCATCTACTCTCTTCTTCCAGAGAGTCCACCGAATCAGCTGGAGTCACCTGCACATAGAGAGAGAGAGAGAGTACAGTGGAACCTCCAATAGAGGACCATCTATAAGAAGAGGACAATTAACCTCTGAATAAAGGACAAGTTGTAGTCCCACTTCCCTATGTGCATGATTTGTTACCTCCGAGAAGAGGACAAACTCTCTACAAGGGACAAAGCCTGTCCTTTGTTCAGCGGTTCTACTGTATTGCCCACTCCTGACCTCTGAGTTATCCACTACTATCTACAGAAATACAGCTAGGGAAATATGGCCAAAGGTGGTACGGCCGGCCATGGCCTTACCAGCCATACCAGTTGCTATGGCCCTGAGCTATAAGCCTATGGTGGTAACTGCTGTTATGGGTACTGTGATAACTTAAGTATTACCTTTGCCTTTGTGGTTATTTGTGTTCATGCTAATTACTTATGATGTCATTGATTACTTGTGGTGCACTCTATGATCATGCATTTTTAGATATTAATTTTACTCAGTTTGTCGTTACAATGTTCACATGATTGTCAGTTATAATTTTTACTATTAAAGAAATTTCAGGTACTAACACACTACAACACTATGGTGGCAACTGCTGTCATGGGGGTACTAACACACTACAACACTGTGGCAACTGCTGTCATGGCTACTATAACACTACAACACATACAGTCACTTGTGTCACAGTAGATTGAGTAGCTTCAGATTGGGAATATTCATCAGAAACATCTTCCCTGGCATCAAACTACAAACAAAAAAAGACAGGACTTCAGTTTAATTTCTTCCTTCAGCAACAGGATCGCACCTCACATGTAAGTGCAGCCATTGTACAAACCATTGTTGTATAGGGCATGACCATATAAACAGATGCTAGTGGCTACTCAGATGTAAGTCTGTGGCCGCTCAATTGAGCATTTATATCACATATTATTTTACCACAGTATGACATTAACAGACTACGAGGTATGGTCCCACAAGCACATGAATCCTCGTGGATCCACAGCTTGTGATCCATGCAGTGCTGTGGATCCAAGGCTTAAGGGGGGTATGATTGCAAGAGACTGTCTATTATATTGCCTTTGTGGTTACTGGTTTGATGCTACAAAGCAGAAATCCCACAGGCAATGCTCCAACCCTTATCACAGGTCTACACATCCTACAGTAGCTCATAGTAGCTACCTTAGCTGCAAGCCCCCATGGTATCTAGCTAGCCCTAGTCTATAAACAGCTGTGCCTAGCTATGTAGCTTACAAACTCCTCTTTATCATTTTCGCTTATCGCCATAGTTATCTCCTAATCCTCATGTTTGATTGCAAACTGCATGAACTGGAACACTGAATTGAAATCCTACAAGTCTTGCAGCTCCGAGCTAGCTAGCCAGCCCCACCCGCGTGCGTACCGAATTAACTTTTCAAAATTATTTTAGCGTAATATTGGAACAGACTCAATACTTTAACTAGACAAAAAGCTTGCTCTATTCAGAGTCAATAATCTCATATTGTCTTTTTCTTCCCCTGCAGCACTTTTGTCTCACACTACTGCGACAGCACAAGTAGATAAGACCATTCACTCCACCTTGCAGTGATATAGTAGTAGCCTAAATAAATGATTGTGATTGATAGACATGTATACATGGAGAGCTCCATTAATGGGTTAGGGGGTGGGTGCATGCTGTGGGGCTATAGATGTCCTGCAGTTCACACGCACACTTTGTACGACACTTGCCCAGCTCAGTGCTCGACTTACCGTAATAATGCTTAGCACTGCGGCTACATGAGTTTTATAGTTGTTGGGATTTGGAACCAGATAAATGTGGACCACAGTACTTGGAATACGCAAGAGAGCAAACGCTATGCCCACACTGAGGTAGCGAAACTCCGTGCAGTTAGTGGAAAGCTTGCTGTTCTACACGGGAGTTTAAATGTGACTGTAAAATAAAGCTTTACTCACTGCATGCTACCATGCAGTATAGCTAATAAATGTATAATCTCGTCCCCATTGCAGTCCACTATTTTTTGGGCCTGCAGGGCACGCTTCGCCTCCCTGCACACACAAAAGGAGGGACTACAGGGACGAGGCTATAGCAATCACTTTAACGGGTAGCTATAACTACCTTTTTATGACGAACACAAGAAGTTATAGCGTATATTATGGTGCACAAGAGTACGGTTGCCACGGAACCCCACAGCAGCATTTCATAGCCTAGTCCAGTCACTAGGGCTTTTTCCTTCCGTATATTAGGGCTACTTGGATTGAAATAGAAGTAGCACCAAGCTGTATAATTATAGGAACACTAGAATAATGATAGTTCAGGGTAAGGGCACAGTCATACGTTACTTATGATGATGTGTGTCATGTAGCAGATACTATAGGATGCATTCTATATTGTCTGCTTTAGCTATTAGCTAGTAGGCATCCAGGTAGTCCGAGACTGTGAAAGAACACGCAACACTCATTGCAACAAATTTGTGTATGTGGTCATGTAAGGATCCTAGTTATAGCTAGTTACCTTGTACCTTGATCAAAATCTTCAGTGTACCCAAGCATTTTGCTAATAGCAAATGCAAACACCATCAACATAGGGAGCCCCCATCCAATGAAGGGAAAGAGGATGTAGAGGAAGAATGGAGACTCACAGCAATGTGGGGCCTTTGCTTTTTCTAAGATCACTATCCTTTCCTGGACATGTGCTTCATTCAAACCAGTTATAAAGTTATTTGAGCAGCCTGCAAACACAATGTTAAAAGCCAGAAAGATGGCTAGGATGTCCGTCCAAAAGAATGAAGATACTGTTGAGAGGATAGTGAAAGCTGCTTGTGTTATGCAACTGGTATTATAACCTGCTGCCATTCCAGGATCTGAGTCATTCTTCGCGGTCGAATTAGGTGAAAATGTCACCTGCAGATTAGAGCATAACCCCCATAGATGTGACAGTGCCACTATAATATCTGCCACTGACAAGTTGATCAGAATAAAATTGTAAGATTTCATCCTATACTTTGCCCGAAGCCCAGTTTTACCACTTTCTTCGATTTTGTACCCACAGCATATCTTGTAGTACACTTCCCTCCACTTGAAGCTTGTCTCAGCATCATACAAGAAGCTGAAGATAACCAAAACTGCACCCAATATCGATAAGACACAGCAACTACCAGCAATTGCATTTTCAGCAAAGAGGTACTTGTGTTCAATTCCTGGGTATGACATGGCAACAGCTATTGTCATTTATTATAATCACATGATCTGGTTTGAGGTAGTAAACCACATGTGGCCTTTTAAGGCCATATCGTGTAGACCAGCAGATGCTACCAACAGCCTCTGGGGGCGTGTCGCACACAGCTTCTATAGACACATGTGCTATGCCACCCCCAAGCCCCACCTCCACAGGAATGGCATAGCGGAGGCCACACCCACAATTCAGGGATACTTACTTATTCATACCACTATCAGCTTTGGTCAGCAGGTGTGCAGGGACCCTAGTTTTTTATGTCTTTACTTAACACCATTAGCCTCGTCCCCTGTCCTTTTTTGGTGTGCAGGGAGGTGCCCGGGTAAAGCACACCTCCCTGCGCGCCAAAAAATCGCTAAAACATAATTATAACATTGTACATTTTTTTGACACTCACATCTGATGATTATAGACTGTGGATGATAGGTATGAGATTGAGGTGGTAAAAAAAGAAAATTCTGAATCATTTGAGGCTATCTCTTAAATACTTCTCTCGTTCATCACCATCAGTTCCCAATGCAGCAGTTAGCCAACCTGCTAGTTTTTTCTATTAAAGGTAAAACACAAACTGTGTAAGTCCACACAATGTGAGCCTCGATCAGTGCATAATGTACACATATCCACAGTGCACGTTTGTGAGTAATACAGTTGGGTAGAAAACGATGACTACACGTACAGAGCCACAGCTACTAGCAGTCTATAATTACAGCTTGTTTTATACCTGTGACCCTGTGACTGTTCATAGTAGTTGTGTGTGTGTGTGTGTGTGTGTGTGTGCATGTGTGCGTGTGTGTGTGTGTGCGTGTGCATGTGCATGTGCATGTGCGTGTGCATGCATGTATGTATGTATGTATGTATGACATTGTACACTATAAGTGACCTAGAGACTTACGAACACTGACACACTCTTCTGTGCTTCTGGCCTGACTTCAGACTAAAATACAATAAAAGTGACAATTGAATCGCAACTATACTCACTATACATAGGTGTGTAATTTATGTATAGCCTTGAGTTGTTGCCATGAAAGAATGCAGGTGAATATTCAGGCTATTAACTCCCTGCATCTTGTTATACTAAATCTGATTGGCCTTATTTATATGTACCTCTCCTGGATTTGCTGGTGGGCTGTGACATCCATCCCTATCTCCCTCCAGACTTGATAAGTCAGCTGGAGTTGCCTGTAAATAGAAAGATGGTCATATGTGGAATTCCTCTAGGATTCCATAATTATTGACATGCTGATTCTTCATAGATTCATAGGCAGAGGCATAATATCGTCATTCTGTCAGTGTTCCTATTATATTCGTACATGCATGTGCACAGCTCATGCCAACATGCACTACATAGCTAATTATACATACGTACATATACATGGTCATCAACTGGTGTCACAGTAGCTTGAGTTTCATGTCTAACGGGCGCAATTTCTTCCCTGGCATCGAACTACAAACAGAATAGTGTTTTCAAGGTCTACTTCAGAGTGAACAAGGAGAATACAGTCCCAATAGAGTGCCCCGGGTATTCAGTCAAGGTGCTTTTCATGTACAGTCGAGGTCAACACTACATACAATTTAGGCTAAGGTTAAAACGGTCAAGGCCAGTCAAGAATCTTGACCACACTATGGGAGTGACCACCCCTAGCCTCGAGTCCAGGCTCGAGTGCCACACGTCTTCCTGCGCGCAAAAAAAAGAGGGACTCAGACTGGGGACGAGGCTATGACCAGCCCATGACCTACTGTACTATACTGTGAGGTGGTGATACGATTTGGGATCAAAGCCAGGGGGTATTTTTGTGAGATTACCTGGATCAGTGTGAGCATATGGTGTGAGCACCAAGTCTCATCACATGCTTTAAACTTATAGCTACGCTCAAATAGCTGCTGCAAAAATATACCCCCCCTGGAAATGGATGAGTAGGCAAAGTGTGACTTCCAGCTATAAAGCCCTAAGCTGCTTATGTTACTTACAAACTCTTCTTCATCAACTTCACATTTCGCCATGGCTATCTCCTAATCCTCATATTTGCAACGCCAAGCTGCCACACTTCATTGTTTTTTTTTTTGCAGTAGCCACACCCACATTTCCCCCACAAACCATTGCCATGGTGCCAGTCACATAGCTATCTCCTAATCCTCATGTTTGGTTGCAAACTGGAACCCTGAATCCTACAAGCCATCCAGGATAGCTTATCTATATTATCTCCAAGCTCCACCAGTGTGTACGAATTTTAACTTGAAAAAAAAATGTTTTAATATTTGAACAGCTTGCAACCTACAATCAGCTAAGTTCACAAAAAGAGAAAAGTCATCTTGAAATGGCGCTAAATCCAGCCAGACTGTATCTTTGTCCATCACAACATAATGCATCACAACATAACAGGTTATGTATACAATGGGCAAGATTTGAGGTGACATCATTCAGCTAGTCTGGTGCCAAACCTGCTAAGTCTACTTGTGCTTTGATGTAGATCACATTACCACGAGTGAAACGTTCGTCTTGCAAAACTGTCTGTCGTGCAAATTTGGGAAATCCACTAGCCACGTTCATATCCCCCTCTGGCTTTAGGAAAGATTGGCTTTTGAGGTCTGGGGCGAATGCTTCGGTGATGCTCTCCGCTTGATTGGCCTGGTTGAGGAGTGTGAACCTGACAGACTGCTTGAAGGGAAACGGTAGCAAATCATCGTGCTCGGAACGCATCAGCACGAAAAACATCGACACATACGCACCCTTTCCAGCGCCGTCACCATTGAGGTACACGCGTACGCACATTCGGTACCCGTGTGGGCTGGTCTGGAAGGGCGGGCTGTACAGACTGATGGTCTTACGGTCCAGTGCATCCCGGTATCTCCTACGGATATCGGGGATCTTCCATATAAAGGTCCCGTGCGTTGTCTTCACGTCCTGTACGTCCTGTCGGAGTCGAAGCTCGTCCACAGCGATGCTGTACTGAGTCATGTTCTGCTGTAGGCACTGCACGTTCTCGCGGAGGCGAGATATCTGGTTGTCGTGCTTGTCTGTCCTCTCCCGTAACATGTGAGAGGTCGGCTTCCCGTGGTCTGAGTCGTAAGAGTCCATGCGGCCGTACCCCACTGACCTTTTAGTGCTACTGGACACGGTGCCCATTCCGCGATGATAGGCATCTGACCTCTTCAATCCATCTCTCTCCGTGCAATCCTCCACGGGTTTAGAGCTCTTCTGCAACGACAGAACCTCGACTTTCTTCTCCAGCATCTTGATCTTTCCATCTTTCTCCTTCAGCTCCTTTCGGAGGTTATCAGTGGTTTCCTGGAGGCTATCGGTGGTTGCCTGGAGGCTGACGACATTAAGAGACAGTTCACTGACTTTCTCCATGGCGTTTAGCAAGTGGCTGTTCATCACATGTTGAGATAAGGAATTACGTTTGCCCTGTGGGGGAGAATTAAAAAAAAAAGAACTTGACTACCAAACATACATCTATTATCACTTTACAAGAACACAGTGATACCACAACCCCCAACACTCAACCCTACACTCTGGTACTCTGGTACTCACAGTGAAAGTGTTGTTATCTTAGCTAGTTGGGGTATTTTTGAGGGAGTTTCCATTACTGGTGTTTTGATTGCATAAATGGCTTTGATATTGTTGAGACTTTCAGAATACACATGCACACACACGCACATGTATTATTGTTATTGTACACATGCACATGCACATGTACACATGCACACACCTGTATACAGTTATGCACCAGTTACCTTGAATGAGCAACCAAAAACACTAGTCATAGGACAGTTCAGTTCACACTCCTGACACACTTCTTCTAGATGCTTCTCAAACTGCAACAACAATAAACAACAACAAACATGGTTACTCAACAACTAAACATGGTTACTCAACAACTAAACATGAATGGCAACTAACATGGTTACATGATAATTACTCAGCCATAAACAAGTTTACTCAACCACAAAGACACAGATTCATGGACAGATTTCCTGGATACCATAGCAACTGGACTTCACCAGGTACTATAACCTCATCAGCATAACAGAGGTTGCATTGAGGATGTCCTTTAATTGTTTACACAGGATGCACCTGTTCAGACAGCACCTAGTACCTGATGTCATGATGTTGTTAACCTAATAATTATGCATTAGCATATGGAAGCCAAGGTGCATAATTATTTAAAATTGGGATCCCAATGACACTTACTAATGAGGCCACCCAAATCTCTCGACATATCCACAACTTTACCTGTGTTCTCTGTGGGATGGCCTCTTGGCAGTAGTCACACGTCACTGGGTGGGCGGGACATGATGCATAGTGGTCCTGGAGTTCGTCATGTGACACAGATGCCGAGCAGTGTCCACACTTCTCCTCACGCTTGGGGCAGCACTGTGTGTGGGCATTCTCTTGTGTCCTCAGGAAGCTGGCTCCACACCTTCTTCTACACTTGGTCATGGCATTGGGACAGGCCTCAAGGTGAGTCTGCAACAAGAACAGAACATGTTGATTATGGATATTCATAGCAGTGGGATGCAGTAGGCTTTTTCAGGAAGTATATGACCACTAACTGTTAGGAAGATAGCTGATATTCATTTGATATTCATAGCAGTGGGGATACAGTGCATAGTTATTCACAAATTCGGCTGTTCTGGGGGGAAACCCAGGGAAAACCCCAGGGAAACCCCCAAGGAATGCACCACCCAACCAGTGGTTATAAAAAGGCTCTTTCCCTATCAACACCAATGAGGGGTAAAATTTCATTAATGTGACACTAACTCACCTCCATTTTAACCAGGTTTCCCCTCCAGCCACAAGGTACAGGTGAAGGACAGTCCACCTCCAGCTGGTCAATCTCTTTGGCACACCCTTTGTCCTTGCGCACCTGTTGTGCACGTACGTGTGTGTGTGGGGGAGAGGAGTGCAACGGGAGAAGAAGATGAAGTCATGATGGCCACTGAGAGATCAATAAAGTAAGGGAACCCCAGAACTTTAGTTATGGATAATTATAGCCAAAGTTAAAAAATCATGAATGAAAAAATTGTGCCATAGCTAACTAAAACATTATTATGCTCGAAAACCATGCTAGAAAATAACACCCATACTGAACCTTTTTAAATACTTGACTTACATCACTCCTTGTGAATTGCTCTCCCTCAACTGGGCAGTTGTATGAATCCCTACCACTGTAGGACACAAAATAAGACACATAATAAGGTTATCGCACAATGATTGCTGTCTGTGTTAAAACGCACCTCATTTTTCTCTGAATGCACAAGTCACAAAATCGGCAGCCGCAGGTTATAAGTTGCATCGGGTCGCGGAGAATCTTGTTACAAATCCCACACGTCAAGGCTTCCATGTCGCTCGATCGCACACTCCCGTTCTTAGTGTACAGGGTGCAATTTGTTGAAGAGTACCCGCCATCATTACTACCCAACAATAGGTCTTGAGTGTGGTCAAGTCTGGGGCCCATGTCCTAAAAAGGAGATGCAAGGTGTTGGTACATTGGGTGAAGTATATACAAGTGTACAGCAGTAGTCTGGAGTGTCACAGTCATGTTACTGTAAGAGATGGCCAATATCACGCGCACGTACCTCTTTTTCTACTCCTCCGCACTTGTACTGTGTCGCTGATATGATTTGTCTGCTGATGAACTGTTGTTTAAATAGCTTGGGCTGGGCTGGGGGGCCGGGGATACCGAGGATATAGACAGCAGCCGGGCGCGCGCGGGGAGACCGCGGTACCGATAGCGATTGTATACAACTAGGGATTTCCCCAGGGGAGTACCCTTGTAACTAAGGCGAATGCATGCAATGCATTGCATTGTGGGCGAGCGGTAATGGTCGTCACCGCCACAAACGCTTAGAACGTCTACGGCTATAATTATAAATAAATAAAATTAATATAATATTATATCATAATGAAA
>LWTN01000224.1 GCA_002101225.1 Cycloclasticus sp. symbiont of Poecilosclerida sp. M | reverse complement strand
TGAAGAATAGGGTGCTCTAAGTCAGCGGTTGAAAAGAAGAGGTTGGATTGTGTTGAGAATGATTTTTGCAGATGCATTACAACAAAATTTATGCGTATTTTTTGGGTTATGCTGAGGTCTCTTTAGGTTATCGGCTGATAAACCTACCGAGTCGATTTGTTTTATTTGCGGCCCAGTTTCTGCTGAGGTGTGTTTCTTTATTTCTTCAAAGAATCGAACTTGTTGAGGGTTGCTTTTATTGAGGAGAATAACTGTTGTGCTTTCTTGCGCAATGAGAAGCGGCGAAAAAATCATTAGGCATAAACAAGTGGCACGTACGCCCGAAAATAGCAAACGGCGTAACCAAATAGTGATTTGATTTTTACTGAGCAGAATCAAAATATTGTTAGCAATCGTTTGTTGTATTAGACGTCTTGCAATTTTTTAAGTTGCCTATCTGTTTATTTGTCAGAGGTTTGATTTGTTTCCAATTAATAAAGTTTTACTCGAAGGAGTAGCTGGCCTCAATAAACGCACGGTTATCCACGTTAAACTGGCTTAGAAAATCTTTGTTTTTATCTAAAGCGAGCTGAATAGTTAAGTTCAAGTCAAGCTGTTGACTTTGCCCAACGGAAAATGACTTTCCAGCATTTGGGTCCAACCGACGAAGGGGGCCTTGCGGATTGCCAGAGGTTAGATATTCCATACTACTGTATAATAAAAAGCGACGCTTCCCCAAATACCGTTTTCAAAGGTATGTGCAGCCAACAAATTAATCGTGTCTTTGGGTACAGATATAACAAGTTCTTCGTTTTGGCTATTTGTATGGTGATATGAATAACCGATGAGTAACAAATTTTTCCTATCTGGGCGATAGTTTACTTCCACCTCATAACCCAGGGTTGTTGCGCGGAACAGGTTGGCAATAAGATTCACCTCTGCAGATGCGAAAGGTATACCGCCTAATGTGATTGTGTCTGCAATATCTTCATCAAAGGTATTGATTAAATTTTTATACGAGTTTCTAAACAGTTTCAGATCAAAGCTAAGGGCGTTGCGTAAAAATAGCCCGTGATAGCCCAGTTCAAAGGAGTCAACGGTTTCAGGCTGAATGTTGGAGCTGCTTTTAAGAACGGGGATGACTAAATCGGTGCCGGTAGGGATGGGGCCGAGTGATGGGTGCATAACGAAGGCTTGTGTTGTAAAGGTTAAATCGGTATCGAAGCGTTCTTCAATCAATACGGGCGTTCTAAAAGCACGTGATGCGATAAGGCGAAAACCGTGTCGAGGACTAGGTAGATAGTTGACCGCTATTCTCCTGCGCTATAGTGCAATATCTTTCTGAACTTATACACTAAGGTCATAACTGAAAACTCTTAAGCTTGAAATGCTAGGTATGGTACGGTGGCACACCTAGTTTAAAATTGCGTGATATCAAGAATGAATTACCCGACCATAGAATCATTTGTGGGCAATACACCGTTGGTCCGTTTGCAAAGAATACCTGAGAAAACAACGAACACCATTTTGTTGAAACTTGAGGGGAACAACCCTGCGGGTTCGGTTAAAGACAGACCTGCGTTGAATATGATTCAACAAGCTGAACAGCGTGAAGAAATTAAGCCCGGAGATACCTTAATTGAAGCGACAAGTGGTAATACAGGGATTGCACTTGCAATGGCGGCCGCTATTAAAGGTTATAAGATGACACTCGTCATGCCTGACAATATGAGTGCAGAGCGCCGCGCCGCTATGAAGGCGTTTGGCGCTGAGATTATTCTGACGCCCGCAGAAGCGAGTATGGAAGGTGCCATCGATTTGGCGCGAAAAATGGAGGCTGATGGAGAAGGGCGTATTTTGGATCAGTTCGCTAATACAGATAACTCCTTATCTCACTATACTGGAACGGGCCCTGAGATTTGGCGCGATACCGAAGGTCAAGTCACCCATTTTGTCAGTTCAATGGGTACAACAGGCACGATTATGGGCGTGTCTAAATACCTAAAAGAACAGAATCCGTCGATAAACATTATTGGGGTGCAACCTGAGGGAGAATCAAAAATTCCCGGTATCCGGCGTTGGCCGAAAGAGTACTTGCCAGATATTTACGAGGATTCTAGAGTCGATGAAATTATTGACGTTAATCAGCAGCAAGCTGAGGATATGACAAGGGTGCTCGCTGCGGGGGAAGGCATTTTCTGTGGGGTCTCCTCTGGCGGGGCTACCTATGTGGCGCTTGAGCTTTCTAAACGCGTATCCAATGCGACCATAGTTGTTATTGTGTGTGATCGTGGTGATCGATATATCTCGACGGGGATTTTCCCAGATTAGTTCTATTCTTATTTAAAAAACCCAAAGTCTGTTTGGCGTTGTGCGAAAATAGCGCTCCCAATTTATTTAAGAGTAATTTAGTAGCTGATGGCGAGACGTAGAAATCGAAAGAAAAATGTTCCAATGGAGATGGCAAATGCTCAAATAGAGTCGCTAGCGCACGATGGGCGTGGGGTCGCTCATGTGGACCATAAAGCTGTTTTTATCAGCGGCGCATTGCCAGAAGAAGAAGTTGTCTTTCAATACACAAAAAAGAAAAGAGACTTTGCTGAAGGCCGAGTTGTTGAGGTCTTAAAAGCTTCTGCAGAACGTGTTGATCCGGGGTGTGCCCACTACGAAATTTGTGGTGGCTGTAGTTTCCAGCACATGTCGCCAGAAAAACAAATAAGCGCCAAGCAAACAGTGTTACTCGAACAGTTTCGTTCGATAGCAAAGCTAGAAGATTTTGAGCTGTTTCCTCCGTTAACGGGGCCTTTTTGGGGTTATCGCCATCGTGCGCGCTTAGGCGTGAAAGATGTCATAAAAAAAGGCCGTGTGTTGGTGGGTTTTAGGGAAAAAGCCAGCCCATTTCTAGCTGAAATTAAACAGTGTGAAGTTTTGCACCCTGCGGTGGGAAAAAAGTTAATGGATTTGTCTGCCCTTATTGGCGGCTTGTCGATTAAGAATAAAATCCCTCAGATTGAGGTGTCGGTTAGTGACGAAAAGACGGCCTTGGTTTTTCGTATTTTGGAGCCGTTAACTACGGATGATATAGAAAGGTTAGGCGCTTTTGAGCAGTCACACGGTGTTGATATATACCTGCAATCAAAGGGGCCAGATACGATTGTGCCATTGAGTGGTGAGAAACCTTTATTGAGCTATCAACTACCCCATGATGTAAAGCTATACTTTGGTCCGAGCGACTTCGTTCAAGTTAATGTCGAGATCAATCGTAAGATGATTGTACGCGTACTTGAGATACTCGATTTAAACGAAAACGATAAGGTGCTAGATCTTTTCTGTGGGCTTGGAAACTTCACATTACCGGTGGCAAGAGTTGCTGGAAAAGTGACAGGGGTCGAAGGGAGTGTTGATTTAATCGCAAGAGCCAAGCAGAATGCAGAGAAGAATGGCTTAACGAATACGCAGTTTTATGCGGCAAATTTAATGGAAGACGTAAAAGGTGAAGACTGGCTAGGCAAAACCTATAACAAGGTGCTTATTGACCCCCCCAGATTGGGAGCGAAAGAGATTTTGTACCTGTTGCCTAAGTGGGGTGCGGAGCAGGTCTTGTATATATCGTGCAACCCGTCGACATTGGCGCGTGACGCGGATATTCTCGTGAATGAATTGGGATATAGGCTAAAAAAAGCAGGCGTTATGGACATGTTTCCGCATACGTCCCACGTCGAATCTATTGCCTTATTTGAGCGTTAAACAATGAAAGAAGGCGCAAGCATAGTCGTTGATATTAAAGCTCAAACTTTGCGTTTATATGCAGGGCAGAATTGTACTAAGGTCTATCCTGTGTCCACGGCTAAAAATGGTACGGGGCAGACATTTGGTAGCGAATGCACACCGCTTGGGCGACATAAGGTTCGGGCGATGATTGGTGCGGAAGCACGTTTAGGCTCTGTATTTGTAGGGCGGCGTGAAACAGGTGAAATTTACTCAGAACAGTTGGCGCAGGCTCAGCCAGAACGAGATTGGATATTAACGCGAATAATGTGGTTGTCAGGTCTTGAAGTTGCAAAAAACAGATTAGGACCTGTCGATACCATGCGCCGTTTTATTTATATTCACGGTGCGCCAGATAACATGATAGAGGGTGTGGCAGACTCTCATGGTTGTATTCGTATGCAAAACGCAGATGTTATTGATTTATTTCAACGCGTGTCTGTGCAAACCCCAGTCAACATAGTGGACGAATAAAGGTAGCTTAATGCGTATAGAACCTCCCCAATCACTCGGACCACTCATGGTCGATATCGAAGGCTTGAGCCTTACACAAGTTGATAAAGAACTGCTGTGCAATCCGCAGGTCGGTGGGGTCATTTTTTTTTCTAGAAATTACGAGTCAGTCGAGCAGCTTACCCATTTATGTGATGAAATTCATCAACTTAGGTCACCCAGCTTGCTAATCGCTGTCGATCACGAAGGGGGGCGGGTTCAACGCTTCAGACAAGGTTTTACGGCTATTCCCTGCATGCAAAAGTTAGGAGGGTTATACGTAAAAGACCCGCAGGCGGCACTTGATGCGGCGAGGGAAACAGCCTGGTTGATGGCGGCAGAATTGCGCGAAGTGGGCGTAGACTTTAGTTTCGCCCCAGTATTAGATATTGATTATGGTTGCAGTGAAATTATCGGTGATAGGTCATTCTCTTCAGATAAAAAAATCATTGCAGAGATTGCAGCGGCTTTTCACCTAGGCCTGCAAGATGCGGGCATGGCAAGTGTTGGCAAGCATTTCCCTGGGCACGGTGCGGTAGCGCCCGATTCGCACATTGCGTTGCCTGTGGATACACGCGAATTTGATGAAATTTTTCAACACGATATTTATCCATTCCAGCAATTGATCACAAGTGGTATGCACGGCATTATGCCAGCGCACGTGGTATACGAAACAGTCGACAGTTTGCCCGTGGGTTTTTCTGAATTTTGGTTACAAAATGTGCTGCGCCAACGGCTTAAGTTTGAGGGTGTTATCTTTAGTGATGACCTGAGTATGCACGGTGCGAGCGTCATAGGTGACTTTGCGCAAAGAGCAAAACAAGCCTTTAGTGCAGGTTGTGATATGGCTTTAGTGTGTAATGACCGAGCAGCGGTAGAAGCAATTTTAAACACTATTGGTAGTAAAAAACTAACCTCGGATGTGTCTATTGCACGTTTAGAAAAAATGCGCCCTAGTATAGAGCTACCTTTAAACACGGCAGATTACGAAGCAAAAAAATGTGCCTGTTTAGAAACCATTAAAGACCTCGCCTAATGCATGCATTGCTAAAAGAAATTTCATTGGTTCAACAACATAGCGTTTGTTTGTTAAATGAAGACGACGCTGAAGTCATGTTAGACGGGCTGGCAGCAGGCATTACAGCTCGGTGTGAAGACAAAAACCCTGTGATTCTGTGTGTCATGACGGGGGCGTTGTTGCCGTTGGCTTGTTAATGCCACGTCAAAAATTTCCGTTAGAACTAGACTACGTCCACGTTACGCGTTATCAAGGAGGTGTCACGGGTGGCGTGCTCGAATGGGAAAGTTGTCCAACGACACCTCTACAAGGGAGGGTTGTCATTATTATCGATGACGTGTTAGAGGAGGGGGATACGATGGACGCGCTAATGGACTACTGTAAAAAGCAAGGAGCCGAAACCTGCTATAGCGCAGTCTTGGTGAATAAGAATTTATCAAAACAAAAGAGCATTTCGGCAGATTTTATTGGGCTGGAAGTGGATAGCCAATATTTATATGGATTAGGGGTGGACTATAAGGGTTTACTTACGTAACGTGAAAGGCGTCTTTGCGTGCCCAGAGAACTTACAGGAGATACTATGCCAGCACTTGGAATTATAGGCGGAACCGGTCTTGCCAGTTTGCATGGGCTAGAAAATATTCGTAAGCAAGTGATTAAGACGCCGTATGGTGAGCCGTCTTCGCCCTTAACATTTGGCACATTATGTGGCGTTGAAATTGTGTTTTTAGCGCGGCACGGCTATGGGCATACCATCCCGCCGCATAAGATTAATTACCGCGCTAACGCCTGGGCTTTACAAAAAGTTGGCGTAACACAAGTCGTTGCACTAGCAGCCGTGGGTGGTATTCATAAAAGCATGGCGCCCACACAGTTGGTGATACCTGACCAGCTGATTGACTATAGCTGGGGACGCGTTTCGAGTTTCTTCGAGGACGAATTAGATCACGTTGTGCATATAGATTTTACAAATCCGTATTCCTCCAATTTACGCACGCAATTATGCGCTGCAATAGAAGTCGCACAACTGCCATTGTTAGATAAGGCTGTTTATGCCTGTACGCAGGGCCCTCGTTTAGAAACGGCGGCTGAAATAAAAAAATTAGAACGCGATGGCTGTGACTTGGTGGGCATGACCGGTATGCCAGAGGCGGCGTTAGCGTGCGAACTAAAGATGGAGTATGCCTGTTGTGCCGTTGTGGTTAATTGGGCGGCGGGTATCGACGGTGATGTAATTGATATGAAAGATATCGAAGCTCATATAGAAGCCGGTATGCGTAAGGTCAATAAACTCTTGATAGCCTTAACGCGAAACAGACAAGCCTTAGCAGTAAGCTGATTATTTGACGTATAATAACGGCTATGAACTTAGACGATTTTTATACCTACAAAGACAACGCGGTGAGTTTTACGCGCGAACAAGCAAGCGCCTTTGCCAAAGATGTGGCGGGGGATTTCAACCCCATTCATGACGTCGATGCCAAACGCTTTTGTGTGCCGGGCGATTTACTGTTCTCAGTTGTCGCAACTAAATTAGGTGTCAGTAAATCCATGCGCTTTGTTTTTCAAAGCATGGTGAATGAAAGCACTCAAGTACAAATACCGAATGCTTTGGCCAGTGAAAGTGACTTTGAGGTGTGTGATCAGAATGAAAAAACCTTGATGCGTATCGAACGCTCAGATGCATCGACAAGCAATCAAGAGTTTATTGTAGGCTTGATTGAGAGATACGTTGAGTTCTCAGGGCACACTTTCCCGGATATTTTGACGCCTTTGATGAAAAGCAAAGGGGTGATGATTAATCCCGCTCGTCCTTTAGTGATATATACCAATATGGAAATTCATATCGATGATTTTGCAAATGGAGAGATGAGTTTAGATTTTGCGAGCGCATCACTGGACGTGGATGAAAAAAAAGGTCGTGTCGAATTAAAGTTTGACGTAGAGGTCGATGGCACGACTATTGGTCATGGAATCAAGAATATGGTGTTAGGGGGACTAAGGGCTTACGAGCAGTCAGTCATTGATACCTTGGTATTAGAGTATAACGAAACTAAGGCAGGCTACCTCTCAGCGTAATTCTTTTGTATGCCGCTTTAAATTATTATTTTAAAGGCTCGAGTTTCTCAACTTTTGCTAACACCCCAAAGTGGGGGTGGTCAAAGTAGTGTAGTTGGCTCGTTCTAAAACGCCTCGTTTGGGTCAAACGTAACAGTCTAGGCTCTAATGGAAAGGCTGTGTTTGCATCCGATAGTTGTAAATCCACGTCTACGTGTAAAAAACGCCCTCTATGGAAAGTGATAGAGCCATACAGTGTTTCATTGGTAAGCGTGCTATTGATAATAATGGGTGATAGCTCCTCTCCTTTTTTTAGAGCTTGAGACCAACCACCTTGTGTAATGACGGTATATTCAGGCACGGCGTTAAGGCGTTGGCTTGGACCTGCTAATTGATGATTCGTTAGTGTCTTGAAAGACTTGTTTTCAAGTAGGCTGCTTAAATTACGCGCGTTATCCGTTAGGCTAAAGGCATCTTTTACAGGTAACTCTTCTGTCGACACATTGGATGTATTATTTTTGAAAATAACGTATTCGATACTGTACCAACTCGCTGTATTTGAGTCAGCAGCTTGAACTGACGAAACACCACATAACAGTAAGCAATAGGCTAAAAATTTAAATCCAATTTGGCGTGCAATCATGTGTTGGCTTCTACTGTTAATGACTCGAGTAACGAGAATATAAATTCAATTCTCTCTTCGATGGTATCAAGTTTTCGAGTGAAGCGTAGTTTTTGTGGCCCATCGAGTTGAAAAATTTGCGGTTGAGTCTGAATAAGCTCAATAATTTTAGCGGGGTCAATTTTCGGCGCACTAGAAAAATGCAAAGAGCCCTTAGATTTTTCATATTCAATCTTATCGACACCCATTTGCCCAGCGAGTAGTTTTATCTCACTGGAGCCGAACAAATGTTTTGTTACATCAGGCAATAAGCCAAATCGATCAATCATTTCAACCTGTAAGTCACGCAATTGCCCATTGTTTTCTGCGCTTGCTATACGCTTGTACAACACCAGGCGTGTGTGAACGTCTGGTAGATAGTCGTCAGGTATGAGTGTGCTGGTGTGAAGATTAACTTCTGTGC
Source organism: Cycloclasticus sp. symbiont of Poecilosclerida sp. M (assembly GCA_002101225.1). GTDB lineage: Bacteria > Pseudomonadota > Gammaproteobacteria > Methylococcales > Cycloclasticaceae > Cycloclasticus. Next base: position 22,247 of record LWTN01000224.1, on the reverse strand, counting down.
CTGAATCAATGTCGTGTTCAAGTTCGACTATTTTTCCTGATTTCAATGCATCGACGGCGCGCTCGAGTAGTTCGGTATAGAGAGTAAAGCCAATCTCTTGAATATCACCGCTTTGATTGTCACCTAATAGCTCGCCTGCGCCACGGATTTCCATATCGTGGGTGGATAAGCTAAAGCCTGCGCCTAAGTCAGAATTGTTTTGTATCGCGTCAATTCTTTTTTTAGCATCGGCGGTCATCAAGCTTTCCGGTGGAATCAGCATATACGCGTAAGCTTGGTGGTGTGATCGCCCCACGCGACCGCGTAATTGATGCAGTTGAGATAGTCCCAGCTTGTCTGCTCGATTGATAATAATTGTATTGGCATTAGGCAAGTCGATACCGTTTTCGATGATTGTGGTCGAGACCATGATGTTAAAGCGGTTGTGATAAAAATCGAGCATGACTTGTTCAAGCTCGCTTTCGCGCATTTGACCGTGGGCTTTCTGAACCTTACTGTCAGGTACGAGTTTTTGAAACTCACGAACCATTCTATCCATAGTTTGGATGTCGTTGTGCAGAACAAATATTTGTCCGCCACGTTTAATTTCACGCTGACAGCCTTCTTGTACGAGGCTGTCGTTCCATTCCGAAACATAAGTTTCAATCGCGTGTCTGTTAGGGGGAGGCGTAGCGATGATAGATATATCTCGCAAGCCAGACATGGCTTGGTTCAGCGTCCTCGGAATAGGCGTGGCGGTGAGCGTGAGCATATCTACTTCTGAACGCATGGATTTAAAATATTCCTTGTGGCGAACGCCAAAGCGTTGTTCCTCATCGATTATTACCAGCCCGAGGTTTTTATATGAAACGGATTTCTGAAGCAGTCGGTGGGTGCCGATTAGAATATCAACTTTACCATCGGCCACATCGCCGACAATTTGTTGTTGCTTCTTTGCGCTAATAAAGCGCGACAACACTTCAACACGGACAGGCCAGTCGGCAAATCTATCTGAAAAGTTTTGAAAGTGTTGTTGAGCGAGCAAGGTGGTGGGGACGAGAACGGCCACTTGATAATGATTGTAGCTGGCGATAAAAGAGGCGCGTACGGCGACCTCTGTTTTGCCGAAACCAACGTCACCACAGATGACGCGGTCCATTGATTTGGCCAAACTTTGATCGTGTAAAGTCTGATCGATGGCATTGGCTTGATCATCTGTTTCTTCAAAAGGGAAGGCATTTGAAAACTGCTCATATTCATCAGATTCAATGACCATCGGTTTACCTGGTTTAGCCGCTCTTTTGGCATGAGTGTCGAGTAGTTCAGCGGCGACATCACGCACCTTCTTGACCGCTCTTTTTCGAGCCTTTTGCCACTGTTCGCTACCGAGTTTATGCAGAGGTGCGGTATCACCTTGTGACCCCATATAACGGCCGATAAGGTTAAGCGATGCTACGGGCACATAGAGCTTGTCATTGTTTGCGTATTCTAATGTCAGGAACTCAGTTTCAATCTCATCAACCACGAGATGCTTTAAGCCCAAGTAACGTCCCACACCGTGTTCTTGGTGCACCACCGGCGAGCCAATTTCAAGCTCAGCTAGGCTGTTAAAAATACCCTCAATAGACTGGCTAGAAGAAGAACGTCTACGCCTTCTTTGTTGAGCGCGTGCCCCGACCAACTGTCCTTCGCTAATGACGCTAATATTGTTTAGTTCTAACCCCTCATCGATGGGCGCGACGATAATACACGGTGAGGCTTCGCGCTCTAAGAATTCAGCCCAAGTCATGATGACGGTTGGGCGAACTTTGTATTTATTAAGCTGCAACAGCATTGATTCACGGTGCCCAGCTGACTCGGCTACAAACAGTGTCCTGTGGTTTTTAGTGTTTAGAATCTCATCGAGTTGTTCGCTTGGATTCGTGTCTTTATGATTAATAAGAGCGATAGGTTTTGTGCTTATGTTTTTTCTTTCTAGTTGAATAGTGGGGTACGCAGCAAGCCGTTGCTTGAAATCTTGTAAGCTAATAAAAAGCGCCTGCGGTGGTAACGGTGGGCGATCAATATCACCCATACGTAGAGCGTAACGATCATCAGCTTGTTTTAAGAAGGCGTTACTTGAGTGGACGATATCACCGTGCAGTAAGAGGGTTGCTTGTGAAATGTAGTCAAAAAAACACTCTGTTTGTTCAACAAATAAAGGCAAGTAATTTTCGATGCCTGCCGGTATATTCCCTTTGGTAACATTTTGATAGAGCGCGTTTGATGATGAGATATTTGGAAAGGTGTCTCTAAATTTTTGCCTAAATAGTTGGATGCTGCTTTCTGTTATAGGGATGTCACGTGTGGGCAATAAGTCGATTTCTTCAACTTTATCCAAGGAGCGTTGTGTTTCAGTATCGAAGGTTCGAATTGATTCGACTTCATTATCAAATAAATCGATGCGGTAGGGTTTTGTGCTTCCCATTGGGAATAAATCCAAAATAGAACCGCGCACAGAAAATTCACCGTATTCTTTAACATTGGGAACATTACGATAGCCTAATGCTTCGAGCTCTCGACGCGTGTTATCTATATCTAGACGATCGTTTATTTTTAGTGAAAAACGGGCTGCAAATATTTGTTTGTGTGGAGCAAGGCGCTGCAATAAAGTGCTCGCGGTAACGATTAGAACGCCTTGTTTTAATTGGCGCAGATGGCTCAGGGTTTTTAGGCGATCGGAGATAATTTCGCCCAAAGGCGAAAAGCTATCGTAGGGTAATACTTCCCAATCTGGGAAGTAGGTTACAGGTATCTCATCGCCTAAAAAGAAAGGCACCTCACGCTCTAAGCGCAGCGCGGTTTGGGTGTCACTACATATAACAATAAACAAGTTCGATAAAGCTTGAGCGGCACTTGCTATTTGGTAGGCATCTGTACCGCCACTACAATCACTCCATGTAACGGGTGTTTGTGAGCTTTTGGGAAGCTCGATGGGTGTTGATGCGCTGAAAGGTGACATGTACGGTATTAAGAAAAGCTTTTGAAGTAAAAGTAAGTTTTCTATTTTCGCATAAGCCTTGCAGGGTTGTTGTAATGAATTGTCGTAGACATAAAAAAGCCTAACCCGATATCGGGTTAGGCTTGCTCAATATAAACGTTTTTATTAGTTCGGTTTTACAGTCGATAAACCTAAAACGTTCCAAGTTTGCATGCCGCCACGGTACCACTTTAGTTTCTCAGCAGGGTAACCGAGTTTAAGTAAGGTATAAATGTTTCTAGGTGATTGGCCACACCACATGCCGTTACAGAATAAAACGAGTGTTTTAGCCTTGCTGAAATCCCACTTGTCGTCTTCAACAGTTGCGCCAAACTCATCGGCAACAATCGCTTCAATATCAAGATCGGTCGCGCCCTTTGCTGTATCTAGTTGAGTCCATGGGATGTTTACAGCGCCTGCAATGGTGCCGCGTGCAACCCAATCAGGCGTGCGAGAGTCAATGACCATTAAGTTTTTATCGTGTCCGAGCTTTTTTAGGTAATCCAAAACTTCTAGTTCGCCGATTGTTTCAACGCCAGGTGCTAAGACGATAGGGCGAATGCAAAATGGAGGGCACGCGCGCGACGTTTTTGCATAGTTTTCGTCGATGGTATTGTTTACGTCTTGGTTACGTTCAATAACGACTGTTTTAGCGTTATGAAGTACGTTAACGCTGCCAATTTCAGGTGTTATTTTTACAACACGCTCGGCCGCAATCACTGATAGGCTAAAAGACATTATCGTTGCAAGAGTAGCAATCTTTATTAATTTTGTTCCGTTCATTTTTATCTCCAAATTAGAATTTAATAACCTTACGTTATAACCATATAAAGTTGCAGCTACTGTAGCGTTTTTAAACCCCTATTGCAAAGCCCGGGGTTTTGTTTGTAGCTGAGGTTTATTCACTACAGAGTGAATGACGAGCTTGTTTTCGAAATACACGCTGTGTTGTTCATATTCCCAACGTGTAATAGCGGGTGTGCCAACCGCATCATACTTTACTGGGGGTTCGCCACACTGTTGCGTAACTTGCTTCATGGTCATTCCGTTCACGGGTCTAGCTAAGCCCGCCGTGGAGTTTGCAGGCTCGGCACCGATGACATCGATAAGTAGTGTGGTGGCTTGTGCGCTCCCTAGAAAGGCACAGGTGAGACAGGCGATTAAAAAGGTTTTACACGTCATAACGAACTCCATTAAACATGGCTATGCTTTTAATATAGCACCGAATAAAGACCGTGTTAGCTTTATGCGAGAAGATTGTGGTCACCTACACGAACGTTTTATGATTTAATTCACCGCTATGTTTAAACCTCTCGAACTTTTTATTGGCCTGCGGTATACCCGCGCTAAACAGCGCTCTGGGTTTATATCTTTTATTAGTATGACGTCCATGTTGGGGGTATCGCTGGGTGTCATGGCGTTGATTACAGTGTTATCAGTGATGAATGGTTTTGAAGCGCAATTGCGTGAAAAAATATTGGGCATGGCATCACACGTGACGGTTTCAGAGCACGGTAGCGCTTTATATGACTGGCCCTCTTTAGCCTCTGAGCTGGTGGGCGACAAAGATGTGGTCGGTTGGGCGCCATTCGTTAAAGCAGAAGTGATGTTAAGTGCTAATCAACGCGTGAGCGGGAGTGTCTTGCAGGGTGTGTTGCCTGAAAGAGAAAGTGATGTATCTGATGTAGCCGAGAAGTTAGTGGAAGGTGCTTTAGGCGATTTAAAGCCTTCACAATTCAGTATTGTTTTAGGTTCTGATTTGGCGCGTTATTTAGGGCTTTTGGTCGGTGATAAAGTAACGGTTATCACACCCCAAGTTACGCCCACGCCAGCGGGTATTTTACCTAGACTCAAGCGGTTTACAGTCAGCGGAATCTTTAATGTTGGCATGTATGAATACGACCGTAACCTTGCGTTTATTCATATTGAAGATGGGTCGAAACTGATGCGTCTGAACGGTGGGGTGACAGGCTTGCGTATCAAGCTTGAAGACATGTTTAGGGCGCCTTGGGTTACGCGTGCATTGGCTCAAACACTCACGCCAAACTATCGTATCTCTGATTGGACGATGGAGCACAGTAATTTTTTCAAAGCCATCAAAACTGAGAAAACGGTGATGTTTATTATTCTTATGCTCATCGTGGCCGTTGCGGCCTTCAATATTGTTTCGACCTTAGTGATGGTGGTGACAGATAAGCGTTCTGAAATAGCTATTTTGCGTACCTTGGGCCTAACGCCTGCGCGCATTATGGGCATCTTTATGGTTCAAGGAACGCTGATTGGTTTGGTTGGGACTCTTATTGGTGTGATAGCGGGGGTCAGTCTGGCGTTAAATGTTGAGACGATTGTTCCGGTAATTGAACATTTCTTTCAAGTGCAATTTCTACCCGCGGATATTTATTATATTAGTGAGTTGCCGTCTAAACTTGTATGGTCAGATGTGACAACGATTGCGAGTTATTCGTTTATTTTATCTTTAATTTCAACTCTTTATCCTTCATGGCAAGCGTCACGCGTAAATCCTGCGGAGGCATTGCGATATGAGTGAGCCTATTTTAAGTTGCAATGGACTGTGTAAGACGTTTGGTGAAGACGACTTAAACGTTGAGGTGCTAAAGCACGTTGATTTGAGTCTGCAGCAAGGTGAGAGGCTCGCCATCATGGGTTCATCGGGTTCGGGTAAAAGCACTTTGCTGCACTTGCTCGGCGGTCTAGATAAGCCAACTGCAGGTACTGTGCTAATGGAAGGTAAAGACGTTCATAAAATGCCTGAAATTGAACGCTCGGCGCTTCGTAATAGCTCATTAGGGTTTGTGTATCAGTTCCATCATCTATTGGGTGAGTTCAGTGCACTAGAAAATGTCGCTATGCCGTTATTAATTCGCGGAGAGGGGAAGGAGATAGCCCAACAACGTGCTTTTAAAATGTTGCAACAAGTTGGCTTAGAGCAGCGTGTTAAACATCGCTATGGAGAGCTATCAGGTGGTGAGCGCCAACGGGTTGCCTTAGCACGTGCTTTAGTTACTAAGCCAAAATGTGTGCTGGCCGATGAGCCAACGGGGAATCTCGATAAGAAAACGGCCGAGCAGATTTATGAGTTGATGCTGAGTCTTAATCAAAGTTTGAACATCAGTTTTTTACTGGTAACGCATGACGCGCAACTCGCGAACAAAATGGATCGCGTCTTAACGCTTGATGATGGTGTGTTGAAAAGCAGCTAAGCTTTTTAAAGATATATCGTATTAACGCTGAGCTGTATTTCTTGTTTTTTTAAGGCGCCATTTTTTCACTATGATAAAGCGCCAAAAACCACGCGCTAATGCGTAGCCAATAGTCGAACACAAGCAGCCCATAATAAAACAGCCGAGTAAGAAGGGTTGCCAGTTATTGGAAAGGCTTTCCATAATGGATTCAAAGGTAAATAAAAACCCATCTGTGTCCATGGGTGTGTCTAATATCCATGCGCCGATCCAATACGCTGAAAAAAATATCGGTGGCATAGTAACCGGGTTGGTCACCCAAACAGTGGCAACAGAAACGGGTAGGTTGACGTGTAAAACAATCGCAGCCGCGGCTGCTATGACCATCTGGGTGGGCAACGGAATAAAGGCAACGAATAGGCCGACGGCAATGGCGCCTGCAAACGAACGCCGATTTAAATGCCAAAGGTTTTGATTGTGTAGGAGCGAACCAAACACTTGTAAGTGCTTGTGCTCTTTGATCGTTTTATGATCAGGAAAGTATTTCTTAATGAGTCGTTTTGGCATACAGTTACATCTTTATTTAAGCAAAGTGTAACAGGCATGGAAGCCTCTTGAAAAATAATTTACTCATCGTGAGCGGTTGCTTTTTGCTGGGCATTTTAGCCTTGCAAGGGTTTGCCGTGGTGCCGAGCAAACAGGCTTTGTTTTTCATATCAATCGTTGCATTAGCCGCTGTAAGACGCCTCAGATGGCTAAGTTATTTGTTAGTAGGTTTTGTCTGGGCGTCTGTTTGTGCGCTCCATGTTATTCAACTGCAATTACCCGAAAATCTGGAAGGTAAAGAAATATTAGTACAAGGGCGCGTTGTCGGTCTGCCACACTTTAATCAACGGGCCACGCAATTTCTTTTTGAGGTAAGCCACGTCGGGCTAGATGGTGAACTAAAAGGCTTTTCGGGGCGAATAAAATTAAGCTGGTATGGCCCCGCCGTTGACATTAAATCTGCGGAAACTTGGCAGCTGTTGGTTAAATTAAAAAGACCACACGGCACTTCAAATCCACATGGGTTTGATTATGAAAAATGGCTTTTTCAGCAAAAAATTAATGCCACGGGATATGTCAGAAAAAGTCAAAATAATAAATTGTTACAGCGAGCTGAATTTTGGCGTTTGGGTGCGTTAAGGCAAATGCTCGGTCGGTATTTAGACGAAAAGCTAGCAACCAATAGTCACAGCGCAATTATAAAAGCACTTGTCTTGGGTGATCGCAATGGCATTACACAGCAGCAATGGGGCGTGTTTCGTCAAACGGGCACATCACATTTGATAGCCATCTCCGGCCTGCATATTGGCTTAGTGAGTGCGTTAGTTTTTGCTTCAGTACGTGGCGTGAGTTTGCGGGTGCCTAGAGTTAGACGCTTAGCGCTTGAGCTTGCCGTAGTAATGAGTTTATTAGCTGCAATGGGTTACGCTGGGTTGGCCGGTTTTTCCATACCCACACAGCGTGCCTTAATAATGCTCTTTGTCATCATGGGTGCTATTTTCTTGGAACGGCACTATCGACCGGCACAGGTTATATCTGCAGCCTTATTGAGTGTGCTTTTGATCGACCCCGCATCCGCGTTATCGATTGGCTTTTGGCTTTCTTTTGCAGCCGTTGCTATTATTTTATATGGGTTTATTGGTCGAGTTGGCGATTCAGGGCAAACAAATTTTTTCTATAAATTAATCAAAACTCAGTGGCTGGTTACGTTAGGGTTAATGCCATTGGTATTGTATTTCTTTCAACAGGTCTCCATTGTGGCGCCGATAGCTAATATTGTTGCGGTACCGCTTTTAAGTTTTTTGTTAATCCCCTCTTTAATGGCCAGTTTGTTGCTTGGGGTAATCAGTGAACGCGCAGCCGAGTATGTGCTGAATTTTTCGGCTGATGTGTTGAGCGTACTCTGGTGGTTTTTAGAGGGCGTTACTCAACTTGGTTATGTAGAGTGGGTTCTACCGTCGGTCTCATTACTAGCGTGTAGCTTAGCGTTGATAGGGGTTCTTTTTTTATTTTTGCCAAAAGGCTTTATTCCTAAACCAGTTGCATTACTGTTATTTATCCCACTGCTTTTTCCACAAAAAATAGGGCCTTTGCAAGAGGGCGAGTTTAAATTGGTGATGCTGGATGTTGGGCAAGGCTTATCAGTCGTTATTAGCACGACAGAGCATACTTTGTTGTTTGATACGGGCTCAAGCTTTGAAGGGTCAATGGATTTTGCATCTACCGTTGTTTTACCTTATTTGCGTGGGCAACAAAAAAATAAAATTGATGTTCTAGTCGTGAGTCATGGTGATAATGATCATGCAGGTGGGGTGGACACAGTTTTTGAGAACATTCGTGTCGATGACTATTACAGCAGCGAGTCACAGAATTTGATTGTAAATGGGAAAAAGTGTGTCGATGGTGTTTCTTGGAACTGGGATGGTGTAGCGTTCGAATTTCTTCACCCCGATACGTTCGATTTATACGATGGTAATAATGGTTCTTGTGTATTACGTGTGAGTTCACGTGCTGGAACTGCTTTGTTGCCGGGAGATATTGAAAAGCACGCTGAACAGTCCTTAGTGCGGCATCAGCGACACCGACTTTCGGCTGACGTATTAATTGCACCGCATCACGGTAGCAAAACATCTTCAACGGATAGTTTTGTTGACAGTGTTAATCCCTCTGTCGTGCTTTTTCCTACGGGCTATAAGAACCGTTTTAACTTCCCAAAAGCTGCTGTCGTTGAGCGTTATAAACGAGCGGGTGTCAGGCCGTTTAATTCGGCGGAACATGGCGCGGTAACCGTTAACTTTAATTTAGATGAGAAGCCGAAGCTAGTTAGCTATCGTGACGCGTCCACTCGATACTGGAACTGGAAGCCTTAGGTCTCATAAATGTCATAAATTTACGCATGAAGATTTCAGCGAGTTAAAAAATCAAGTAGACTGCACCTCAATAATTATTAACAAGAGGAATAAACATGGGTGAGGCGACAGGCTTACTTTCAATTATTAAATCAGGTGGCTGGTTAATGATACCTATTATTGCTTCGTCGATCGTTGCGCTCGCCGTGATTGGCGAAAGGTTCTGGTCGTTGAACGCTAAAAAAATTCTACCCGAACAACTCGTGCCCTCTATTTGGAAGTTGTATAAGGCCGATAAATTAGATAAAAATAGAATTAATTCACTCGCCATTAGCTCACCCTTGGGAGCGGTTCTTGCGGCGGGCCTATTGAATGAGCGTCACGGTCGTGAAGTGATGAAAGAAAGTATTGAAGAGGCAGGCCGACAAGCCGCGCATAGTTTGGAAAAATACTTAAATACTTTAGGTACGATTGCATCCATTACGCCTCTATTAGGTTTGTTGGGTACGGTGATTGGTATGAGGGATGTGTTTGATGCGATCGAGGACGGCGGTGTGGGTAACCCCACTGAGTTGGCGGGCGGTATTTCAAAGGCGCTGATTACGACAGCGTTTGGTTTAACGGTCGCTATTCCAAGCTTGATATTCTACCGCTATTTCCGAGGTTTAGTGAACGACTTGGTGGTTAGGATGGAAGATGAAGCGGTAAAAATGGTTGAGATGATGCGCGGAGAGCGCGATCAAATAAAATGAATTTCAAGCATAAAAATAATGAGGACTTCGAACTCAACCTAACGCCGCTGATTGACGTTGTGTTTCTGTTATTGATTTTCTTTATGGTCACCACGACCTTTGATAGAGAAACCCAACTAAAAATCGAATTACCTCAGGCGGCTGGAGAACAAAAGAAAGATGAGAACGTGATGGAAGTTAGCATCGATGCCAATGGTCGTTTTTTTGTCAATCAAAATGAGGTGGTCAACCCTGGTTTGGCGACTATTAAAAAGGCGATGTTACAAGCTGCGGGTGATAACAAAACACCCCCTTTGCTCATTAGCGCAGATGCTAAAGCGACGCACCAATCAGTCATCACTGTATTGGATGCGGCGGGTCAATTAGGTTTTGTGAATATTACATTCGCGGCTAATGAGCCAAAAACAGACCCGTAACAAGTGGCCGCAGGTTATGAACCACAAAGTAAGCCGTTTTTTCGATAGCGTGTGGTATGGGCAACGCCCGATAGCAACGTTGTTTATCCCGCTAACATTCTTATTTTCACTAATGGTGAAGGTACGAAAATTGTTATTTAAAATGGGTGTGCTCAGTTCAACTCAACTCGATGTGCCGGTTATTATTGTTGGCAATATAACGGTGGGTGGAACAGGTAAGACTCCACTAGTGATTTGGGTAACGGAATTATTACTTAAAGCAGGTTACCACCCAGGCGTGATTAGTCGCGGTTATGGCGGCGTAGCGTCGAGTTGGCCACAGCAAGTGCGAGGTGATAGTGATGCACGCATTGTGGGCGATGAGGCAAAAATTATTGCTGGGAAAACAGGTTGCCCAGTTGCTGTGGGCCCAGACCGCGCACAAAGCGCCCAAGCTCTTATGGACCATCATCAGTGCGATATCATTGTGTCAGATGATGGCCTACAGCACTATGCTCTAAAACGTGATATTGAAATAGCATTAGTCGATGGTGAGCGCCGTTATGGGAATCGTTATTTATTACCAGCCGGGCCACTGCGTGAGCCCGTCTCACGGCTTAAGATAGTCGATTTAATCGTATGCAATGGCTTGGCGAACGCCAATGAGTACCATATGAAAACCGAAGGAAGTGAGGCTGTTAACGTGCTTGATGAAACGATCATTGTGCCGCTCGATACGTTGAAAGGTGTAAAGGTGCATGCACTCGCGGGTTTAGGAAACCCGTCTCGGTTTTTCTCTCACTTACGTAAATTTGGTATACAGTTCGATTCTCATATATACCCAGACCATCACACTTATGAGGCTGAAGACATCTCCTTCGGCGATGAGAAACCTGTTTTAATGACAGAGAAAGATGCGGTTAAGTGCACCATGATAGCGGGCACTAACCATTGGTTTGTACCCATTAGGGCGCAAATGACCGAAAAATTTGGCTTAGGCTTATTGTCACTGTTAAAAGAGAAAATAAATGGATAAAAAATTATTAGATATTTTGGCCTGCCCCTTGTGTAAGTCCAGCTTGCACTACGCGAAAGAGCAGCAAGAATTAACCTGTATTCCATGTCGCCTTGCCTACCCTGTCCGAGATGACATTCCGGTTATGTTGTCAGACCAGGCGCGCAAAATTACCGCGGACGAGGCGAAAGCGCTGAAGTAAAAAAATGACTGAATCATTTAAAGTTGTCATTCCTGCGCGTTATGCGTCTTCCAGATTACCCGGTAAACCGCTGTTAAAAATTTCAGGTAGAGAAATGATTCTGCACGTTTGCGAACAGGCTGCAAAAGCCGGTGCGGACGAAGTGGTGGTCGCTACTGATGACGGGCGCATTTTATCTTGTGTTAAATCAGCGGGCTTTAATGCAGTGATGACGTCTGTCAATCACAATAGCGGTACAGAGCGCATTACCGAGGCGGCCAATACACTGGGTTGGGCCGATGCAACTCATATCGTTAATTGTCAGGGTGATGAGCCGTTGATACTACCCGAATTAATTCGAGATGCGGCTGGTGCGCTTATCAATCAAGAACAAGCGGACGTGGCCAGCTTATGTTCAGCGATTATCGATAGTGCCGAAATTTTTAATCCGAATGCCGTTAAAGTCGTCAGGGATGCAAATGATTATGCGCTGTATTTTAGTCGCGCCCCCATTCCGTGGGACAGAGGAAGTTTTCCTGATAAGCAGCAACTGTCTCAGCAAAGTATGTATTTTAGACATATTGGGATTTACGCCTATACAGCAGGATTTTTACGCCGATACGTGACTTGGCCAGCGAGTGCGCTGGAGCATCTAGAAGCGCTTGAGCAGTTACGAATTCTTAACCAAGGAGAAAAGATATATATTCCCTCGGTGGAGAAAGCGCCCGAGGCTGGAGTTGATACGCAAGAAGACTTAGATCGTGTTGATGCGGCTTTGAGAGCGACGCAATAATGATTCGAGTTTTATTTATTTGCATGGGCAATATCTGTCGTTCACCCACTGCGCATGGCGTATTTAGGCAGCTTGTTTTAGAGAAGGGTCTGCAGAGCGAAATTGGCGTTGACTCAGCCGGTACACACGCCTACCACGTAGGGCGGCAACCCGATGGGCGCTCAATGGAAACAGCACTAAAGCGGGGTATTGATATCCGTGACCTCGTCGCGCGTCGTGTAGAGGCGAGTGACTATGAAGAGTTTGATTATCTATTGGTGATGGATAAAGATAACTTTTCGATTGTGAATTACGAAGCACCAGAGCGCTACCGTAGTAAAGTTAAATATCTGCTCGACTATGCGACGAAATGCGCGTTTAAAGAGGTGCCAGACCCGTATTATGGTGAGGGTAACGGTTTTGAACGCGTCATCGACATGATTGAAGATGCTTGCAATGGGCTGTTGATCGAGATTAAGGAAAAAGAACGCCTTAGTTGATGTTCTTGTGTGTGATGTTTATGTTTTGAAAACGATTCACGCTAACTCTGTTGTAATACCAGTTGCAAAACAAATTTGCTTCCGAAATAGGCAAGTAATAAAAGAAAATAGCCGCTATAAGTCCATTTAATCGCTGTTTGACCACGCCACCCAAAGTGCCCCCTACCCCAAAGCAGGGTGCTAAAAATAACCCACGCTGAAATTGATAACGCTGTTTTGTGTACTAGGTGCTGGGCAAAAATATCTTCTAAAAATATAAAGCCTGTCGCCAGCGAGAAAGTTAATAAAAACACGCCTAACCCCACGGTTTGAAACAAAAGTCCTTCCATTATTTGTAGCGGAGGTAAGGAGCGAATGAAGTGCGTTGGGTGCCGGTTGTGTAGCTGCTTTTCCTGGAAAGAAAGCATCACCGCCTGAAAAGCTGCGACGGTAAGCAGGCTATAAGCTAAAACAGACAGCAGAATATGGCTTTGTATTTCCCAGCCAAAGCCCTGTTCTTGTTCTATAAGCCCCGTGTTACCAAGGTTTGACAAAACCACGGCGGCGGAAAAAGGAAAAACAATAATAGCGAGACTTTCAATCGGTTTGTTAAACGCAGAAGAAACGAAGAGTGCGCCGATAACTAAAAAGACCAATGAGAGCATATTAAAAAAATCATAGGCCATGCCTTCATTCGCTGTGTATTGGCCGATAATCAAACCCGCGTGAAGGGTAAGAGCTATACAGGCAGGGGTTAAAACAGCGAGCCGTGGTCTAGCTAAAACATTCAGCTGAAGGATGGAAAGTAGCACCATGCCAGCGCTCGCTAGATATAAGGCGGCGGCAAGAAAGCTAAAAGGGGTAAAAAGAGCGTCTGAAAGGGTCATCGTTATAGTGTGTCACAATCTTGTTAAGGGTAGAAGTGTCGTATAGCTTAATCTGGGCAAATAACAGCTTAGAAAGCTTAAAAAGCAAAGTATCCATATTTAAGACGTGCGAAAATACGCGTCCTTGATTTTAAAATCTTAGAAAACTGAGTTGCCAATATGTTTGATAGTTTAACTGACCGTCTAAATGCCACCTTTAAACGTATTAAAGGGCAAGCGCGTTTAACCGAAGATAATATAAAAGATACGATGCGTGAGGTCAGAATGGCCTTGCTTGAGGCGGATGTCGCGCTACCGGTCGTACGTGAATTTACCGACGCGGTTAAAACGCGTGCTTTAGGGCAAGATGTAATGCAAAGCCTATCGCCAGGGCAGGCCATGTTGAAGGTGGTTAACGAAGAGCTCATTAAAGTGATGGGTGAGGCGAACGAATCCCTCAACCTTGCCGCGGCTCCACCGGTCGTTATTTTAATGGCGGGTTTGCAAGGCTCGGGTAAAACCACTACCGTTGCTAAATTATCGCGTTGGTTAATGGAGCGCGAAAAAAAATCCGTCATGGTCGTTAGTGCTGACGTGTATAGGCCCGCGGCGATTGAGCAGCTGCAGACCTTAGCGAATGATGTCGGTGCGACATTCTTCCCAAGTAGTACTGATCAAAAGCCCGTAAAAATTGTTCGTAATGCAATAGCTGAAGCGAAAAAGCAGTTTAAAGACGTTGTCATTATTGATACTGCAGGTCGTTTGCACATTGATCAGGAATTGATGGGCGAAATTACCGAAATCCATAAAGTTGCTAAGCCAACAGAAACACTTTTTGTTGTCGATAGTATGACCGGCCAAGACGCTGCAAATACGGCCAAGGCATTTGATGAAGCCTTGCCGTTGACAGGTGTTATTTTGACTAAAACAGATGGTGATGCGCGCGGTGGTGCAGCCTTATCTATTCGTCAAATTACGGGCAAGCCGATCAAGTTCTTAGGCGTTGGCGAGAAGACAGAAGCGTTAGAACCTTTTCACCCAGAACGTGTGGTTTCGCGCCTTCTTGGTATGGGCGATGTTTTAAGTCTGGTAGAAGATATTGAGCGTAAGGTTGATAAAGAGAAAGCGGATAAGCTCGCTAAAAAAATTCAAAAAGGGAAGGGCTTTGATCTTTTAGATTATCGCGATCAGCTTTCTCAAATGCTGGATATGGGTGGCATGGAAGCGATGATGGACAAGATTCCAGGGATGTCTAATGTGCCACAAAATGTTAAAAGCCAAGTTAATGATAGGGATTTAAAGCGGCAAATTGCACTGATAAATTCCATGACTGGAAAAGAAAGGGTGTTTCCAACGTTAATCAACGGGTCGCGAAGAAAACGTATAGCTAACGGTGCAGGACTCCAAGTGCAAGAAGTGAATAAGTTGATGAAGCAGTATAAGCAAGCGCAAAAGATGATGAAAAAAATGGCCAAAGGTGGAATGGCTAAAATGATGCGTGGGCTTAAAGGTCAATTAGGCCAAAACCCAGGTGGACGCCCGTTCTAAGGGCGATTTACATGAAGCTATAGGCGCGAAAATTTAACACTGTAAAAGCTCGCAGACGTATTTTCGTGAAAAACCCCTGTTTTAATGGATTAATCGCATATTTAAGCTTCACCAATTTAGTAAATTCGCGTAAAATCACTGGGTTAATGAAGTAAGTGTTATAAAACCGTATTAAAGGAAAAAAAATGGTAAAGATTCGTCTATCAAGAACGGGTGCTAAAAAACGCGCTTTCTATCACGTAGTGGTTGCGGACAGCCGCAGAAGCCGTGATGGTCGCTATATCGAAAGACTTGGATTTTATAACCCAAGAGCTATAGGTGGTGAAGTGCGCTTAAATTTAGATACAGACCGTGTTAATCATTGGGTTGCATTGGGTGCTCAAACATCTGATCGCGTTAGCGCTTTGGTTAAAGAGGCTGCTACAGCTGCCGCTTAAATAAGGGCTTAGCATAAATACTCAAGATTCTTCTTGGCTTAAGCTGGGAAAAATATCGGGAGTATTTGGTATTAAAGGTTGGGTCAAGGTGTTTGCATATACCGATGACAGAATGAGTGTTTTAGATTACCAGCCTTGGTATATTGAAAAAGATAAAAAACTGCAGGCCGTTAAAATTTGTTCAGGCAGAAAACAGGGTAAGTCTATTGTTGCTCAGTTAGAAGGGCTGGATGATAGAAACGAAGCGGAAACGTGGGTAGGTTTAGATATTTATATCCCTAGGAATCAGTTAAAAAAATTAGGTAAAGATGAGTTTTATTGGTCTGATTTAATTGGCTTGAACGTGGAAACTAAAGCAGGCGAAGCGTTAGGGAGGATTGATCACATGTTGGAAACGGGCGCGAATGATGTGCTCGTCGTTAAGGGTGATAGAGAGAGGCTCATACCTTTTGTGATGCACCAAGTTGTGACTACAGTCGATATCGATGGTCAACGCATGGTCGTTGATTGGGACCCAGATTTTTAGTCCGATGCGGTTTGATGTGATTACATTGTTTCCGAATATTATTCGTGAAACGGCGTCCATGGGTGTTGTTGGAAGAGCCATTGAAAACAATCAGGTTTCACTGAAAACGTGGAACCCAAGAGATTTTACGCAGGACGTACATCGCACGGTAGATGACCGCCCTTTCGGTGGCGGGCCTGGCATGGTGATGAAGGTCGAGCCGTTGAGAAAGGCAATTGAAGCGGCTAAAGCTGCGAGTAAAGAGCCTGCACTCGTGATAGCGTTAAGCCCTCAGGGGCGTAAGCTGGATCAAAAAGGTGTTGAGTATTTAATACAACAACCGCGTTTGATTTTGATTGCAGGGCGCTACGAAGGGATTGATGAGCGGTTATTAGCATCGCAGGTAGATGAAGATTGGTCGATTGGTGATTATGTATTAAGCGGTGGTGAACTACCTGCTTTAGTCGTCATAGATGCAGTCTCAAGAACGTTGCCGGGTGTGCTAGGGCATGAGTCATCGGCAGTTGAGGATTCATTTGTAGCGGGGTTGTTAGATCACCCTCATTACACGCGGCCTGATGTGATAGACGGTGAGGCTGTGCCAAGTGTATTGATGAGTGGCGATCATGAAAAAATTGCGAGATGGCGTGAGCAACAAGCGCTGGGTAAAACATGGCTTAAACGCCCTGATTTACTAGAAAAAATCGAATTGAGTCCGCATCAAAAAGAGTTGTTAGATGCGTTCAAAAAAGAAAATAAGTAAATATTAAGTTAGGAATTAAACAGTTAAAGACTGAGGATTAAAAAATGAGTAATGTAATACAAGAGTTAGAAGCAGAACAAATGAACAAGGATATCCCTGTGTTTAGTGCAGGCGATTCGGTGGTTGTTCAAGTTAAAGTTAAGGAAGGTACGCGTGAACGTCTACAGGCGTTTGAAGGTATCGTCATTGCGAAACGCAACCGGGGCCTTAACTCTGCGTTTACGGTACGTAAAATTTCTCATGGTGAAGGTGTTGAACGTGTATTTCAAACACATAGCCCAATGATTGGTAGCATCGAAGTTAAAAGAAGAGGCGATGTTAGACGTGCAAAACTTTACTACTTACGTGATTTACGCGGAAAAGCTGCACGTATTAAAGAAAAAATTAAATAAAATTTATTATTTTGATTTTAAAAAGACCGGTTTAGCCGGTCTTTTTTTTGATAAAGCTAAATATATCTGACAGATTGTTAAGATAATTCAGTTATTATTTAAAAGATGAAGATAGTAGGCTGCTAAGTTTTGATTGACCAAGAAATTGAAATTTTTCTCGATGCTTTATGGGTTGAAGACGGCCTAAGCGAGAATACGATAAAGGCTTATAGAAACGACCTAAGCCAGTTTTCTAACTGGTTAGAGAAACAAAATAACACGTTGTTATCGTGTACGTCTGTTGATGTAACCTCTTATTTAGCAGAACGTCTACAAAATGGATCTACGGCGCGTTCAACTGCCCGGTTTCTTTCCAGCGTTAAACGTTTTTACGTGTATGGCTTGAGAGAAGGCAAGGTTTCTACCGACCCCACATCAATTATTGATGGGCCTAAATTAGGCCATAGTTTACCGATGAGCTTATCTGAAGCTGAAGTAGAAAGTTTACTCGCGGCACCTGATATAAGCACAGCGTTAGGGTTTAGAGACCGAGCTATGCTTGAGCTTTTATACGCGTCCGGGCTGCGGGTGACAGAGTTAGTGGGGTTAACGTTGGACCAAGTTAACTTTCGACAAGGCCTTGTGAGAGTGACAGGAAAAGGTAGTAAAGACCGCCTTGTACCGGTTGGCGAGGAGGCCATTCAGTGGCTCGCTGATTTTATTGAGCAGTGGCGAGTAGAAATTCTGGGGCAGCAACAAACAGATGCAGTTTTCCCCACACGAAGGGGTGGCTGTATGAGCCGCCAAGCGTTCTGGTACATTATTAAACGCTATGCTGTTTTGGCGAATATTAAGCACGCAATTTCACCGCATACATTGCGCCACGCCTTTGCCACGCACTTATTGAATCACGGTGCGGATTTACGCGTTATTCAGTTGTTATTGGGGCACAGTGATTTATCAACGACACAAATCTACACGCATATTGCACGTGAACGTTTAAAAGATATCCATGAAAAGTTTCACCCAAGAGGCTGACTTAACACAATGCGTATTTTTTTACTCGACTGCGTATGTTTTGGCCCATCAATAGTGTCTACTATGTTGCATTGATTAAAGAGAGTTTAAAAATGAGAAAATACACCCTAATTTGTTTGCTTTGTTGTTTCTACGTTTCATCTGCGTGGGCAGATAAGCAGGCTATTATTAAGCAGCTATCCACTGTGCTTCCCGGCGTATCAGTCGACCAAATAAGCGAATCGCCTATTAAAGGCTTATATCAGGTGAGTATCGGTATGCGTATTGTTTATGTATCCGCAGATGGTCGATACATACTCCAAGGCGATATGTTGGATCTTAAAACGCGTGAAAACTTGACTGAATCATTGCAGAATAAAGCGCGTACGTTTGCGTTAGCGAAGCTGGATGAAAAGGATATGATTGTTTTCCCAGCAAAGAATGAGAAACACGTCGTCACAGTTTTTTCAGATATTGATTGTCATTACTGCCGAAAATTACACGCTGAGCTGAATACTTACCTAGACGAGGGCATTACGGTTCGTTACTTATTCTTCCCGCGCTCAGGCATTAATACGCCCTCGTACGATAAAGCCGTATCTGTTTGGTGTGCAAAAGATAGAAACCAAGCACTGACGGACGCGAAGTTGAATGATGAAGTTGTTGCAAAGACGTGCAAAAATCCAGTTAAAGAACAACTTGAGTTGGGTGTTGCGATGGGTGTGAGCGGGACGCCTGCAATTGTTGCGGCAAGTGGTGCTTTAATACCCGGGGCTGTTCCGGCGAAGGATTTAATTAAGTATTTAAACCAATAACGATAGTTATAGCACTTAATTTTGTGATGAGTTTTTTAGGCGCAATAAGGTGTAAATTTCTTCCAAAGCTTGTTTTGGGCTTAAATTATCTGGGTCTAGATTTTCTAAATGTTCTAGTAAGACCCGTTGGCTGGGTTCTAAAAATAGGTCGCTTTGTTGTGTCAGGTCTTTGTTATGGGTGCTCAGTTGGTTTTTCTCTAAAGAGGCAAGTTTAACTCGGGCGCGTTCGATAACAACTTTTGGCATACCCGCCAAAGAGGCGACTTGTAGGCCATAGCTTTGATTAGCAGCACCTTCGTTGACGGTATGTAAAAAGACGACTTGGCCGCCGTGCTCAATAGCGTCTAGGTGGACATTAGCTACATTGTTAACGGTGTTAGGTAAGGCCGTCATTTCAAAGTAATGCGTCGCAAACAGAGTAAAGGGTTGGGGTTTTGTGGCTAAATAGTAAGCACTAGCCCAGGCCAGCGATAAGCCGTCAAAGGTGCTCGTACCTCGTCCAATTTCATCCATTAGCACAAGACTTTTATCACTTGCGTTATGCAATATATTGGCCGTTTCAGACATTTCTACCATAAAGGTTGAACGCCCACTGGCGAGATTATCCGAGGCGCCAATACGGGTAAAAATTTGATCGATAGGCCCAATAACGGCTTTATTGGCAGGAACATAAGATCCAACGTGTGCCATTAAAACGATAAGAGCGAGTTGACGCATATAGGTCGATTTACCCCCCATATTAGGCCCGGTGATAATTAACATGCGGCGATTGTTATCGAGTTTTATATCGTTGGGAACAAAAGCTTCATCCAGTACACTTTCAACGATGGGGTGACGACCTTGTTCAATATGAATGCCAGCGTGTTCAGTTAGTTCAGTGGGCTGAAAATTAAGGGTCTGTGCACGCTCTGCTAGGTTTGAAAGTACATCTAGTTCAGCTAATGATTCAGCGCAGGCTTGTAGCTCAATTAGATACGGCATAAATTGTTCTAATAAATCGACGTAGAGGCCTTTCTCGAATGAGAGCGATTGTTCGCGGGCGTGCAATACCGTTTCTTCGAATTCCTTTAGTTCAGGAGTGATGAAGCGCTCTACATTCTTGAGTGTTTGTTTTCGTGTAAAGCGCATGGGAACACTGTCTGATTGACTGCGTGGTATCTCAATGTAATAGCCGTGTACACGGTTATAGCTGACCTTTAAGGTGCTGATACCGCTGCTCTCGCGTTCTTTTGTTTCTAAGTCCAATAAGAACTGATTTGCGTGGGCGCTAATATTGCGTAAGTTATCGAGTTCTTGGTTATATCCTTTTGCAATAACGCCACCGTCTCGAGTTAGAACGGGCGGATTTTCGACGATAGCTTTTTGTAGCAAATCGAATAATGCAGGATGCTCGCTAATACGTTGACTCAGCGTCGTAAGCCTTGGTGCATCAAGTTTTTTTAGGTGACTTTGTAAGTCAGGCAAAACCTTGAATGTTTGACGTAGTACAACGAGGTCACGGGGGCGGGCAGTTTGTAGTGCAATACGGCTGAATATGCGTTCGATATCACCCGTTTCTTTCAATAGCAGTTGTAGTTTGTCTAGCGAGCCTGATTGCTGTAGTTCTTCATTTGCAAGGTAGCGGTGCTTGAGTGTGTCTTGGTCACGTAGAGGCTGGTGTAACCAACGTCTAAGCAGCCGCCCCCCCATCGCCGTTTTACACTGATTTAATAAGCCTAGAAGGGTGAATTTTTTGTCTCCTGTCGGGTGAAAATCTATTTCTAAATGACGTCGTGTTGCGGCGTCTAAAATGACGTAGTCGTCGCCTTGTACGACACGGATTGATTGGAGGTGTGGGAGTGCAGATTGGTGCGTATCTTTTAGGTAATGTAATAAAGCACCCGCAGCGATGATGGCCGATGGCATATCTTCGCAGCCAAAGCCTTTTAAATCCTTTGTTTCGAATTGCTTTTTTAGTAAACGTGTTGCTGTTTCCAAATCAAAGTGCCAGCTAGCCAAGGGAGCCACGCCTGAGCGAGTTTTAATATATCGAGGTGCTTTCCAATCTTCATTGATTAATGCTTCAGCAGGATTTATGCGAGCGATCTCAGCGTCTAAAAGTTGTTCATCGTCAATTTCTTGTAAATAAAACCGGCCGCTGGCAACGTCGACAACGGCTAGGCCAAAAAGGTTATTGTGAAAAGCGATAGCACAAAGCAAGTTATCCTTTTGCTCATCTAAGAGTGAATCTTCGGTGATGGTGCCTGGGGTGATGACGCGTACAACCTTGCGTTCGACCGGCCCTTTGGACGTTGCAGGATCGCCGATCTGCTCACATATCGCAACAGATTCACCCACTTTAAGTAATTTAGCTAAGTAACCATCCGCGGCGTGGTGTGGTATTCCCGCCATAGGTATTGGAATGCCACCAGACTGACCACGACTCGTAAGCGTGATGCTTAAGAGCTGCGATGCTTTGACGGCGTCATCAAGAAATAGCTCATAAAAATCACCCATGCGATAAAATAAAATAATGTCAGGGTAATCTGCTTTAATGCGCAGAAACTGTTGCATCATTGGTGTATGTGAGGGGGCGCTAGTTGTTTTTTTATGCCCCATAGAAAGTTTTACGTTATCTCAGTTTTTATTTAAAATGATAAATAGTAGCTGCATATTATGCACTAACGAGCATTATTAATCCCCTCGGTGGGTTGTTGTTTAATATCGAATGCGGGTGTGTAGGCGATGATTTTTCAAAAACATAGAGTATTAGCTTACCTGAAAAAGTTATTCGACATAAAATTGTCAACAGATACACTTCATAGTTATTATATTAGTAATGAATAACGACTTGAGACCTCAGCACAACCAACAACTTTATCCATATTCATTAGGCTCCCCCTATTTTTTCGTCAATTACACTGTTCTTTAGGGGGCGAATTCAACCCATAAGTGCAACACTTCCATTTAAAAAATAGTCTTCACCAGTCATCTTAGCAAAAACCTCAAATGGAGTCTTATACTCCAAACATTTCCTAGGTCTATTATTCATTAAATCTGTCGCCCTAAATGCTTCTTTTTCACTCACACTATCCAAAGCCATTTGCTTAGGGAAGAATTGCCTTAACAAACGATTATGGTTTTCGTTTAAGCCACGCTCCCAGCTATGATATGGTTTAGCAAAGTAGGTGTTACAGTCTAATGTCTCAGCTAATTCATCATGCCAACTAAACTCTCTACCATTATCAAAGGTTAAAGTT
>LWTN01000223.1 GCA_002101225.1 Cycloclasticus sp. symbiont of Poecilosclerida sp. M | reverse complement strand
TGTTATAGCTAAGAGAAGTTCGTTGAAAATTATCTGGTTCCATATCAATTATTTCACCTCGGTTATATGAAACGAAGCGCCCCTCGATGCCGCCGGCGTATTTCTCAGGTCTGAGCTTCAAGTGCTCGGTCATATCGTGCGCAAGCTGCTTCGGAGCATCAATCCGAACAATAAATTGACCAAATTTACTCTTTAGAGAATTAAGGTTTACCTCTGGTAGAGAGGTAGAAAATATGTATATGGGATTCCCTAACTCTGTATGAATACCCCTATGAACAGAACATCCAGTTACATCAAAATAACCAGTGTCATTAGCATCGAAATGAGCCTGCTCTAGTACTCGAATGTGTCCATGCCCTTCTGCCCCGTCCCTTCTTTCACCATCTTCGATTTTTCTATAGTTCTTGAGTGAACCCATACGAAATCGACCTTCTTCGACAAACGCTTCTGCATGCTCAATTTTGGAGAAGGCTTTAAATACATGCCTATTCGGGAATTCACCATGTGCTTTCAAATTATTCTGCATAGGTACCGGAATGTAATAATAAAGACAAAAGCGTGAATTAAATTTCCTTATATGGGTTTACGTTAACATATTTATAAAGTTAATAAGTTATAGGGTTTTCACTGCCGTGAGGGCGTTCATTTCTTTTGTGTGACCAAAAGAAACGAACCAAAGAAAAAGTCACCCGAATCGCAAGAACAAATATATTTTCGGGCACGCGCTAAACTCGCTGCGCTCAAACAACGCGCATACTGTTCCGAAAAGATATGTGTTCTTTAACGCGATTAAGGGATATTGGTCTTGATGCGTTTGATTTTAATTCCCTTTTAACCTCACCGAAGAACAGAGGGTTTTTGAAAGGCTTTCTACTATGGTTGTTTGAACCCATGGTTTTTATGGGTGAGTTCCATAGTAGTTTTGAAAAGCATTTGTGCTGAGGGAACCGTAGGCGAGGTTTCAGGGTTGCCTTTTTTGGTTCGTTTTTTAGTCTCAGTTTGACGGATGCTCTCCCGTCTTACTGAGACTTATACCTTGCGTGCTGGCAACGCAAAAAATGAACAAGAAATAGATTGGAGATTAGCTAAGGTCTCTCCGAGACAACTTCCGTCATAGCCGCTGTCAACCGTGACAAATCACCCCCCTCAATAATATACGACGGCATCACGTACACAAGATTGGAAAAAGGTCGTATCCAAACGCCTAGTTCAACAAACCTCGGTTGCACCCAGTGAATATCGATAGGTTTATGCAGTTCGATAACGCCGATGGCGCCTTTTACCCGTACGTTTTTAACGGTGGCTAGTTCACGACATGATTTAAGTTCAGTTTTAAGTTGCTGCTCAATTTGTTTAACGCGTTGCTGCCAAGGTGATTCAAGTAATAGCTTTAGGCTGGCGTTCGCTATGGCACAGGCGAGTGGATTGGCCATAAACGTGGGGCCGTGCACCAAGGTGGGGTGCTCGCCATTGCCAATGGTTGTGGCGATCGTTTCGCTACACAGCGTCGCGGCTAGGCTGATATAGCCACCAGTTAAGGCTTTGCCTAGGCATAATATATCGGGCGCTACTTCGGCTTGTTCGTAGGCAAATAGGCTGCCGGTACGGCCAAAGCCGGTGGCAATTTCGTCGAGTATTAATAAGGTGCCGGTTTTATCGCATAAAGCGCGTACTTTCTTTAAGTAGTCGGCGCTATAAAACTGCATGCCACCCGCGCCTTGCACGAGGGGTTCTAAGATAATTGCTGCAATGGTGGGTTGATTTTGTTTCAGAAGATTTTCTAAATCTTTAAATGCTTCGCTCTCTGGCACGCAAGCGGGGCTTTCTGCAAAAAAATGTTTGGCGACCAGGTCTTTAAACAAAAAGTGCATACCGCTTTTGGGGTCGCACGCGGCCATCGCGCCAAAGGTATCGCCGTGGTAGGCGTTTTTGATGGTGAGCAAGCGCTGTTTTTTAGGTTGTTTTTTTGCTGCCCAATATTGAATGGCCATTTTAATGGCGACTTCTACGGACACTGAGCCAGAGTCGACGAAGAAAACGTGCTGTAAGTTGGGGTGTGTTAGATTAATTAGTGTTTTTGCTAAATCGATAGCGGGTTGGTGCGTTAGCCCACCGAACATGACGTGTGACATATCGGCTAATTGTTTTGTCGCTGCCTCGTTGAGTTCAGGGTGGTTATAGCCATGAATTGCTGCCCACCAAGAGGACATGCCATCGATTAGCTCGCGTCCATCGGCTAGGGTGAGGGTCACGCCATTAGCCGATTTGACTAGAAAAGTAGGGCTAGGCTGGCTAAGGCTGGTGTAGGGGTGCCAAATGTGCGTTCGATCAAAGTCGGCGAGCGTTTTTATGCAATCGTCCATAATCTAGTGTTAAATCCAATAAGAGGTTTTGGTCATTACTTTTGACACCCATTGCATGCCTTGCTTAACAACGTCAGGTAGTTCAGCTCCGCCGTGTTCAATGGCCGTGGTGGCGTGTTGCTCCTCATCTATTTTCATCTGCTTGAGTATGGCGCGCGTTTTTTTGTCCGATTTAGGCAGTTTTTCTAAGTGCTCGTCGATATGTTTAACCACCTGTTTTTCTGTTTCAGCCAAAAAACCGAGGTTCCACTTGTCGCCCGCTAAACCCGCCACTGCACCTATGCTTAACGAACCGACGTACCATAAAGGGTCAAAAATACTGGTTTGATGGCCTAGTTCATTCACCCGTTGTTTGCACCATACCAAGTGGTCGTTTTCCTCATTCGCCGCTTGCTGTAATTTTTGTTGTGTTTCCTTGTTTTGAGAGGTGAGCGCCTGACCTTGATATAAAGCTTGAGCGGCGACTTCACCCGCGTGGTTAATGCGCATTAGGCGCGCTGAAAGCGCAGACTCTTCCTCATCGAGAGACGCCTGTTTTGTTTTAGCGGCGGGGTCGGCGCGGCCTGTCGTTTTAGGTTGTCCAAGCAGGGTGCGTAACACACGGTCTGCATTATCTATTAGCCTATCGGCGGGCGAATAATCTCTTTGCATGATTTAGTCTTTAAGTTGTTGTGCCAACAATGATACCGGATGTAGGACTTGGGTGTTAAGCCCCGCGTCGTTTAAACCCGCGTTGATGTGCAAAGCGCAGCCGATATTACTGGTGAGGAGGTAGTTCGTGGGCTGAGTTTTTATAACACCAAGAGTCAAATTCAATAGTGCTTCAGAGGTTTCAGGATGGCTAATCATATACAGCCCTGCGGAGCCACAACAGACTTGATTCTTGTCAAATAAATTTAGTTTAAGGCCTTCTATATAAGACAGATTGTCGGCAACGGCATTGTTTTTTGGAAACACGTGTTTGAGCGTGCAAGGGGTGTGAACCCAAGCTGTTGAGGCGAGCGGCCTTAGGTCTAACGTGGCAATATACGGCTCAATAAACTGGCTGATATCGACAACCTGCGCGTTTGTTTTAGGCTGGTATTCCAACAAGGTAGAGCCACAGCCGCTGGCGACGCTGACGATGGCATCATAAGCGGAGGCGTCAAAGGCTTGTTTATTTTGGCTAGCAAAAGCGCGGTAGACTTTTTTATCACCCGCGTGCAGGTCCAGTGCGCCACAACATACTTGTTGCGAGGGAAGGTCAACGTCAAATCCACAGCGCTGTAGCACCGTAATCGCATCGGCTAAGGTTTTGTTATCAAACAGGGTGCTGGCACAGCCGGTAAAAAGAGCCACCTGTCCTTTCTTTTCCCCATTGGCTGAGTAGTGCGTGGCAAATCCCCCGGGGTTTGATTGATTGCCTGAAAATTTGGCTAAACGCCTAAATAGCAATTTTGAAAGCCCACTTGAGTGGTAGACGCGTAACAAGGTTTTAGACAGCCATATATGCCGGCTAGTGAGTGTCTTTTTAATGATTAAAGATAGGGAGCTTGTTTTGGCGTTGGTTGCGGACCGAAATTCATTTACCAACTGCCCATAAGGTACGAGTGCGGGACACATGCTTTCACACGCGCGGCAGGTTAAGCAGCTATCGATGTGTTTTCTCAGTGTTGGAGAAAGTTCTAAATCGGCATTTGCCCAGGCTTGCATTAAGGATAAACGACCACGTGGAGATTCACTCTCATTGCGTGTTAATTGGTAGGTCGGGCAGTGCGGCAAACAAAGGCCGCATTTAACGCATAAGTCGGTTTCAGCAGAGAGAGTGGCGTGTTTCAAGAATGGAATAAAATAAAATCATTTTTATCAATACATTATAATTAGCTTTTAACTTTTAGGGTGTTTATGTCTTATTACGCGCAGCACGTGTTTTTTTGCACGAATATGAGAACAGATAGTAGGGCGTGTTGCCAGAGCCATGACGCCCAAGCGATGCGTGACTATATTAAAGCGCGGGTTAAAAGCGAGAAGCTGGCGGGACCTGGGGCTATAAGAGTCAATAATGCGGGTTGTCTTGATCGCTGTGGCTTAGGCCCTGTGCTGGTAATATACCCAGAAGAAACTTGGTATCGCTATGACTCCAAAGAAGATTTGGATGAGATTTTTGAGAAGCACCTTAAGCAACAAAAAGTTGTTGACCGCTTACTTATATAGTTAGGCTGTATCTAAATATTAATAATCAAATAACTATGAAAGATGGAAATGTAGTTTGGTATAGCCACCCGGTGAATAAAGAGCAGCGTGCGAAGCGTTTAGACCAGTCGCCTGAAATTTTATGGTTTACTGGCTTGAGTGGCTCAGGGAAATCAACCTTAGCGGGTGCGGTAGAAGAACGTTTGTTTGAGATGGGTCACCACGTTTATTTACTGGATGGAGACAATGTGCGCCACGGTTTGTGCGGCGACCTCGGTTTTAGCGATGAGGCGCGTGTTGAGAACATTCGTCGAATTGGCGAAACGGCAAAGCTATTTGTCGATGCGGGTACGATTGTGTCGGCCGCCTTCATTTCACCGTTTAGGGCAGACCGGAGGTTAGTGCGTGATTTAGTGAGGCCTTCAGAGTTCGTCGAAGTTTTTATCGATACGCCGCTGACCGTTTGTGAAGATAGAGACCCAAAAGGATTGTATAAAAAGGCACGGAATGGTGAAATTAAAAACTTCACGGGTATTGATTCTCCATACGAGGAGCCTGAGTTGGCTGAGCTAGTTATTAATACGCACGAGAAAGATTTTAAAGCCTGCTTATAGCAAGTGTTAATGTACCTGAAAGGAAAGCAATTTATTCGCTAAGGCTTGAGATTATAAGAACATGCAAATTGATGTATTTAATGGTGATGCAGACGGAATTTGTGCGCTGATTCAATTGCGTCTTGTGAAGCCAATGCTTGCTGAATTGGTAACAGGCGTTAAACGTGACACACAACTTCTTAACCGAGTAACGGCGACAGCGGGAGATAGCGTTACGGTGTTAGATGTGTCACTTGCAAAAAACCGTGAGGGTTTGGAGAAAGTTTTGTCAGCGGGTGCATCTGTTCTTTATATTGACCACCACCAAGCAGGCGATATTCCAGAGCATAAAAACCTCGAAGCGCTAATTAATACTGATGCAAATGTTTGCACCAGCTTATTGGTCGATCAGTTTGTAGAGGGGCGTTTTCGCGAGTGGGCGATAGTAGCCGCTTTTGGGGACAACATGACGATGAGTGCTGAGCGCGTGTGTAAAGAAGTAGGCTTATCTAATGAACAGGCGGATTCTTTAAAAGAGTTGGGCATTTGTGTGAATTACAATGCCTACGGTGGGAGCCTTGAAGACTTGCACTTTTCACCGGAACAGCTCTACCGAGAAATGTGTGGGTACGATTCTCCGTTTAAATTTATGCTAGAAAATGCGTCTATTTATACGAAATTGGAAAAGGGGTATGCGGCAGACATGTCAAAGGCGCTTGATTTAAAGGCTGAACATGCATCAAATGCCATCGCCGTTTATATGTTACCTGATGCTTGCTGGTCAAGGCGCGTTAGCGGGGTTTTTAGTAATGACTTAGCAAATGAGAACCCAGAGCGTGCACACGCAGTGCTATCGACCAATGAAGATGGTTCTTTAACGGTAAGCGTTCGCGCACCCTTGAGCAATAAATCAGGCGCTGATGATTTGTGCCAATCGTTTCCTACTGGGGGCGGAAGAAAGGCCGCGGCTGGGATTAGTCAACTGCCCTTGAGTGAGTTTGGCCACTTTGTCGAAAAGTTCTCCGAGCAATATACAGGTTCATGAGGTGTCAAAAGATAAAAAAGTAGTAATACACGAAACTTCTGATTGTTATGCCCACAAAAGATCGTTAAAATGCACGGCTGTTTAGATAAAAACCCTGCGCAAGGGTGATTGGAGCATAGGAATGAAAACGTTTAGTGCGAAACCAGAAGAAGTCGAGCGCGACTGGTATGTTGTAGATGCAGAAGGCAAAGCCTTGGGCCGTCTATCATCCGAAATAGCAAGCCGTTTACGCGGTAAGCATAAACCTGAATACACACCACATGTTGATACAGGCGATTATATCGTCGTAATCAATGCCGAGAAAGTAGGTGTCACAGGTAACAAAGAAAAAGACAAAATGTATTATCGTAATACGGGTTATGTTGGTAATTTGAAATCAATATCATTGGGAAAATTGCGTGAAACGCACCCAGAACGCATTATTGAAACAGCTGTCAAAGGCATGCTGCCTAGAAACACCTTAGGCCGTAATATGTTTAAAAAATTAAAGGTTTTTGTAGGTGCAGAACATACGCACCAGGCGCAACAACCAAAAGCATTAGAAATCTAACTTAGAGTTTAAATAACATGGCACAAACCGAATATTATGGAACAGGTCGTCGCAAGAGTGCAGTAGCACGCGTATTTGCACGTCCAGGAAAAGGCGCAATCAACGTTAATAAATCACCACTTGACGAATACTTTGGTCGTGAAACGGATCGTATGATCGTACGTCAGCCACTTGACGTTGCAGAAGCGATGGAAAAATTTGATTTTCTTATCACCGTTAGAGGCGGTGGCCCTTCTGGGCAAGCGGGTGCAATTAGATTGGGCATTACGCGCGCACTCATGGAGTTTGACGGTGAATTACGTGGTCCATTACGTAAAGCCGGTTTTGTAACGCGCGACTCACGTGAAGTTGAGCGTAAAAAAGTGGGTTTACGTAAAGCGAGAAAGCGTCCACAATATTCAAAACGTTAATAATTTTAATAGTTAACTGCTAAAGGAGAATCAAATGGGTTTAATCAAAAGTCTTTTAGGAAGCATTAAAGGAACAATTGCAGCAGGTTTTGTATTAGCGATTGTCATTGCGCTATTCGCTTGGGAGCGTACAGGGTTCAATTTATTAGAACTAACTGTTTGGTTGCACGTGTTAGTGGGTATTACTTGGATTGGCTTGTTGTACTACTTCAATTTTGTTCAAGTGCCAGCGATGGGTGAAGCTTTAGCAGATGAAGGTGGGCCAGGGCCAGCAGCCATTGGGAAATATGTAGCGCCACGCGCACTACTTTGGTTCCGTATGTCCGCTGCTGCAACATGGCTAACAGGCATGAGTGCATTGGAGTCAACAGGTGTTGGTATTATGAATGCGTTTACATTAGCAAGCCCTGTGATTGGTATAGGCGCATGGTTCGGAACGATTATGTTATTTAATGTTTGGGTTCTTATTTGGCCAAACCAGAAAAAAATTCTTGGCATTGTTGAGTCTACGCCTGAAGATATTGCTAAGGCGAAAGTTGTTGCTTCAATGGCATCAAGAGTGAAC
This sequence comes from Cycloclasticus sp. symbiont of Poecilosclerida sp. M, assembly GCA_002101225.1. GTDB lineage: Bacteria > Pseudomonadota > Gammaproteobacteria > Methylococcales > Cycloclasticaceae > Cycloclasticus. The sequence goes on along the minus strand of LWTN01000223.1, from coordinate 20,878 downwards.
GTTTTATTGTCAGTGCCTATGTTATTGTCTATGACGGCTTTTGCGCACGGGAATATGCTTTAGAGCGCGATTCGAAGTTAAAGAAAACCGAGGTTTGCCTCGGTTTTTTTGTGTCTAAATTTCACGATCGCTACTTACCTTTGTTCTTAGATTTATTTTTGTTCGTCACGGTTTAAAGCAGCCATTGCTTGGTGGGTGCTTAGGTAAATATTCTCAACACCGACCTTCTTGATGAAGGACGTTTTGTTCAACCTATCCATAACAGGCCCCTTAACTTCGGCTAGGTGAAATTTAATACCTGCTTTCTCAAGGCGGTAATGGATGTTGTCCAATGACTCCAGCGCGCTAGTATCTATAAAGCTAATAGAACTACAGATAAACAGCACGTGGCGTATGGCGGTATTGTCGGCCACCAAGCGCATCAAGGTGTCTTCAAGGTAATTGGTGTTGGCGAAATACAAGTTTTCATCCACGCGTATAGCGAGAATATGGTCGAATGTTTTTACTTTATGCCGATCTACATTTCTGTAGTGTTCGGTGTTGCCCAATTGCCCTACAATTGCTATATGAGGTTGGCTGCTCCTGTGTAGATACAAGGCAATAGAAATAGCGACACCCGTGATAATACCAATTTCAACGTCGACGATGAGCACAGTGAAGAAGGTGAGAGCCATTGCAGCAGCATCCGTACGGTCATAATGCCAAGCGTGTAAAAACGTTGTAAAGTCGACAAGAGGCAATACAGCAAGAATGATAATGGCGCCAAGAACCGCCTTGGGTAAAAAGAAAAATACAGGGGTAATCAGCACAAGAGTCGCGGCGACTAATAAAGCCGTAAATAGGGATGCTAGTGGCGATTCTGCGCCGGCTGTAAAGTTAACCATTGAGCGTCCAAATCCACCTGCTACAGGGTAGCCTCCACTTATGGCAGATGCAATGTTCGCGGCACCTAGTCCAACTAGCTCTTGGTCAGAATTGATTTTTTGACGTTTTTGGCTCGCCATAGACTTAGCAATAGAGACGCTTTCTAGGTAACCAATTAGCGCGATAAGGAGCGCTTTGGGAAGCAGTTGCGTAATTAGGCCGGTGTCTATATTGGGAATGAGTAATGAGGGCAAGCCTTCAGGAATTGCGCCGATGACGCTGACGTTAAATCGTGTGTCTAGGCTAAATAAGGAGGCCAAGAGAATGCCAATAGTAACGACGGCGAGTGGGCCTGACCTGCTGATAAGTTGTGTTATTTTCTCGCCAAAGTGGAGTGATTTCAGTAAATGTAAAAGGGGGCTTTTAAAGAACCATAAAACCAATAAACTGCCGAAACCTAGCGCGGCTGTTGTTATATTGCTGTTACCCAGTTGTGAGGCGAGGACGTATAAAATCTCATGTGCTGGAAGGCCTCGCGGTATATCAAGAGCAAATAAATGCTTAAACTGATTCAGCGCGATAATAATAGCGGAGGCGCTGACAAACCCAGAAATAACAGGGTGGCTTAAGAAGTTGATAATAGAGCCAAGTCGCGCTAAACGCATGGCTAATAGAATGACGCCAACGAGCAGTGCGAGTGTATGGGCGGCGGCTATCATCGCCACCGGTTCAGTAATACCAAGTTCCAATAAGGCGGCTCCTGTCATTAAGGACATTAGCCCAACGGGGCCGACGGCAAGCGTACGGCTGCTGCCAAATGCTGCGTATAAAATAAGCGGCAAAACAGAAGAATAAAGAGCAACTTGCGGGGGTAGTCCAGCTAAGAGGCCGTAAGCCATTGATTGTGGTACTAAAACAACGGCAACAATTATCCCCGCAATTAAATCATTACTGAGAAGCGACTTATCGTATGTCCTTATCCAGTCAGGCAATATCATGGTGGTTTAAATTTAAAGCAACTAAAGGCATATTTAAGTAGCGTTTATTATTTAATGTATATTCTCTAAAGCATTAAATAATGCATTGTTTTAGTTGTTAATAGTAACTTTCTCACGCTGAATTGCAAGAAATGTAGCTTACATCTTAATATATCTAAACAATATAAGCATATAGATAATTAAATTTAATTAAATTAAAGAAGCCCAGCGGTGGCGCAAGTTAAGAGGCGCCTATGTTGCACAGCAGCAACAATAATAAATAAAACCAGCGGTTTATCGTATAATTTGTTGCATTTATACAAAAAGACAGTAAGATACATAGCAACAAGGAGAGGGGATGTAAGGCGGGTTAATTAGTCTTGCACTTTCATAAAAATAAAAACTAAGGGGCCTCTGGCCCCCTTTTTTTTGTCTAGGGTTTTCCGCTAATTTAGGCTGAAATAGTTTTTACACCTTGTTCGCTTGCCAAAAGAACGATGTCAGCTCCGCGTTCTGCAAATAGCCCAACGGTGACCATACCAACCAAGTTATTGAGAGAGTTTTCTAGCTGTGGCGCTTGGTCAATATGTAAGTCGTGTACATCTAGGATGTGATTGCCATTGTCAGTGATAAAGCCTTCTCGTAAAATTGCCCGCCCGCCTAGCCGACTAATTTGACGTGCTACGTAGTTAGATGACATTGGGATGACTTCAATCGGTAAGGGAAATTCACCAAGTTGCTTTACTAGCTTGCTTTCGTCTGCGATACAGATAAAAGACCGACTGGCCGCGGCAATAATTTTTTCTCGAGTCAAAGCACCACCGCCACCTTTTATTAAGTGTAAAGAGGGGTTTATTTCATCGGCGCCGTCGACGTACACATCAAGCGACTCAACTTCATTTAAATCAATGACGGGTATGCCCAGCGCACAGAGCCTTTTTGTGCTTGCTTTGGAGCTCGATACAGCGGCCTCAAACTGTTGAGAAATAGGGGCTAACAAGTCAATAAAATGATTGACGGTAGAGCCCGTTCCAATGCCAATGATTTTAGTATCGCTGATATATTCAAGTGCCGCAGCTGCGGCTTGTTTTTTTAAACTATCTTGCATGTTTTTATCGCTGCTTGGTTATATGTGAAAGGGGATGGGTTAATAGTATCTCGCATTATGTGAAATAAAAATAGCAAGATGATTCTCGTAGTCTACGTAAGCGTGTGTTTAGCTCGCGCAGAAAATAAATGTAGCGTTTTTTCGGTTACAACAGCATCTAAAGGGACGTCCCATGATTGGCTAGGGAGTTTAGCTACAGCCTGGCTTTCGTATGCAATACCCACGATTAGCGAGCGCACGGGGCTATTTGATCGAGCGATAAATCCAAAAGTACGGTCGTAGTAGCCCCCCCCCATTCCAAGCCGGTTACCATTTAGATCAAAGCCGACCAGCGGGGTGAGAACGATGGATAAAAAGCGCGGTAAGAAGAGCTGTGTATCAGCCGGTTCTGCTATGCCATAGTGGTTATAGCTCAAATCGTTTCCCCAGTTATAGCGCGCAAACCTGAGAGACTTTTTTGTTGTAACAATGGGTAAGTAATGACTAATACGGTGCTTGTACAGCGTGTGTAAAAACAGCGTGAGATCAGGTTCACCATCATTTGATAGGTAGCAAGCTATTCGAGGTGAACGTAATAGAAGCCCCGACTGAATGAGTCGGCTGTTTATTACAAAGTCGAACTTTTGGCGGGTAGTTGGGTCGATGCGGTTGCGATTTTTCCGCAACCGTTGTCTAATTTCAGAGGTGGAAGGCATGATATTAAGGGTTCCCCGCAAGCGCCGAAGCAAAGTTTCTACCTTGAACCAGTGGGTTCAAGTGGGAACAAGACATTAACGTAAGGCTTCTCTTTAAAAGAGCGTACGCAACGGTTAAGTAATCTTTCTTCCCTTAGTTCGTAATTAGGCTCAGGGCTTTGTCACTTTGCATCAAACGCCGCAGGGAACAATTACAGTCTATACCTATGTGAGAATGAAGCTAGAAAATTTTAGTAGTAAAAGCGAATAAGCAAGTTTGCTTTTATTCTATTTGGCTATTTAGTGAAGTTGTTAAGTGCAAACTCAACTTTATTACTCAGTGCGTTAATTTTTCCGGTTAAATCAAGGTTTAACCCGTCTTTTTCACCGCCTTCGGTGATTAAATCGTGGGTAATGTTTAGACCTGCCATGACGGCGATACGGTCGAGTCCGACGATACGTCCAGACTTTCGTATTTCAGACATCTTGTTATCAAGATATTGAGCAGAAGTCTCAAGGCTTAGGCGCTCATCTTCTGTGCAACTGATGCGGTATTCTTTATCTAAGATGTTAACGGTAACCGTAACGGGTGTGCTCATCGTTATTCTTCCATCGTTTTAAGGCGGGAAATCATCGCTTCCACGCGCGATTTTGCAGTTTCCATTTTATCAACCATGACCTGCTGATGCTGTTTCAATTGCGAATTGTCATCTTGCAAACGTTGGCAGGTGCGAACGAGCGCATCAATTTGCTGTTCTAGGTTCTCAAGGGCAGCCTCTGGACTTTGGTTCATGCTCACGCTGGGCATAGTATGATTGAATGTGTTTTAGGTCAATGTTGACGTTAAATTTTGCATCGCTTATTTCGCGAACGTTGTAGCAATGATAGCATAGTCACATTGTAATCTTGTTTGGAGAATTGAGTTGGAACGTCTAGGTGATCTTGAAAACATACAGTTTTTATTAGAAGAGTGTGGTGCGTATATGAGCGCGTCGGAAGTGCACGGGTTGGCAACTGGTATGCTATGTGTAAACCATGGTGCTGAACTAAGCGCCTGGCTTGCCTCAATCTTTGAGCCTGAGCAGCAAACGAGAGAGCCGAATAAGGAAGAGCTGCAAGACTTAGCAACGCTTTTTGTGGGGGCACTTGAGCTATTAAAAAGCGAAAATTTTATTTTTAATCTGTTTTTGCCCAGCGATGGAGAGACGGTTTTGGTTAGGGCTACAGCGCTAAGCGAATGGTGCCAAGGGTTTTTGTATGGTATCGCGTATGCAGGGGCTGGAGACGATGCAAGTTGGGGAGAAGAAGGTAGAGGTGTGTTGAAAGATTTAACGGAAATATCGCGCTTGGACCCTGGAAGCTCAGAAGATGCTGATGAGCAGCACTTTATGGAATTACACGAATACGTGCGAGTTGCCGTTCAAATAGTCATGGATGAATTGCAGCCAAGTGAGCCATCGAAAGAAAATGAAGAGCCAACGCTGCACTAATTGTATTTGGATTAAGGATGGCTAAGTCGATAATAAAAAAAGAAGCGTTTAATCTAAAAGAATACCAATCGCGTCAGCGTAACTTCATTCAATTAATTGGGGAAGGAAACATAGCGGTTGTGTCCAGCGCATCCATCGCTAAACGCAATAGAGATGTTGAATACCCCTTTCGTCAAGACAGCGATTTTTTCTATTTAACAGGCTTTGATGAACCGGACACTATTGCAGTTTTTGTGCCGAGTCGAGAACAGGGCGAGTATATTTTATTTTGTCGTGAAAGCGATGAAAAGATGGCGCTTTGGACGGGTGCAAATGCAGGTTTGGATGATGCGCAAAAAGTTTATGGCGCGTATGACGCATTTCCAATTGACGACCTCCGCGATATTTTGCCTGGGCTGATGGAGAATAAAAATAGACTCTATTTTCCTATGGGCGTGAACCCTGATTTTGACCGACAACTAATGGATTGGTCACAAGAAGTCAGAGATCGTTCAAGGGCCGGTGTTAGTGCACCAGCCGAATTTATTTCAACGGATCATTTATTGCACGAAATGCGGCTCATTAAATCGGCCGATGAAATCAAACGGATGAAAAAAGCGGCAAAAATTTCAGTTGAAGCGCATATACGCGCCATGAAAAACTGTAAAGCTGGGCTGTATGAGTATCAGGTTGAGGCAGAAATTCGTCATGAGTTTATGAGCAAAGGGGCGTTATTTGAAGCCTATCCCGCGATAGTGGGCGGAGGGAAAAATGGCTGTGTTCTTCACTACACACAAAATGATGCAAAATTAAACGACGGAGATTTGTTGTTGATTGATGCGGGCTGTGAATGGCAAAAATACGCATCAGACATTACAAGGACCTTCCCCGTTAATGGCGTGTTTAATGAAGAGCAAAAGGCTTTATATCAGCTGGTGCTAGACGCACAACGCGCGGCTATAGAAGTAGTTAAACCCGGCAATCATTGGAATCAGCCGCACGATGCGGCGGTCGCCGTATTAACAGAAGGCTTATTAACGCTTGGCTTGTTAAAAGGTAAGTTAGAAAAGCTCATCAAAGAGCAAGCTTATAAGCCTTACTATATGCACCGCACCGGCCACTGGCTTGGGATGGATGTGCACGACGTGGGTGATTACAAGGTGGATAATGAATGGCGGTTGTTAGAGCCGGGTATGGTGTTGACTGTAGAGCCTGGGCTTTACATCCAACCCACGGCGACCGAAGTTGCAGAAAAATGGCGGGGCATTGGAATACGTATTGAAGACGATGTTTTGGTAACCAAAAAAGGACATGAAGTGTTAACCCAAGCGTTACCAAAAGAGGTAAACGAAATTGAACAGTTGATGGCGCAACATGGTTAAAAAGGATCAAATTGATTATGACGTCGTTATTGTCGGTGGTGGCATGGTGGGCGGTAGCTTGGCGTTAGCGTTAAGCAGGTCCGAACTTCGTGTTGCGGTTATAGAAGCGAAACCCTTTAGCGAAAAACAAGCTGAAGGAGCAGGTAAGCGAGCCATCGCTCTATCTTGGGGCAGTCGTTGTATCTTGCAGCAGTTGAATTTATGGGGTGCATTGATTGAATCTGCGATGCCCATTGAGCACATTCACGTGTCGGATAAAGGACACTTTGGAAAAACACGCTTGTCAGCCAAAAGTCAGAGCGTGGGGGCGTTGGGTTATGTGGTGGAGGCTGCACAAATAGAGAAAATAGTTAGCGAAGAGTTGACGACAAACCATGTAGAAAACATATGCCCTGCAAAGCTGATTGGCTACCAACGGAAACATGACGGTGTCGAGTTAACCACCCAAGTGGATGATAAAGAAAAAAGGTTAAGGTGCCGTATTTTGGTTGGTGCAGACGGCGGTATGTCGCAGGTACGGTCAAAAGGCAGCTTCGACTTATTTGAACACGCGTATGGCCAGCACGCCATCACAGGCTTGCTTCGGGTAGAGTCCGAGGCACAAGATATCGCATACGAACGTTTTACAGCAGACGGGCCTATCGCGATGTTGCCACATTTCGATAATTTGTATTCCTTAGTTTGGACAATGCCTTCGTCGCTGTCTGAAGACGTTATTAAACTGTCTGATGAAGAGTTTACCGCTCGCTTACAAGGCAAGTTTGGTTACTGGTTGGGTGAGCTTAAGTTGGTGGGTAATCGCCAGCGTTTCCCGCTAAGTTTGTCACACGTCAAAGAGAGTGCATCTGACCGAGTCGTCTTAATAGGCAATGCAGCACACCAATTACACCCCGTTGCGGGGCAAGGGTTTAATCTTGGGCTACGCGATGCAGTAGCGCTTGCGGACGTATTGATGACTTCCCAAGAAGGTGTGGGGGAGGAAGGTCTGCTGCAGAAATACAACGAACAAAGGAAAACAGATCAGGCGCTCATAACAGGCTTTACAGATAATATAGTTAAGCTGTTTTCAAACGATAATGCCGCACTAAGCTTATTGCGTAATAGTGGCTTATTGGTGCTGGATAAGGTTCCAATGTTTAAAAAACAATTCGCGCTTCAAACGATGGGCCTAGGTACGCGTTTGGCAAGGCTAAAGGTGGGTTAAAGGATTAGCTATGCCAAAAACAAATTTAGATACAAGGGCAGATAAAAGGGCAAATAAAAAGTATCAGGTGGCGATTGTTGGCGGCGGCATGGTGGGTGCAACCGTGGCGTGCCTATTAGCGGAAAAAGGTATTTCGGTCGCGCTGATTGATGCGGCGGACCCCACAAAACAGTGGAAAGAAAGCTCTTACGATCTACGCGTGTCGGCGCTAACGTTGGCATCGATTAAAACGTTTCAATCGCTCGGCGTGTGGAGTGATATGCAAGCGTTAGGCGCTCAGCCATTCCATAAGATGTTCGTTTGGGATCACTTTGGTAGCGGTGAGCTCGATATCGATTCAGCCGACGCTGGCGAAATGCAAATGGGTTTTGTGGTAGAAAACCGCGTAACGGTTTTAGCCTTATGGGATAAGTTGAAGGCGCTCGAGTCATGTGACCTTTACAAAGAGTCGCTGTTAGAAAGTTTTAACGTAGAAGGTGAGGTTGTCGATATTCAATTCACCAATAAAACCCAAATAAAAGCCGAATTATTGGTCGCTGCGGATGGCTCTAATTCAAAAATACGTCAGCTTAGCGGAGTTGATGATTACGGTTGGGATTATCAGCAAAAAGCATTAGTAGCGACTGTAAAGCCAGAGCTTCTTGATCAAAATACAGCGTGGCAGCGCTTTTTGCCCGAAGGCCCTTTGGCGTTATTGCCGCTACGCGACGGCTTAATTTCAATTGTGTGGACCGCCAATACAAAGACGACGGAAGCCCGCTTAAAACTGCCCGATGAGGCTTTTTGTAATGCCTTAGCTGAAGCCTCAGAGCAACAACTAGGGAGCTTCGAATTAATCGGAGGGCGTGGAGCTTTTCCATTGAAGATGCAATTCTCGACGAGCTATAGTCAGGAACGTGTCGTGCTCATCGGCGATGCAATTCACACCATCCACCCTTTAGCAGGGCAGGGTGCTAATTTAGGTTTGAAAGATGCGCTTAACCTTGCTGAAGTGCTGTTACATGCGTATGGAAAAGGCAGGGATATTTCCAGTCAGCAAGTGCTCCGCCGCTACGAACGTCAGCGTAAGGCCGATAATTTAATGATGATGGGGGTAATGGATGGCATCAAACGCCTCTTCGGTGCAGACGAGTTGGCCGTTCAACTTGCGCGTAGCTCGGGCATGGGCTTCATCAACAGATCAACGATAGTAAAGAATCAAATCTGCAAATACGCGATGGGTTTGTGACATAAAAAAGTCGTTACAAGCATCTAGGCTTGTAACGACTTGTAATCTAGTTACGAGTTAGCTTAAAGAATTTGTAGCCCGAGCGCTATTTGACATCCGAAACCTGCGGCAAAAGCTAATGTGCGAACCCAGGGGATTCCAAAAGTTTGTGTTAGTAAATGCACAACGCGAGCCCAAAAATAAATCATGCAGGCCATAGCAGTTAAATCATTATTCGCGCCATCCGCATGAACAACCAGTACAAGAGCTGCAAAAATCACCAAGTTTTCAATAGCGTTAGCATGAGCTTTCTTCATGCGCACGGCCCACGGCGCCATATTATCAATGTCCGCGTGCGGGCCTACGGCATTCATAAGACCACCTGCGATAATATAGTTAAGTGTATAAGGTACCCAAATGGCCGCAGTTAAAAGAGCTACTGCTGTGAGATAAAAAAGTTCGATTGACATATTTTCCTCCAGTTATTATTAATGTATGCGTAATGGCGCCCCAATTGCCTATTTAGTCTATTCGGTTTTCATTAAAAGTCCATATAGAGGTTGTGCATGCTCGCAAGCGATGCGCCCCATATTAGTCAAATAACCACCGTCTTTTTGGTCGATTAAGCCTTTTTCGAATAAACGTGCAGCAGCACTAATGGCGTCAGGCTTGGCTTCATGATGAATTTTTATACCTTGCTGTGTGTTGGTTAAGTCGAATTGTAAAAGGACATTTAATTCATCAAGCATATTTTGGTCTAATTTCATCTTGCTACCTCGTCATTATATTGCTGTTTGATTTAGCATAACGTTAATAATGCTGAGGTGCAATTTGCTTTATCGCTTGCACTTCAAGAGTTCATTCGGTGAATGACGTGCCGCGTTTAAATCATAGGAAAAACATCTTTTTCGCAGTACAATAATCATCTAATGTACCTCTTTTGGGAGAGCTCGGTAATAGACCGACGCCGAAGGCGCAATCCGTCCGGAATCGCTCAGGCAAATGGACCATAAGAGAGATTACTTTAGTGGGTAATCAGTTAGCTCTGGAGAGCGGCCAATATTTTAGTGGTCCACCGAAGAGGAAAGAGGGCGATAGCTAAGTGGCTCTTAAACTTTCAGGTTTTGGACAGAGGGGCGGCATGTGGTTTTCGCGTGCCGCCCTTTTTTTGTGCTGAGAAAAAAGATAATGACGAAGAAAACAATCTTAAATAATGAGCATCGTGAGCTAGGCGCCCGTATGGTCGACTTTGGCGGTTGGGATATGCCAGTGAATTACGGTTCGCAAATAGACGAGCATCACTATGTAAGACAGTCAGTTGGCATGTTTGATGTCTCGCATATGACGGTACTCGATGTGAAGGGTGCGCAGGCAAAAGCGTATTTGCAGAATTTATTGGCGAATGACGTGGCTAAATTGACCCGTCAAGGTAAAGCCTTGTACAGCTGTATGCTGAATGATGAAGCGGGCATAATTGATGATTTAATCGCCTACTTCTTAGATGAACAAAACTACCGCTTAGTGGTTAATGCGTCCACCCGCGATAGAGATATTGCCTGGCTGCAGAAGCAAGCCGGAAACTTTGATGTAGAAATTAATGAGCGCCCTGCGTTAGCAATGATTGCCGTGCAAGGGCCAAAAGCGCGTCAAAAGGTGCGCCCATTATTGCCGCAGCGATTGGGGCTTTCAGCGGCAGAAATAAAACCATTTAGTGCGTGTTGGTACGGTGAATGGTTTGTGGGCAGAACGGGTTATACCGGTGAAGATGGCTTTGAAATTATGTTGCCCGAAGACAAGGCGGAAGGTTTTTGGAAGCAACTGCTTGAGGTGGGCGTTAAACCTTGCGGTTTGGGCGCGCGCGATACACTCAGGCTTGAGGCGGGTATGAACCTGTACGGCCAAGATATGGATGAAACAAAAAATCCACTAGAGTCAGGCCTTGCGTGGACGATTGCTTGGGAGCCTGTAGGCCGAGAATATATCGGCAAAGCGGCGCTTGAAACAATTAAAGAGAAAGCGAGCAGCGATAAATTTGTGGGCTTATTGCTGGAAGAAAAAGGCGTGTTACGTGGCCACCAAGAGGTCGTGTTGGATGATAGCTCGCGCGGCGAAATTACCAGTGGCGGCTATTCTCCCACCATGGAACGTTCAATAGCGTTAGCGCGTGTTCCCGCAAGTATTGGCGAAACATGTAAAATTGATATTCGCGGTAAACTAAAAAATGCCCGTGTTGTAAAACCCAGTTTTGTACGGCAGGGCGAAGTGCAAATAGAACTCTAAGAAAAGGAAATTAGCATGTCAAATACACCCGATGATAGAAAGTACGCCGACTCACACGAGTGGGCTTTGTTGGAAGCCGATGGCACTGTTCGAGTAGGTATTAGCGATCACGCGCAAGAACTGCTGGGCGACCTGGTTTTTGTTGAACTGCCAGAGGTCGGGACAAACGTTGATAAAGGTGAGGAGTGTAGTGTTGTTGAATCAGTGAAGGCGGCGTCGGATATTTATAGCCCGGTAACGGGTGAAATAATCGCCGTTAATGAAGCCTTAGAAGAGGAGCCTGAAGTTATTAACGATTCGCCTTATGAAGACGGCTGGATTTTCGTTATTAAACCTGCAGATGTTACAGAACTTGAAGATTTGTTAGACGCCGAAGGCTACAAAAACCAGACAGAAGACGAGTAGTTAAGCATGCCTTTTATACCACACTCAGAGCACGATATTTCTAAAATGCTGTCCACCATTGGTGTGACTAGCATCGATGATTTGTTTGATGAAATTCCGGATAATTTACGTTGTGGCAATTTGGATAAAATCCCGCAAGGTTTGAATGAAATGGAAGTGACGCGTTTGATGCGTGAACGTGCGGCGCAAGATGGCTTGCCGCTTTGCTTTTTAGGCGCGGGTGCGTACGAACACCATATTCCAGCGGCGGTGTGGGAAATCACCACGCGTGGAGAGTTTTATAGCGCGTACACGCCGTATCAAGCGGAAGCTTCGCAAGGTACTTTGCAACTGCTGTACGAATACCAATCGATGATGGCGAGTCTCATGGCGATGGACGTGTCGAATGCCTCGCTTTACGATGGCGCTTCTGCTCTAGCCGAGGCGGTTCTAATGTCGGTGCGCGCGAACAAAAAATCCAAGTCACGCAAAATACTTATGCCGCGTAGCATTAACCCTGTTTACCGTTCGGTAACAGAGGCGATTGTAAAAAACCAAGCAATAGAATTAATAGACGTATCCTACGATTCAGCGACAGGGCAAACAGACTTAACGGCATTGCAACAATTTGCAGGCGAAGATTTTGCCGCCTTGGTCATTCCCCAACCCAATTTCTTTGGCGTGATTGAAAATGTCGATGCACTGACTGCATGGGCAACAGAAAGCAAGATGTTGTCTGTTGCCGTGGTTAACCCCATGGCCATGGCTTTATTAAAACCACCCGGTGAATGGGCGGACGAAGGCGTTGATATTGTCTGCGGCGAAGGCCAACCCTTAGGTGTTCCGTTAGCGTCTGGCGGGCCTTATTTTGGCTTTATGTGTTGCAAGCAACAGCACGTGCGGCAAATGCCGGGGCGTATCATTGGCCGTACAACAGACTTAGACGGTAAAGAAGGTTTCACCCTAACCTTACAGGCGCGTGAGCAGCATATTAGGCGCTCAAAAGCGACCTCAAATATTTGTACCAACCAAGGTTTATTAGTCACGGCGGCGACTATTTATATGTCTCTATTAGGGCCGGAAGGGCTTAAAAAGGTGGCTTTAAACTCGCACAAGAACACCCAGCTATTGCTCAATCGTTTAACAGAAATTAAGGGTGTATCAGCCGTATTTAAGGCGTCCACTTTTCACGAATGCGTCGTCCAAGTTGAAACGGATGCAAAACTATTGATCGAACAATTGGCAAAAGAACACCATATTTTGGGCGGTTTTGATTTATCGGTCGATTACGCAGAGCTAGGCAACGCACTATTAATTTGCGCAACAGAAACGCGCACCCGCGAAGACATTGAACGCTTCGCAACAACGTTGGAAAAAATACTTGATAACTAAGGAGAAGATGATGGCAACAATTACGATTAATGGTGAAGAATTTCATACAAACGGTCAACTACCCGGAGTAGGTGATAAAGCCCCAGATTTTTTATTAACAAAGAAGGACCTGTCAGACGTGTCTTTGGCAGACTTCGCCGGCAAGAAAAAATTAATTAGTATCGTACCGAGTTTAGATACGCCCGTTTGCCAACTTTCAACAAAGAAATTTAACGAACACGCGAAGAAATTTTCGGATGTGGTCATATTAATTGTAGCGGCAGATTTACCGTTTGCTATGGCGCGTTTTTGTGGTGATGAAGGGCTAGAAAACGTAGTGCCTTTATCGATGATGCGCGGTCGTAACTTTGCAAAAGATTATGGCGTATTTATTGAAGACGGCTTTTTCAAAGGCATTACTGCAAGAGCTTTATTGGTCTTGGACGAAGAGAATACGGTTATCAGTTCAGAGCTCGTTTCTGAAGTAGCAAACGAGCCAGATTACGACGCAGCACTCGCTAAATTAAGTTAAGAGACCTTATTTCTATGCTGATATTTGAGCAATCTCATACGGGTAGAGCGTCGAATGCTCAGTTGCCTGCCGACAATGATGCGCTATCATCGTTGCCTGCAGATGCGCTAAGAACCACAAAGCCCAACTTACCTGAAGCGTCTGAGATGCAAGTGGTTAGGCACTTTACGCGCCTATCGCAAAAGAACTTTTCGATCGATACGCACTTCTATCCGTTAGGTTCTTGTACCATGAAGTACAACCCGCGTGCGTGTAATACCTTGGCGAGCCTGCCCGAATTCACGGGTCGTCACCCCTTAGGCCCAAGCCTTCACGGGCAAGGTTTCTTAAAGTGTATGTATGAGCTGCAAGGCATGTTGAAAGAAGTCACCGGTATGCAAGCGGTGTCGCTTTGCCCTGCGGCGGGCGCGCAAGGTGAGTTCGCCGGCGTGGCGATGATTAAGGCCTACCACGATAATCGTAATGATACGCAGCGTTGTGAAATTCTAGTGCCCGATGCGGCGCATGGAACCAATCCAGCATCCGCGGTCATGTGTGGTTACAAAGTACGTGAAATCCCCACAGGTAAAAATGGCGACGTGGATATTGACGCGTTAAAGGCCGCGGTTGGGCCACAAACAGCGGGCATTATGTTGACCAACCCAAGTACCTTGGGTGTTTTTGATCGCAAAATTAAAGAGATAGCAGGCATCGTTCACGAAGCGGGTGGTTTACTGTATTACGATGGGGCTAATCTAAACGCCATTTTAGGCAAAGTGCGCCCCGGCGATATGGGCTTTGATGTGATTCATATGAACTTACATAAAACCTTCTCAACGCCACACGGCGGCGGTGGCCCAGGTGCTGGCCCTGTAGGTGTGAGTAAACGCCTAAAACCTTATATGCCCGTGCCTATCGTGGGTAAAAAAGACCAGCAGTACGTGTTGCTAGACGAAAATGATTGTCCACAAAGCATCGGTAGAATGTCCGCCTTCGCGGGTAATGCCGGCGTGTTATTGCGCGCTTATATTTACGCAAGAATGTTGGGGCGCGAAGGTATGCCACGGGTAGCAGACTTTGCCACGTTAAACGCCAATTACTTATTAAAACGTTTAATGGCTGTGGGTTACGATGCGGCGTATCCAGAAAGACGCGCCACGCACGAATTTATTCTAACGCTTAAAAAGCAAGCAAAAGAACTCGGAGTAACGGCAATGGACGTTGCTAAGCGATTATTGGATTACGACTTTCACGCGCCAACGACGTATTTCCCTTTATTAATTCCAGAATGTTTACTCATTGAGCCGACAGAAACCGAAGCGAAAGAAACGCTGGATGGTTTTATCGATACGATGGCGAAAATTTTAGTGGAAGCTGAAGGGGATGCTCAGTTATTAAAACAGGCACCTTATACATTACCCGTTAGACGCTTAGACGATGTAAAAGCGGTGAAGCAATTAGACGTAGTTTGGAAAAAAACAGAGGTTAAACAATGAGTGCACTTCACCCACAGGGCATAAGTTTCATGGAGACGGATGGAAAAGAAAATCCGTCTAATTCAGCTTTAATTTGCGGTTCGATGGCGTTCGACACCATCATGGTGTTTCCTGATAAATTTCAAAACCATATTTTGCCAGACAAAGTGCATATGTTGAATGTGTCCTTTTTTGTGCCCGAGCTGCGCCGTGAGTTTGGCGGCTGTGCAGGAAATATCGCGTACAACTTACACCTGCTGGGTGAAACAGCCTTGCCGATGGCAACCGTGGGTAAAGACTTTTCACCCTATGCAGATTGGATGAGCAAAGCCGGTGTGAGCCAAGAATATTTAAAAACATTGGAAGATGAATTCACAGGGCAGGCTTATATCACCACCGATGAAGACGACAACCAGATAACCGCGTTTCACCCCGGTGCGATGGGGCGTTCAGAACTTAATCGCGTGCCAAAAGACGCAGGAATAAAAATTGGTATCGTATCGCCAGATGGTAAAGCGGGCATGATTGAACACGCAGAACAATTTTTAGAAGCAGGTATTCCCTTTGTGTTTGACCCCGGTCAAGGTCTGCCGATGTTTGATGGCGAGGAGCTAAAAATGTTTATTAAACAAGCCACGTGGCTGAGCGTTAACGACTACGAAGCAGCGATGTTGCAAGAAAAAACGGGCTTATCTCTGCATGAAATTGCTGCGCAAGTAGACGCTTTTATCATCACTAAAGGCGCAGAAGGTTCGTTAATTTATATAAAAGGTGATTGCCTAGAAATTCCACCTGCTAAAGCCAAGCAGGTAGTTGACCCAACGGGTTGTGGTGACGCCTATCGAGGCGGTTTATTGTACGGCCTAATGAACGGGCTAGATTGGGAAGTTACGGGCCGTATAGCGGGTTTAATGGGTGCAATCAAGATTGCCCATGCAGGTACACAGAATCATTCTGTTACGTTGGCTGATGTTAAGGCCGAGTATAGCGAGCAGTATGGGGTTCTTTCTAGGCTCAAAGGTTTTTGATTGAGTTTAATAGCTAAAGAATAAAAGCTTTCGCCTTTGGGCGAGTAACTCTTTTGCCTGCAGCAGCAATATAGTGGAACCAAATGGCATTATTGTTTGAGTGACACTTATGCCCTTTGGGGGAAGAGTAACCAGAAAAATGCCACCCTAAACCCTCACCTTCGGTTCCCTCAGAATAGTTAATTTTCAAAACCGCTCTGGAACTCACCCAAAAAAGCATGGGTTCAGCACCCAAGGGTATAAGTTTCATTGAAGCATAAGAAAAACGCTTATGCTTAATTCAGCTTTAACAGCCCTAGCGGAAAGCTTTCTGACAATTAATTATTCTTCGGTAAGGCTAAAGGGTAGTGTAATTATCTAGTTAATAATTGAAGTTAAGTAAATGCCAGAAATAGAATTTAAAACCTATTTTATCAGACATTACTTAAGACATATAAAAGCATATATATATACAAACTATTGTTTATAATAATAAATTTTTGCTATTATCTAATAAATATCAGACAAAGTATCAGACAAAGTATCAGACAAAGTATCAGACAAAGTATCAGACAAAGTATCAGACAAAGTATCAGACAAAGTATCAGACAAAGTATCAGACAAATGAATGTAGTTGAGTTTTTAGAAACAAGTATTGCCACTAATAAGAATATTCAGAATGGTTGTGGGCTTAATGAAAGGCAAGTTCTGCGTGAACTAAAGAAACTGGGGGATCGAGTCGTAAAAATAGCGTCGGGTAGAAGCCCGAAGTATGCACTTACGATAAATTCTTTTGGCGTGGGCGATAGAATAAATTTGTGGGAGGTTGATGGACATGGTAAGCATACTTGTATTGCGGTTATAAGGCCTTTAAGTGTGGGTGGTTTTTTTGTTCAAAAGCGAATAAGTGGTTCTAAGTTATTATTAGGTGAGGCGAAAAATGGCTTATATGACGATTTGCCTTTTTTTCTTAGGGACATGGCACCACAAGGTTTTTTGGGCAGGAAAATAGCTAGAGAATTATCGACTAGGGATGATGCTATACCCAATAACCCTGAATATTGGAATAATAACCATATTGGCGAGTATTTGCTCACGAACAGTGATGATGCTCTCGGTGATTTAAAACTGGGTAATAGTGCAAATTTACGGTTCAAATCAAACGTTAGTCGTTCTACATCAACAGATTATCCTGCATTAGCGAAGCAAGCGATGTCTGACGACGTGCCAATCTCATCAGCCGGTGGAGAGCAGCCAAAATTCATCACTTTTTGTGCTGAGCAAAAAGCTCATGTGATGGTGAAATTTTCTCCAAAGGGAAATGATAAGGTCGCAATACGTTGGCGCGATATTTTGATCAGTGAATTTCACGCAAATGAAGTTTTAAATACAGGAGCGACAACGGCAGCGACGACACGTTTGATAGAAGAGGGCGACCGATTATTTTTAGAGTCTATTCGTTTTGATCGAATCGGTGAAAACGGTAGAAGCTCAATGATCTCGCTTAAATCAATTGATGCTGAGTTTGTTGGTTCAGGTGAAAACTGGGTTTCTAGTTTGATTAAGTTAGAGAGTATGGAGCTAGTAAGTTCTCAGGATGTATTAAATGGGCAATGGTTAAGAGCGTTCGGTAAATTAATTAATAACACCGACATGCATCTAGGAAATATGAGTCTTTCTATACACGGTGACGTGTTTAATTTATTGCCTATTTACGATATGTGTTCTATGGGATTTGCACCTAGAAAGAATGGTGAGGTAATGCCATTTTCTTTTACAGAACCAGACTTAGCAGATGAAGGCCTATCTAACGATTTAATTAGAAAGGTGAAAAAACTAGCGGATAAATATTGGTGTAACCTGTCGAATGACCCTAGAATTTCTGATGATTTTAGAGAGTTTTTAAAATCAAGTTTGCTGGGCTCTTGAAACTCCCACTCGGTAGCAGTCCTTTAGTTATGCTAATTTAAGATGCGTTTAGTATATATCAAGCATCAGCATTGGTTGCCCCCACTCTTTTAAATGGGCATTAGAGGCAGTGAAAAAATCCTCCCAGAACTTTCTGAGATTCCTTAAAACCTTCTCACTTCTATATTTTCCATTAGGCACATAGGCCGCACCAATAATAAAAAGATCTGCCCCAGCCCAATCGGTAACGATACTGGCTTGTTTAAGCTGAGCAATCGCACTCTCAACATCAATCGATACGACTTTTCCATGGGAATAAAAAGAAGTAACATCCGAATTCTCGAGCATATCTGAAATCACTAGGACTACCTTTCTTTTAGCAGTTGATTTTGCTATGAGATTCCCACCAAAATATGATAGTGACCCCGTTAACTCTGTTTTAGGTAAGTCAGCACTGGAATCGATGGGGGAATCGATGGGGTCAGACTCGATTGATTTAGGCCTTTGTTTGGTTTATGCTATTGTTTTCTCTTAGGGAGTGGAATATGGCGCGTCTTCCCCGTTTTATTTTGGTTGATCATCCTCAGCATGTAATTATTCGAGGAAATAATCGAGAGCCTATTTTTTACGCGGAGGAAGATTACCAGTTTTATCTTGAAAAGCTAAAAAAAGCTTGTACTAAACACAGTTGTGATATTCATGCTTACGTCTTGATGACCAACCATGTGCATTTATTGATAACGCCGCATAAGACTGATGGCATATCAAAGGTTGTTCAAATGCTAGGGCGTTATTATGTTCAGTACTTCAATGCAACTTATCAGCGAACGGGGACTCTCTGGGAAGGGCGTTATAAAGCTACGTTGATAGATAGTGAACATTATGCGTTAGGGTGCTATCGTTATATTGAGCTTAACCCTGTACGCGCTGATATGGTTGAGCACCCATCTGAGTACCCTTGGTCTAGTTACAGGTTTAATGCTCTGGGTAAGCTGAATGAGTTAGTTGTACCGCATGATTTATATAAGCGTTTAGGTAAAAATGGTAGTGATAGACGCGAGGCTTACCGCGAGCTGTTCACTGTTGATGTTCCGAGAAAAACAGTAGAAGAAATTCGAGAGGCGACTAATAAATCGTGGGTGTTGGGCAACGAGTATTTTAAAAAGTTGATTGAAGATAAAATTAATCGCGCCATCAATCCACGAGAAAGGGGCGGTGATAGGAAATCAAAAATGTTTAAAGAGAAAATCAATCGAGTCTGACCCCATTGATTTTGCCATTGATTTTATGCTTGACATACTTAAGCCGATACAACCGCCATTACTTAATCCCAGCGACTCCGAAAAAAAGCCTTTTGTATTACTCATGACTGGTGTCAATGGTGCTGGCAAAACCACCACCATAGGCAAATTGGCACATCACTTTATAGGGGAAGATTATAAAATCATGTTAGCGGCAGCAGACACCTTTCGGGCTGCCGCTGTGGAACAATTACAAACTTGGGGAGCAAGAAATCATATTCCCGTAATCACCCGCGCCAACGGTTCGGACCCTTCTGCAGTTACCTACGATGCTTTACAATCCGCACAGAAAAAAAACATAGATATTCTCATAATCGACACAGCAGGCAGGCTACATACTCAAACCAACCTAATGGCACAGCTAGAAAAAATTCATCGGACTATTGGTAAATTTAATGCTGATCTGAAAATTGAAAATATCTTAGTCTTAGATAGCACAACTGGTCAAAATGCGATCTCTCAAGCAAAAAAATTCAATGATGCTATTGGCATTAACAGCGTTGTTTTAACTAAACTTGATGGTACCGCAAAAGGCGGTATGATCTTCGCCTTAGCAAGTGAGACAAAACTCCCTGTTCGGTTCATTGGTGTTGGGGAAAAAATTGATGATCTGCTAGTCTTTGATAGCAAGGACTTCGTTGATGCTCTACTGGCTTAGTGCACTGCCTTAGCTATTCTGCGCTAAACAGAAACCGAACTAGAAAGACCTTCATCGTCTGGTGTAGCTAGTTCAAGGAATAATTTAGCGGTGCTTAAGTTCTTGCTCAATACGGTTTCTCGCTATTTCTACATACTGGGCATCGGCATCGCATCCAGCAAATGTTCTGCCCGCCTGCATCGCTGCAATTGCGGTGGTACCACAACCAACAAAAGGATCAAGCACTAAACCATTTGTATTGCTATGCTTCTCTATTAACTCTGCAAATAATTTCAGTGGCTTCTGGGTCGGGTGAAAGCGTTTACCATTATGTGGGATCGGGTAATAATACACTCCATTATCATATTCACCATGAAAGGTAGGTTTGCCCTCTTTAACTCCTAACACGGCTATTTCTCTGCTGTTGGTGAGATAATTTCTCTTGCTGTTTAGTGGAACTGGATTGGTTTTTTCCCAAATAATCAGGCGCAACATCTTAAAACCTGCTTGCTTCATGGCATCTGCTAAATAATTAAACTTCCATATATCGTAGAATACAATTGCTGTGCCACTTTTTTTGAGGGTGCGATACATCTCTTGCGAAAGTTTTGCTAAGTCTATCTCTGCATGATCCCAATCACCAAAATCCATACTCATGGCAAACCGTTCTACACTGTGCTTACCAACACTAGCAAAACCTGTTTTACGGCTAATTGCATAAGGCGGATCAGTTAGTATGAGATCAGCATCTCCGCTAGGAATTTCCGCTAAGAAATCGCGAAAATCTGATCGCCGTAGCACCAAGGATTTATGGGAGCATAAACTATCGTCTGAGGTAGCAGGCGCAAATGCCTTAGTCATATCACTGATAAATTGCTCATTTTAATGTACCAATAAAATTGCAATTGTACTCACCATCGATTCAATACGCTAGGTAAATTATTACCAAACTACTTTTTTAATCTATAGAGACCTCAGCATAACCCAAAAAACACGCATAAATTTTGTTATACTGCATCTGCAAAAATCATTCTCAACACAATCCAACCTCTTCTTTTCAACCGCTGACTTAGAGCACCCTATTCTTCATAGTCTTGATGACACAGAAGCCTTGTTGGA
>LWTN01000222.1 GCA_002101225.1 Cycloclasticus sp. symbiont of Poecilosclerida sp. M | reverse complement strand
CGAGGACAAAATGAAAATGCCAATGGACTTTTAAGGCAATATTTTCCAAAATCTATGTGTTTAGTTGATATTGCTTATGAAGAAGTTAGAATGGCCGTTCATAAGTTAAATTCTAGACCTAGAAAGTACTTGGGATTTAAAACTCCTTACGAGGTGTTTTATGAAAACACGGGCGTTAATGCCAGTAAATTAGATGTGGTGCACTTATGAGTCGAATCCACCTTTTTTAAATAGATAGGTTTTTCTTTAAATACCTTATCAACAATCTCTTGAGATGTCCGAATGTGCTTTTTTCGACATGCCTTAATTAACTTATCAAAGCTTTCCTGCTCATCATTTGGAATTTCTGTTATGACTGGCAGAGCCTGTTTTTTAGTCATGTTTACATACCCTTGTGTTTCTTATTCCATTATACAGCGCACTTGCCAGAGATAGTTTGGGGCTATCCCACTCAAAATCTTACCAGCTAACTACACCCTCGGGTATAAATTTCATTGACCCGAAAAATAAAAAATCGCGCTTTAAGCAAACTGGCGTTGTTCGCCTTCACCGTCTACATTTTCGACACAACGCGCACACAACTCGGGGTGTGCATCTGATTGCGCCACATCGTGACGGTGATGCCAGCAGCGCACGCATTTTTCATGATTACTCGCCATCACTTCAATAGACAAGTTGTCATTTTCTGTCGCGTTTGCTTGCTCTGTCTTATCCGCAAAAGGTTTTACTTGCGCGTACGAGGTAATCAAAACAAAACGTAGTTCATCTTCTAATTTAGCGAGTCCTTCATAGAGTTCACCATCGCAATACAAAGTGACGTGTGCGTTCAGCGCCGAGCCGATTAAGCCTTCTGATCTAGCCCGCTCAAGCTCCTTGCTGACAAGTTCACGTACCTCAATGATGGGCTGCCAATACGCCAGCTCGCCCGTCGATTTAGCGCTTGTAGCTGGGAAGCCTTCGTAAGCCGTCGCAAGAAAAACCGACTCTTCACGTTCGCCCGGCATCGCTAACCAAATCTCCTCCGAGGTAAAGCTGAGTATCGGCGCAATCCAGCGCACAAAAGCCTCTGCAATGTGATACATAGCCGTTTGCGATGAGCGTCTTGCTAAACTGTTGGCTTGCAAGGTGTATTGGCGATCCTTAATCACATCCAAATAAAAGCTGCCCATTTCAACGGAACAGAAGTGGTGGATTTTTTGATGCACTTGTAAAAAATGATAGTGGTCATAATCATTTAGCACTTCTTGCTGCACCTGTTGTGCTTTTTCTACCGCCCAACGGTCTAGAGGCAACATATCATCGAACGGAACACAATCTGTCGCTGGGTTGAAATCATTGAGGTTAGATAGCAGGTAACGCGCTGTGTTTCTTAAACGGCGGTAAACGTCCGAAGTGTGCTTTAGAATTTCGTCAGACACCGTCATTTCACCACTGTAATCGTTGGCTGACACCCAAAGACGGAGCACATCAGCACCCAGCGAATTAATCACTTTTTGTGGTGCCACCACATTACCCTGCGATTTAGACATCTTCTTGCCTTTGGCATCGACGGTAAACCCGTGGGTTAGTACAGAATCGTAAGGCGCAGAGCCGTTCATAGCGACAGAGGTCAACAAAGATGACTGAAACCAGCCTCGGTGCTGATCGGAGCCTTCGAGGTACATTGACGCGGGGAACGGTAAGTTCTCGCGCCTTTCTAACACACAAGCATGCGTTACACCTGAGTCGAACCAAACGTCCAAAATATCGTTTATTTTTGTGTACGCGCTCGCCTCATCACCCAACAATTCGGCCGCGTCTAATTCAAACCACGCCTCAATACCCGCCTGCTCAATTCGTTCCGCTACCTGCTCAATTAATTCCTCGGTGTTCGGGTGCAACTCGCCCGTCTCTTTGTTTACAAATAAGGCAATAGGAACGCCCCAATTACGTTGGCGTGAAATACACCAATCTGGGCGCCCTTCTAGCATACTGTTGATGCGCGCCTCGCCCCAATCAGGTATCCATGAGACGCGTTTAATTTCCTCTAGCGCTTTCTCACGCAGCTTATTGTTATCCATTGAAATAAACCACTGCGGCGTCGCCCTAAAGATAATCGGCGTTTTGTGCCGCCAACAATGTGGATAGCTATGGTCGACCACTTCATCGTGTACTAAGGCATCATTTTCTTTCAGCACCTCAATCACGTGTTGATTTGCTTTAAACACGTGCTCACCCGCAAACAGCGGTGTACTTGGCAGGAAAACACCAGTATCACCGACTGGATTATCCACAGGGATGTCATATTGTTGGCCCACGATGTAATCGTCTTGGCCATGGCCTGGCGCGGTATGCACAGCGCCCGTACCCGCTTCTGTAGTAACGTGGTGACCTAAAATAATGGGGACCATGCGCTCATAAAACGGGTGCTGAAGCTTGGCAAACTCTAAAGCCTTCCCTGTGCATTTTCCGAGCACTTGATAGTTTTCAGAACCGTAACGACTCATCACCTCATCTAATAATCGCTCAGCAAATAGCAATCTTTCATCGCCATATTGAACCAACACGTAATCAAGGTCTGGGTTTAATGATACGGCTTGGTTGGCGGGCAAGGTCCACGGCGTTGTGGTCCAAATAACAACCGATATAGCGCCTTGGCCGCGAGACTCTGCTGCATAATCGAAACTTTTCTCAAACGCCGCTTCATCACACACACCGAATCGCACGTCGATTGCCGGCGAGCACTTATCTTCGTACTCGACCTCGGCTTCTGCCAATGCCGAACCACAATCCGTACACCAATGCACCGGTTTTGACCCTTTATGTAGGTGTCCCTTTTCAATGATGCGTCCAAGCGAACGGACAATATCGGCCTCGAACTGAAAGTCCATACTCAAATACGGTTTTTCCCACTCACCGAACACACCTAAGCGAATAAATTCTTCTTTTTGCATTGCCACTTGTTTAGTTGCATAAGCTCGACACGCTGCTCTAAACTCGGCCGCTGATACCTTTACACCCGCTTTGCCAATTTTCTTTTCGACCATCAGCTCAATCGGCAAACCGTGGCAATCCCAACCTGGAATGTATGGCGAGTCATAACCCAATAAGGTCTTACTCTTAACAATCATGTCTTTTAGAACTTTATTGACCGCATGACCGATATGAATCGGGCCATTCGCATAGGGGGGACCATCGTGTAAAACAAACTGTGGTTTACCCTCGAACTTATTCCGAATTTTTTGGTACAAATCTATTTCTTGCCAACGCTTTAAAACAGCCGGCTCGCGATTCGCTAAGTTAGCCTTCATCGGAAAGCTCGTTGTAGGTAAGTTAAGTGTCGCCTTGTAATCCATGCTTCTGTTTGTGTACTAAGTGTTTGTTAAAAATAATTTTGCTTGCTTACAATCTTCGTTAATTTGTTTTTTCAATTCATCAAGGCCTGAAAACTTCAACTCGTCACGCAATTTCTTCAAAAAAGTGATGTGTACGCGTTGCTGATAAAGGTCGCCTTCAAAATCAAATAAATGCACCTCTAAAAGAACTTTTGTTGACGCATCAACCGTTGGCCGCGTCCCAACATTAGCAACGCCATTAAACCGCGCGCCCATTTCGTCGGCCATTGTAACGACAAACACGCCTTTTAACGGGGATTTTCTATTTTTTACACGGATATTTGCCGTCGGAAACCCAATCTCTCTTCCGCGTTTATCTCCGTGCCCCACTCGACCGGACATTGTATACGCCCGACCCAAATACTGTTCGGTTTGAGAGAAATTCCCCGCCGCTAACGATTGCCGAATTAAGGTGCTACTGACGCGCTCGCTAGATACCTTTATGGGCGCCGTGTTTCTCACCGTAAAACCATGTTCTAACGCTTCCTTTTGTAACAACTGAAAATTACCCGTACGCCCTTTACCAAAACAAAAGTCATCTCCCACAATCAGGTGTTTAACTTTTAACCTCGCATACAAAATTTCTACGAACTCCTCGGCTGGCATATTCGCTAAACGTTGACCAAAACGAAATAAATACACGCACTCCATACCCGCATCAGAGAGTAGCTGTATTTTTTCTCTCGCCGTAGAGAGCCTTGCAGGCGCCTTATCTTTTTGAAAATACTCCAGCGGTTGCGGCTCAAAGGCCATCACAACAGCCGGCAAACCCAAGCTTTTTGCTTCTTTTACGACGCTTTCGAGCACCGCGTGGTGCCCCTTATGCACCCCATCAAAGTTACCAATCGTCATAACGCAATCGTTTGCGTCAACTGAATTCAGAGGTATGTGACGTACAAGCTTCATGTAGATATTTTCTCTGGCATAAGCTGCTTAACACGAAGGCCTAATACATAGAGGCTGGCAAAATAAATGACCACGACTTTTATGATTTCAAGCGTCAAATACATAGCGCGCTCGAAAGCATTCCAGGCTAACCACTGCTCAACGCTATAACCGTAATAGTAGATAATGCCTGCCAGTATATTGGCAATTAACACCTTTACACAAAACGCCAACCAACCAGAGTTCGGCGTATAGACCCCCTCTTTTAACAAGCCTTTTAAAAGCAAGCCCGCATTAACAGAAGCGGCCAGTGAGGTGGCCAGTGCTAAACCCGCGTGTTGCCAGACAAACACCAATGACACACTCAACACAATGTTAAACCCAACCGCAATCATGCCGATACGCACAGGCGTTTTCATATTTTGACGCGAGGTAAAACCCGGCACCAACACTTTGACTAAAATGAAAGCCACGAGGCCGACCGAATAGGCCATTAAACTTAGCGCGGCCATTTTCACGTCTGACGCCGAAAATTCACCATATTGAAATAAAGTAGCCAGCATCGGTTGTGCAAGAAAGCACAAGCCCACGGCTGCAGGCACGCCTATCAAAACCACCCACCTTAAACTTAGGTCTAGGCTGTTAGAAAATGAGCTTGGCTTGCCTGCGGCGTGGCTTTTGGACAAGTTAGGTAATAAAACCGTAGCCAAGGCAATGCCGAAAACACCCAGTGGAAACTCGACTAGCCGGTCCGAATAATAGAGCCAAGATACACTGCCAGAAACAAGAAACGACGCTAGCAAGGTATCGAGTAATAAGTTTATCTGCGTTACTGACGCACCAAACAAAGCGGGCACCATCAATTTAAGAGTTTTTTGCACGCCACTGTCTGCCCAATTAAAACGCGGGCGTACCAGCAAACCCATACGATTTAAAAAAGGAAACTGAAATACCAGCTGCACTGCACCCGCCAACAGCACACCCCAGGCTAAAGCATAGACGGGCTCATCCAATAAAGGTGAAAGCCAAAATACAGATGACAAAAGCGATAAGTTTAAAAAGATGGGTGTAAACGCGGGCACTGCAAACTTACCAAAGGTATTCAGCACACCACCTGCCATCGCGGTTAATGAAATAAACATCAAATAAGGAAACGTCAGCCGCAGCATATCGACGGCCATATCATACTGGCTACCGTGTTGTGCAAAACCAGGCGCAAAGATGTAGATTAATACGGGGGCACCCAACACGCCGACCAGCGTCACGAGAAATAAAATGACGGCCAATGTACCCGAGGTCGCTGCTATCAACTCCTTAAGTGATCGCTCAGACTCTTTCTCTTTATGTTCTGACAGCACTGGAACAAAGGCTTGCGAAAATGCCCCTTCTGCAAATAGGCGGCGCATAAAATTGGGTATTTTAAAGGCGACAAAAAATGCGTCCGTTGCAGAGTCCGCGCCGAAAAAACGCGCGATGACAATATCTCGGATAAACCCAAGAATGCGGGAAAAAAATGTCATGCTACCGACAACAGCGGTGGATTTTATTAATTTGGCACTCAACGCTTTTACTCTAAGGGCTAGACAAATCGATATTATAGTGTGATGGCGCAATCACAACACGGCTGATTTAACTATTTAGCCCACCCACTCCGTTATTTCTAAGTAATTTTCTATAAATAACGAAACAAACGATCTAATGACTTGACAAATCCGCCATTTTTTAGCAAAATTCCCCGTCTTTTTTACACCAACTTTAAGGAACTACCTTGGCTAATAGTCCACAAGCTTTAAAACGCGCCCGTCAGGCAGAAAAAGATCGTCAGCTTAATATGTCTGCACGTAGCAAACTGCGCACACATCTAAAACGCGTTGTGCAAAGCGCAGACGAGGGCAAGCATGAAGAAACTAATACAGCTTTTAAAGCTGCGGTTCCTCTTATTGACTCTGCCGTTAATAAAGGCCTGATTCATAAAAATAAAGCTGCCCGTATTAAAAGCCGTTTAAATGCGCGCGCTCTTAAATTAAAGGCTTAGATAAGAAGCTACTAAGCTCGAAGCTACATAATAAAAAAAGCCGACTTAATGGTCGGCTTTTTTTATGCTCTTAATTCAACCTACCGCTAAGACAAAACAAGGTTGTCTCGGTGAATCAACTCTGGCTCTTCGACAAAACCAAGTAAACTTTCTATTTCTACACTTTTTTTCTGCTTTATCAACTTAATACTTTTCGCACTATAATTAACCAGCCCTCGGGCCACCTCTTTTCCATCAACATTGACGCACGAAACCAGTTCACCCCGTTCAAATTGACCGCTCACTTCAACCACACCTACAGGCAACAAGCTCGCCCCTGCTTTAGATAACTTTTTTTCAGCGCCTGCATCAATCTGTAATTGACCTTTAACGCTCAACTGGCCTGACAACCAACGTTTACGCGCCGAAACGGCATCTTCATCTGGAATTAAAAAAGAACCTATATCCTCGCCTGAAATCACTTTTAGTATAACTGACTCGCTTAAGCCTGGTACGATTAGCGTAGCAGCACCCGAACGGGCCGCAATACGGGCCGCTTTTAACTTGGTCTGCATGCCTCCACGCCCTAGCAGCCCTGCGCTAGTTCTAGCCGCACTGTCTAGACGCTCATCATTAACTGCTATTTCTTTAATTAATTTTGCGTCTGCATTGTGCCGTGGGTCGCTTTCAAAAAACCCCGCTTGGTCGGTCAAAATCATCAACACGTCCGCTGAAACCAAATTTGCAATCATCGCTGCAAGTGTATCGTTATCCCCAACTTTTAACTCCTCATTCGCGACCACGTCATTTTCATTAACAATCGGTATGACCGATAAAGACAATAAGGTTTTAATCGTTGCTTGCGCGTTTAAATAGCGCGTACGGTTAGCCAAATCATCGTGTGTCAACAAGATTTGAGCCGTTTTAAAGCCGAGTTTTTGAAAACTCTGCTCATAGGCCTGAATAAGCCCCATTTGACCTACAGAAGCGGCTGCTTGTAGCTCGTGTAACGCATGTGGCCGCTCATTCCAACCTAATCTAACAAGGCCTTCCGCCACTGAACCAGATGATACGAGGACGACATCAATGCCTTTAGACTTTAAGGCGCTTATTTGCGCAGCCCAATGGTCAATTGCTTGCAGGTTTAGACCACGCCCATCATCGGTCAATACCGCGCTACCTATTTTAATAACGCAGCACTTAGCCTGTTTTAATTTTACTCTCGTCTTCATTGTTATGCTTTCGTTTACTCTCACTAACTACTCTTCAGTGTCAGTTTTTTCTTCCTCGGTTTTCTCTAACTCTTTTTGTTCATCTAGGTAATCCATAATAGCGTGAACCAATGTCTGCGTTCCTTGCTTTTTAAGTGCTGATATCAGAAACACAGGCCCTTTCCACTTAAGCTCATCAACAACAAGCTGGCAAAAATCATCCACCTCTTCATCTGCTAAACGGTCAATTTTATTTAACACAAGCCAGCGGGGCTTTTGGGAGAGCTCGTCACCCCATTGTTCTATTTCATGAATCGCGGCCTTCGCCGCTGTTACGGGATCAATATCCGATTCATACGGCTCAACATCAACCACGTGCAACAATAAATTATTGCGCGATAGATGACGTAAAAATAAGTTCCCTAAACCCGCTCCATCTGCAGCGCCTTCAATAATACCGGGGATATCCGCCACCACAAAACTTCTTAAATCATCAACACGCACAACACCTAAACTTGGGTGCAGCGTTGTAAACGGGTAATCGGCCACCTTGGGCTGCGCCGCTGATATAGCTCTAATCAAACTGGATTTACCCGCATTGGGTAGACCTAGCGTTCCCACATCGGCGAGTACTTTTAACACCAAACTTAAGACCCTCTGTTCACCTTGAGAACCTGCTGAAAACTGCCTTGGCGCCCTGTTGGTACTACTTTTGTAGCGCGTGTTACCTAAACCGTGAAAACCACCTGAGGCAACAAGAAGCTTTTGCCCATGCGATTTAATATCTCCAATAAACTCGTCCGTGCCTTCGTCGTGTACCATCGTGCCTAAAGGTACAGGAAAGATTAAATCTACTCCCCCTTTCCCCGTACAGTTCTTGCTCATACCACGCTGCCCGCGATCTGCCCGCAGAATGCGCTTAAAACGCATATCAATTAAGGTATTGATGTCTTCCGATCCTTGCAAATAGACACTGCCGCCGTCACCGCCGTCACCGCCGTCAGGACCGCCAAAAGGGATATACTTTTCACGCCTAAAACTGACATGGCCACTACCGCCATCTCCCGCTTCAACGCGAATATTTGCTTCGTCTACGAACTTCATCTATCAACTCTTTTGTTTCAATATTAAATACAAGGACTAAACCCTACGCAATAAAAAACCCTGCCAATGACAGGGTTTTTAAAACTGGCACCTGCCACATGTGCGGTGCATTGCTCTAATTAAGCTTCCACCACACTTACAAATTTTCTACGTTTTGGGCCTTTAATCTCAAAAACCACTTTCCCAGCTTCTGTTGCAAACAACGTGTGGTCTTTACCACACCCTACGTTTGTACCTGCGTGAAAACGCGTGCCACGTTGGCGAACTAGAATATTTCCGGCAAGAACACTTTGCCCACCATAACGCTTAACGCCAAGTCGTTTCGATTCTGAATCGCGACCGTTCCGGGTACTACCACCTGCTTTTTTATGTGCCATTGCTTATTCCTTCTTTGCTTTTGGTTTAGCTGCTGCTTTAGGTTTGCCTGCTGCTTTAGACTTAGTCACCGCTTTTTTTTCTGCCTTAGGCTTGGCTTCAGCTTTTGGCTTTGCCGTAGCCTTAGGTTTAGCTGCCGCTTTTCCTTCGCTAATGCCAGTCACTTCAACTTCAGTGTAGTACTGACGATGACCTTGTTTTTTCATATGGTTCTTTCTACGCTTAAACTTAATGATATGAATCTTTTTAAGTCTACCTTGCGCTTTCACTGTTGCTGTAACAGTTGCTCCATCAATGTTCGGCGTACCCACTTTAAGCCCACCATCGCCATTGATTAATAAAATCGAGTCGAAAGTCACTTTACTGTCAACTTCTGCCTCTAGCTTTTCAATTTTTAGAAAATCACCTTTAGCGACTTTATATTGTTTACCGCCTGTTTGAATTACCGCGTACATTTGCTCGAAACTCCCTAAATTGGTGGGGTTTTAAAAAGAGGCGAATTCTATCCTTTACACCCTATTTGGTCAATCATATTTCAATATAGTTTGGTGTTTTCTTGACAGTTGTTATCCTACAACCCTACTATTTAACATGTCTGTTTATTTATTCTTAATGATGTTTTCAAGATGAGCCTTACCGTTACCCAAGCACAAAACACCCAAAGCAAGGTAGATTTTAAGCTAATTCAACAGCTTATGGCACCTGCCATGCAAAAAGTTGACGAAGAGATACTTAAGCAACTGAGCTCTGATGTTGTATTAATCAATCAAATTGGCTTCCATATCGTCAACAGTGGCGGTAAACGCTTGCGCCCTATGCTAGTCGCTCTCTCGGCTGACGCACTCAATTATCAAGGTGAAAATCACACGGTCATGGCCGCTGTTATCGAATTCATTCACACCGCGACACTTTTACACGATGACGTGGTTGATGAATCAGACCTGCGTCGCGGGGAGAAGACAGCCAATGCTATTTGGGGCAACGCAGCCAGTGTTTTGGTCGGTGACTTCCTTTATTCCAGAGCGTTTGAAATGATGGTTAGCCTCGATATGATGCGGGTAATGGATATTTTGTCCCACACCACAAACTCCATTGCAGAGGGCGAAGTTCTGCAGTTACTCAATATAAACAACCCAGATACCAGCGAAGAAAAGTACCTAGAGGTCATCCACCGTAAAACAGCAAAGTTATTCGAGGCTGCAACTCAATTGGGCGCTGTTTTGTCCAATGCCGAGCAACAAACAGAAAATGCTATGGCGGTTTACGGCTTACACCTCGGCAACGCCTTTCAAATTATGGACGATATGTTGGACTACATCGCCGACCCCGGAGAATTGGGGAAAAATTTAGGTGATGACCTAGCTGAAGGAAAACCAACCTTGCCGCTGATCCACGCCATGCAACACGGCACTGAAAGCCAATCTCAACTTATCAAAAAGGCCATCAAAGAAGGTGATAGGTCGGCTTATTCGGATATATTAAATATTTTAAAAGACTCTGGCTCTCTTGAGTACACCGAGATATTTGCTGAAAACGAAGCAACAAAAGCAATTGCCGCTCTGAGCGGTATAGCTGATTCACAACACAAAGATGCGATGGAGCAACTTGCCTTGTTCTCCATTCAACGTAGTTATTAAAACCTGGCTTCATATATAAGAAGCACTTCACTCTCTACGTACGCACACTCGGGAAAAGCTACTGCGCACTTCATCTGTAGCCCCATAAAATGATATAATTCCGCTTTTAACCAAAAGCACATAAGGCCATAGAAAAATGAGTAAAAGTCAGCACAACGAATACTTAAAAGTGTGGGAAAAGCGACAAGAAATCGCTGAGGCCATGGTGCCTATTATTGGCAAAATATACCGCAGCAGCGGTGTTGTTCTAAAAATTTACGGCCGGACGCTTATTAACGCTTCGCCTATTACTTTACTTAAGCTACACCGCTATGTACGTCAGTTTGAAAAAACTGAATTGGCCATTCAAGATAGCTTTGAAATATTAACCGCTCTTCAGCACATGAAATTAGGTCCTGTTCGCATCGACCTTGGGCTACTCGCTGTGCAATATAAAGAAGATGAGCGCAAGCTATCTATTGATGACTTCCTTACCGACAAACTTGCCGAGCATATTCGTGACATTAAAAAACAAATCGAAGCTGAACCTACTGATGTGGTTCTGTATGGCTTTGGACGTATTGGCCGTTTATTGGCTCGCTTATTAATTGAGCGTACGGGCTCAGGAAATAAAATGCGTTTGCGCGCAATTGTTGTGCGAAAAGGCGGAGACAATGATCTACAAAAACGCGCCAGTCTACTACGCCGTGATTCTGTCCATGGTTCATTCAAAGGCACCATCAAGGTAGACGAAGAAAACAACACTATTTTAGCGAATGGCAATTTGATTCAGGTCATCTACGCCAGCCACCCAAAAGAAATCGACTACACAAAGTTTGGCATTAAAGATGCTTTGATCGTGGATAACACGGGTATTCGTCGTGATGAGGCTCAATTAAGCGAGCACTTTTTAGCTAAAGGTGCGGCAAAAACGTTATTAACTGCGCCAGGCAAAGACGTTAAAAATATCGTTTACGGTGTCAACACCGATGACATTAGTCCGAGCGATAAAGTAATTTCTGCTGCAAGCTGTACGACCAATGCCATCACACCTACCTTAAAAGCCATTAACGATGAGTATGGCATTATCAAAGGTCACGTCGAAACGGTTCATTCGTACACTAATGATCAAAATTTAATCGATAATTACCACAAAGGTGAACGTCGCGGCCGCGCTGCAGCGCTTAATATGGTTATAACCGAAACAGGCGCGGCTAAGGCCGTATCTAAGGCTTTGCCTGAACTCGAAGGCAAGCTTACAGGCAACGCAATTCGCGTTCCAACGCCTAATGTTTCTATGGCTATTTTGAACCTTAGCCTAAAAAAAGAAACAGACAAAAAATCTTTGAACAGCTTTTTGCGTGAAATAGCTTTGCATTCTCCGATGCGTGAACAGATTGACTTCACAACATCAACCGAAATCGTTTCGACGGACTTAGTTGGCGCGCGCAAGGCCTGCACTATTGATTCTAAGGCTACGATTGCCTCAGGCGATTCTTGCGTTCTTTACCTCTGGTACGACAACGAATTTGGCTATAGCTGCCAAGTTATTCGTGTTATGCAGAAAATGGCTGGCTTGGATTTCCCCTCACTTCCCATTAAAGAATAGAACTCTACTAATAAAAAAGCCCGCTTTTAAAGCGGGCTTTTTTGCGCCTTCAAACAATCTTATTAAGTACACTCTAATTAGCACGTATCCTCGAACCTTCTCCAAGCGCCTGTGTGTTATGAGCTTTTAGCTTTTTACTAATAGCTTTCGTAGCTTGGGCATTACCGCTTGCGCTTGCGTCTTTTAACAGGCTGCCAGCCATCTCATAGTCTTGCTTCACGCCTACGCCGTTTGCATACATCGTAGCTAAGTTATCTTGCGCTTTTACACTCCCCTTCTTTGCTGCCTGGCGAAACCACTTTATTGCTTGCTCAAAATCTTTATTAACCCCTTTACCACTGAAGTAACTAATCGCTAAGTTAGTTTGAGCATCGGCAAACCCTAACTTTGCTGATTTTGTGTACCAAGCAACTGCTTTTTTTGGGTCTTTAACAATGCCTCTGCCACCTTCGTACATCATCCCAAGACTATTCTGCGCTTGTGCATCGCCTCGCTTAGCCGCTTTCAAATACCACTCAAATGCTGTTTTTAAATTTCTTGTTACCCCTTGGCTGCTCGCATAAAGCGCATCTAAATTGTTTTGCGCTTGCGCATCATCTTTTTTAGCTGCCTTGATGTACCAGGTCGCAGCTTGTTTAGCGTCTTGCTCTACACCTCTTCCTTTGTCATACATTAGGCCTAAATTTCTCTGAGCCCTTACCATGCCTTGTTGTGCCGCTTTTTTAAACCACGCTACGGCTTTCTTATAATCTTGCTTAACACCCTCCCCACTGGCGTACATCCGTCCTAGATTGTTCTGAGCACCCGCGTGTTTTTGTTTCGCCGCCTTGCTATACCAATCGAGAGCTTCTTTTCGATTGCGAGTAACACCTTCTCCATTCTCATACATAAGCCCCATGTTATTTTGCGCATCGGCATAACCTTGTGCAGCTGATTCTTTAAACCATACGCTAGCACGTTTGAAGTCTTGTTTAACGCCCTGTCCGCTTGCATACATCATCGCAAGGTTATTTTGCGCTTTTGCATTCCCGCTTTCTGCCGAAAGCGCAATCCATTTAGCCGCGAGCTTTAAATCTTGCTTAACGCCCTTGCCAAAGCCATACATTAACCCAAAGTTATACTGTGCATCTGCATTTCCAAGCTCAGCTTCCAATTTACAATCATCGATATCGTAAGGGGTCTTAAAACAACTACCCGCTTGAACGGATAACGAGATGAGTGTTATTGCAAAACCAAATAGTAAATTTTTCATATACGTAGGCAAAAAGATAGCTAATACATTATTCCATAAATTTTAATTCATACTTAATTTTTGCAAAAAAAAGCCCGCACTATGCGGGCTTTTTAACACTTATTGCTGACTACTTATTAGGTCTATTAGCAATTAACTCATCAACAACAGACGGATCCGCAAGTGTTGAAGTATCGCCTAACTCATCAATCAAGTTTTCAGAAATTTTGCGTAAGACTCGACGCATAATTTTACCTGAACGTGTTTTAGGTAAACCTGGCGCCCACTGAACCACGTCGGGTGACGCAATAGGGCCAATCTCTTTACGCACGTGCATAATCAATTCCTTACGTAATTCATCCGTTGGCTCTACGCCGTCCATTAAGGTCACAAAGGTATAGATACCTTGACCTTTAATATCGTGCGGATAACCAATAACTGCAGCCTCGGCAACCGCTGGGTGAAGCACAAGAGCACTTTCGACTTCGGCCGTGCCCATACGATGGCCAGATACGTTAATCACGTCATCTACACGGCCTGTAATCCAGTAATCGCCATCTGCGTCGCGACGCGCGCCATCACCCGGGAAGTACAAACCTGGGTAGTTAGCAAAGTATGCATCGATATAACGCTGATGGTCGCCAAATAAAGTTCTGAACATACCCGGCCATGGTTTTTTAATCACCAAAACACCTTCCGCAGGATTGCCCGTCACTTCTTTACCGTCGTTATCAACCAAACCAAATTCAACGCCAAAGAAAGGCTGCATGGCAGAACCTGGTTTCAAATCAGTCGCACCTGGTAGTGGCGTCATTAAAATACCGCCTGTTTCTGTTTGCCACCAGGTATCAACAATTGGGCAACGTCCGCCGCCGACCTTATGGTAGTACCACTCCCATGCTTCAGGGTTAATTGGCTCACCCACACTGCCTAAAATTCTTAGCTTACTTAAATCACAGGCTTCAACGTATGAATCGCCCTTCGCCATCAGCGCACGAATAGCCGTTGGTGCCGTGTAGAAAATATTAACGTTATGCTTTTCACAGACTCTCCAGAAGCGCGAGGCGTCTGGGTAGGTTGGCACACCTTCAAACATCAATGTTTGTGCACCATTAGCCAACGGGCCATAAACAATATAGGAATGCCCTGTTACCCAACCCACATCGGCGGTACACCAGTACACATCACCTTCGTGATAGTCGAATATATATTTATGTGACATCGCGGCGTGTAACAAGTAACCACCCGTTGTGTGCACCACACCTTTAGGTTTACCCGTTGAACCGGATGTATACAGAATAAATAATGGGTCTTCTGAATCCATTTCTTCTGCCGGACAATCTGCAAACGAGTTATCTAATAATTCGTGATACCAAACGTCGCGGCCTTCTGTCCACGCAATGTCACCGCCTGTACGTTTAACAACCACCATCTTTGCAACAAGAGGGCAGCTTTCCAATGCTTTGTCGGCATTTGTTTTTAGAGGAACCGCTTTACCACCGCGAACACTCTCATCGGTCACAATAACCAGGGCTGTTTCAGAGTCGGCAATACGATCTTTAAGCGCATCGGCTGAGAAACCACCAAATACGATCAAATGAACCGCACCAATTCTGGCGCAGGCTAACATCGCAATAGCTGCTTCGGCTACCATTGGCATATAAATACAAACACGGTCGCCTTTTTTAACGCCCAATGATTTAAGCCCGTTTGCAAACTTACATACTTCTGCATGCAGTTCTTTATAGGTATACGTTTTATCTACTTCTGGGTCATCGCTTTCCCAAATAATCGCAGGCTGATCGCCGCGTGTAGCTAAATGACGATCTAAGCAGTTAACACTAACGTTTAGCTTGCCGCCTTTAAACCACTTAACTTCACCCTTAGGAAAGTCATACTCAACCGTTGTATCCCACTCTTTAGACCACGTTAAGAACTCTTTTGCCTTCTCATTCCAAAAACCATTAGGATCGTCAATTGAACGTTTATATTCAGCTTCATATAACGCTTTATCAATGTGCGCATGTTTTGCCACTTCATCTGTTACTTTATAAATCTTTTCAATTGCCATTCGTTCCGTTCCCCTGTCTAAATTAAACCTAATTATTTTTAAAAAAAAGGGCAGCGATTAAGCTGCCCTTTAATCTTTAATGCATGAATGAACCACCGTTCATGCTTAAGTCAGAGCCTGTTGTATAAGCCGCCAAATCGCTGGCTAAAAATGATATACCGTGGGCAATTTCTTCAGGCTTACATAAACGACCTGATGGAACTCCGTTAGCAATTTTCTTAAGAATTTCTTCATCAATCGCCATCACCATCGGTGTTGCAACATAGCCTGGAGAAATTGTATTCACTGTAACGCCCTTACGCGCAACTTCACGAGCCAATGCTTTAGTAAAACCGTGCATACCCGCTTTTGCAGAAGAATAGTTAACCTGACCCATTTGGCCAATTTGGCCGTTTAATGATGAAACATTGATGATGCGACCAAAGCCACGTTCAACCATGCCTTCAAAAACTTGGCGCGTCATGTTGAATACGCTGTTCAAGTTGGTATCGATAACTGCAGCCCAACGTTCGATAGGCATTTTTTTGAACATGCCGTCTTTCGTAATACCCGCGTTGTTGACCAAGATATCGATAGGGCCTACGTTGTCTTCAACCCATTTGATAGCAGCACCGCACGCTTCAAAATCAGTCACTGGACAATGAACAATTTCGATATCGAAGCCCGCTTCTTTTTGAGTAACTCTCCATGCTTCAGCTTTTTCTTTGTTGTTATAAGCAGCAACTACTTTATAACCGTCTTGAACGAACCGTTGACATACCGCTTCACCAATACCGCCTGTACCGCCTGTAACTAATGCAACCTTCTGACTCATTTCATCTCCGATAACTTAATTTCAAATTTATGATGGTGACTTGCAAATTCAAATTCACCTCTCCTCATCGTCAGGTAAGTTTTTAAACTCACTAAACAATACTGGATTCTGCCAAAAAAATCCCTATATTTCAAGTTTATATGCCCATTCGAGTCCGTATAGATAACCCACTCATCGCATGCTGAAACGCTATTTTTAGCTCCTACCAAAGCGCCATCTCTGTATAATTTAAGCTAAGATTTACATCACAAAACAATTTATCAAGGTTACTAGGAGCTCATGCGTGTCAGAACAAGATGATAAAAGAGCGTTCCCACGAAACATCGCTGACATTGCCATAACGTACAAACACATAGGCTCAACAAAAATTAACGAAGCTAGCTGCATTAATTTAAGCGCCACAGGATTGCTATTTAGAACACACGAAGCGATTGCCGTTGGTACGGCTTTGAGCATCAACATCCAATCCGATGCGCCGCTCGCCCTACCCCTGCATGCGCTCGTAGAAACAAAACGACTAAATAAAATAGCTGATAATCAATACGAAGTTGCTGTGGCCATTGAAGGTTTAAAAGGCGTTTAATAAGTCTTTAACTAAGGAAGCTTAACTATGTACTCCATCACAAAAGACCTGAATTTTTGTTACGGTCACCGGCTAATGAACCACGCTGGCAAGTGCCGCCACCTACACGGACATTCTGCCCGCGTGAGCATCACGCTGTGCACAGAAAAACTAAATTATAACGGTATGGTCTGTGACTTTGCTGACTTGAAGGCGTACGCAGAAAAATGGATAGACGATACGCTCGACCATAATTTCTTAATGCATAAAGACGACCCCTTGTTACCAATACTGCAGCAACAAAAAGAGCGCGTGATGGTCGTTGACGAGCACCCGACGGCAGAATTCTTAGCTAAACTGATTTTTGAGCACGTTAAGCAAGGTGACTTTCCTGTAAAAGAAGTTACCGTTTGGGAGACAGATAGCTCACAAGCGAGTTATTTAGAATAAGGCGTATTATGGGCTTTTTAAATCCTGTCAATAAATCGTTTTGCTTGCAGACGTTATGCGAAGAAAATTACGCTCGACTACTGCGCTTGGTGCCCAACTTACCTTACTTAGAAGCCGCAGCCAGCCAATGCTTGTTCGATAACAATACCTTATACATCATACGGGTTGAAAAAAGCCCTTACACCCTGCACTGCGAACTCGTTGTGCGCGACACTAAAAGTAAAGTGGTAAGCTCCAGCATTAAATGCCGCTTATACCTCGACACGAAATCAGTTGACGTGCTCGACATTAAACATCTAACGCCTGTCTTCAGCGACACGAGTATATTGACGCCAAAACAAATTATGGATAACAAATGGGTGCTAAATTATTTTCTCGATAAGTGGTTAAGTTTTTATTTGACCACGCACACTCACAAATCCTCTACACAACAAGTCATTAGCGCCTAGTTTCCCCGTGTTAGCTTAAAGACAACGGGGCTTAACAGTAACAACGCAATCAAGTTAGGTATCGCCATCAGGCCGTTTAGCACATCCGCTATTAACCATAATAAATCCAAATTCATTATCGAACCGACGGGTATCGCCAGCACCCAAAGAATACGATAAGGTCGAATAACGCCGACACCCAATATATATTCCGCACAGCGCTCGCCGTAGTAACTCCAACCCAGCAGCGTTGTTAACGCAAACACGGCTAAACCAATGCTGACCACGTACTGCCCATAACCCGGTAAACCCATGCTGAAGGCGTGTGCGGAAAGTGAGGCGCCTGTTTCTCCACTGGTCCATGTGCCCGTTAAGATAATTACCAGCGCCGTCATGGTGCACACAATAATGGTGTCTATAAAGGTGCCCAGCATCGCGATTTTACCTTGCGTGACGGGGTCTTTAGTCTTCGCCGCCGCGTGCGCAATTGGTGCTGTGCCTAAACCTGCTTCGTTTGAGAACACGCCACGCGCCACGCCAAAACGTATCGCGGCCATCACGCCTGCACCGGCAAAACCACCCGCTGCTGCGGTTCCAGAGAACGCGTCATGCACAATCAATTGCAGTGCTGATGGCACCGCGTCCATACGTTGGATAATAATCAGACCCGCACAAGCAATATAGGCCACACTCATAATAGGCACAAACCTCGCCGCCACGTCACCTATACGTTTAATACCACCCACTAAAACGGTATAAACGATAATCGCCATTACAACGCCGGTGACCCAAGCGGGCACTTGAAAGGTGCTTTCCAGCGCATCGGCCACCGAGTTCGCCTGAATCGTATTGCCTATACCAAAAGCGGCGATAGCCCCAAACAAAGCAAATGAAAAACCCAACCAAGACCACTTCTCACCAAGTCCATTTTTTATGTAATACATCGGCCCACCCACGCGCGCGCCGGTTTCATCAACCTCTCGGTATTTAACCGCCAATACCGCTTCGGCATATTTTGTCGCCATACCAACCAAAGCCGTTATCCACATCCAGAAAATCGCACCCGGCCCGCCTAAGAAAATAGCGGTCGCAACACCTGCGATATTGCCTGTACCAATGGTTGCGGCTAATGCCGTCATAAGCGCGCTGAAAGGGCTTATTTCACCTTCTCCTAACTCATCAGACTTGCGCCCGCGCCACATTAAGGAGAAAGCTGTAGGTAGTTGTCTTAATGGCATAAAGAACAGGCCCAACATCAAATACATACCCGTTCCAAGCAAAAGCACCAACATCACTGGACCCCAGACGAAACTGCTAATGCTTCCTAATACTTGTGTTAAAGTTTCCATAACTTTTATCTACGACCCCATTAGATTTAGTGTTCGATATTACAGCATTCTAGTGGCCAAATCATTCCTAACCAAATGAACACCTCAAGCAAAGGATTAATATGTACAACAAGCAATCTCCCCATATACTGACCGTCAAAGAAGGCGAAGAAATCTATATTTGCCATTGTGGAAAAACAGGCACCGAGCCATTGTGCGATGGCAGCCACAAAAAACTGACTGAACGAGTCAAACCCTTCGTCTACAAAGCCGAAAAGGACGATGGGCTCTATATTTGTGGCTGTGGCAAGTCTAAAAACCTACCCTGGTGTGACGGTAGCCATAACAAAACCTAGCAACGCGCTTTATATTTAAATAATAAAAAAACATCTCTCCCATGGAATGTTTGATCGATTTTTTTGATTCTGACGAACTAGATGACGGAGCGATGTGTTTCACTGAAACGCACGGCTTCTTAACAAGCTTGGCTATCCGCTTTGGCTCACTATCGCAAGCTGACGTTCTAAAAGAAATTTTTGTCACTCCACCCGTTAACGAAAGCACCTGTGACGCCATTCTTAGCTTACAAAAAGATATTCAGCAATCTTTACTAAACTGTGATTTCCCAGACATTCTGAGCTGCCATGATGAAGATGCTGTTTCACTTTGGTCTATGGGTTTTATGCAAGGCGTGTTCTTACAAGAAGTGCTATGGTTTTCATCACACGCCGAAGAAGTCGCCGAGCTCACTTTGCCCATACTCTCTTGTTCTGAATTATTAGACGATGAAATAGACAGTATCAGCCAAAACGAAGAAATACTGAGTGACATGGCTGAAAAAATCCCCGACTGTGTCATCGATTTATATTTGCTTTTTAACACCCCAGACAGTGCATGATTCACAACTAAGCCGAAGCAAACCTCCGCTCAATACGTTAACCGAAGACCTTGCTTGGGTTATAAACAGCTCGCCTATTTGCGTCATCGGCTTTGCACCCGACAAATCTCCCACCGAGGTAGAACGGGGGTTTTTGGTGCCAAAAGATTGGGCGAAAGAACTTAATATCATTGATAATAATCCACTGTGATTTAAACTAGCCCCTTCACGCAAAAGGCAAAACTGTATTAAGGCTTATTTTGAACACTTTAGACGATCAACCTATAGAAAAGTTAGCAATAAACGATTGCAATATCACGTTGTTAGGCACCGCGCACGTTTCGAAAGCGAGTGCAGATGCGGTAGAAACTCTTTTATCTAGCGACGAGTTCGATGCCGTTGCCATCGAGCTTTGCCCGAGCCGATATAACGCGCTGATTGACCCAGATAGCTTGGCGCGAATGGACTTATTTAACGTTATTAAAAGCGGCAAAGCTGCGATGGTAACGGCCAGTTTAGCCTTGGGAGCCTTCCAGCAAAAAATGGCCGATGAGCTCGGTATAGAACCTGGTGCAGAGATGAAAGCCGCATCTAACATGGCGCAACAGAAAAAAATACCCGTTTTACTCATTGATCGCGAAGTTGGGCTGACCCTTAAACGCGTCTACGGTAATGTGCCTTGGTGGAAACGCATGGAGCTCTTTTCTGGCTTACTGGCTAGCGTGTTATTTTCAGAAAAAATTGACGAAAAAGAAATTGAAAAATTAAAAGAAGGTAATGTATTAGACGCAACCTTTTCCCAATTTGCAGAATCATCTAAAGAAATTTACGAGCCCTTAGTAGATGAACGCGACCAATACATGGCGCATAAACTGTATATCGAAGCGGCCAGCAGCACACACACTAATATATTAGCGGTTGTAGGCGCTGGGCATCTAAAAGGAATTAAGAGCTATCTAGAAAATAAGCTTGAAGGCAGTAAACGTATCGACGAATTAGAGGCAATTCCTAGCTCAAAAAATTGGGCGAAGCTAATCCCCTGGCTCATCGTGGGCCTGGTCTTTATCGGGTTTGGAATCGGTTTTAGCAGAGCACCTGCTTTAGGCTGGCAGCTTATCGCGGAATGGGTCGTTATTAACGGCGGGCTCTCTGCGTTCGGCGCCTTAATCGCGGGCGCACACCCACTCACCGTATTAACTGCTTTTTTGGCCGCCCCCATTACGTCGCTGAACCCGACCATTGGCGCAGGGATGGTGACCGCAGCGGTCGAAGCGTGGATTAGGAAACCCCAAGTGGGCGATTTTTCAACTCTGCGAAAAGACACATCGACCTTCGGCGGTTGGTGGCGTAATAGAGTGTCGCGCACCTTACTCGTATTCTTCTTAAGCACGCTGGGATCAGCTGCTGGAACGTACATCGCTGGATTTAGAATTTTTGAACAGCTCAGTTGAGCCGCAAGATTATTTAATCAACCAACCCTTTTACATTTTTCCTAACTTGTTGGCTCATAATCAAACCCGCATCATCAATAGTTGAATTGAGAACTTCGCCATAAGTGATTTTTCCTCGTTCGTCTGGCCAAATAATTTCTTGATTGAAGAGCATTTCGATAAAGCCCTTAAATAGCGCTTTATCGAAAAATTCTGGTGAGTTTAGCCCGTTCAATTCAGATAGCTTTTCTGCTATTTTTTCACACGCTTTCTCTAACTCCATACGCGTCATCGCGCCCTTACCTTTTTGTTTTAGCACGACCACAGTTAAGTAGAAACGCTCTAAACTTAATAGCACGCCTCCAGACAGCACAGCCATGGTTTCTTTGCTGTCTTTTTCAACCGATAAATTATCGCCTGATTCTTTAATCAAACCCTGTTCAACTAAACTCGCAATTACCTTACTCGCAGCTGGCGTAATTTGTTTGTTCTTCCAATGCATCGAAAGCTCGTCTTTCAAGAAAGGGAAAACGAGCTTAAATAGATAGATGACTTGTCTTTTTGTCAGCACTTTATTACTCAAAAAGCAGCACGCTATAAAGGATGGCAGTACAAATAAATGCACTATATTGTTTCTGAAGTAAGTCATCAGAATAGCATCGCTGCCTTCAATAAATAGCCGGTCACCTTTGGCTTCCGCCTGCCTTTTTAAGACGCCAAATTCTTCGCCGTACTCGATAATTTTCGTCGCGTCTAAATCGATGTACGTTACGTCTTTTGAATAAGAACTGGATTTTAATAACGCTAAATAAACGCCCAGTTGTGCAGTTAACTTTTTTTCTGATAATGACTGTTCCGGCGCATTTAATAAGGCCATTGCCAATAAACCAATTGTATTGACGTGTGTTGCCTCATTAATGCCCGACATGATTTTCACACCTAGCTTATTGACCACCTTCGTCACGAGTTCTTTATTGTCTACCGTATTTTCACGCCGCCAATCTGGGCACTCTTTTTCGACTACTTTATCCAAATAAATAGGCGAACCAAAATTCACGTGCACTTGGCCAAAGTTATCTTTCAAGGCTTTGAATGAACGCAATAAACTCATCACCGATTCAGATTTTTTCGGCTTGCCACTCAGCTCATTAACGTAAGTTTCACCTTCTACCAATTTTTCATAGGCAAAATTAACGGGCACAAATACCACCGACCGTTTATGGTCTCGTAGATAAGCCCTGACGCTCATAGCTAACAGACCCGGCTTTGCTTTAAGTCTGCGCCCTGTACGGCTGCGCCGACCTTCAACAAAATACTCAACCGCCGTGCCGTTGCTCGCCAAATAACCCATGTAGGCTTCAAAAACCGAGCTGTACAACACATTACCTTTAAAAGTACGACGCAGGAAAAACGCGCCACATCGCCTAATCCAAGGTCCGGCAATAGGGATATTTAAATTAATACCCGCAGCAACGTGCGGAGGCGCTAGGCCACGATTAAACAGCACATACGACAATACCAAGTAATCCATATGACTTTGGTGGCTAGGCACGTACACGACTTGATGCTCACGCGACAATCGCTCTACTCGAGAAAAGTGATGCAACACGATGCCGTCGTACAATTTATTCCACAACCAACCGAGAATTTTTTCTAAAACAATAGCAGCGCGAATATTAATAACGGCCGCTATTTCAAGCGCGTAAGCCTGCGCCTGTTTTCTAGCTTCAATCTTCGTCATTTTATTTCGGTTGACTTCGCGTTCAATCGCTTGTTGGACTAACTGCGTTTGTATTATCTTTTTAGCTAAGTTTTTTGGCGAAGGTTGATCGGGCCCAACTGTCGCTAAGCGCATTCTTGCTAAATGAACACGCAACACTCTCGTCAATTTGCGCGTTAAGCACTGTGTCTCCCGATTCTCTACGATAAGTTCTTTCAACGAAACGGGTTCACCGAAGCGTAACAAGGTGCTACGCCCGTTAAATAGAACCGTTAGAAAGCGCGAAGTAATATTGGATTTATAACCTTCATCGGTAAATAAACTACCCCAGAAGCCTTCTGTTTTACGCGGCCCGCGCCCAAAGAAAATGGACACTGGAACAATTAACACGTCCTCATCTGATACTTTAACCGCGTCAATCAATCGGTTTAGGTGGCTGGGGGACGCATCAGCGACGTGATTTTTAATTTGATTTAACGCAAACAATGCGTAGGGCTCAACTGCATCTCCAAGATGTACACCATTGGAAGGCAGGGGCACCGAAACGTCCCGACAGACTTGCTCTAAAATAATTTGTTTTGAAA
Source organism: Cycloclasticus sp. symbiont of Poecilosclerida sp. M (assembly GCA_002101225.1). Classification (GTDB taxonomy): domain Bacteria; phylum Pseudomonadota; class Gammaproteobacteria; order Methylococcales; family Cycloclasticaceae; genus Cycloclasticus. The sequence continues at coordinate 4,523 of LWTN01000222.1, read as the reverse complement.
GGACATCGCTATACGTAACGTAGCAAACTTTCTGTTTTTTCAAAGCGGCTAATGCGTCTTCATCCTTTGGAAGAACTTTAACTTTTACCCAAAAAGACAAAATCCAACGCGATAAAAAAGAACCTACCACAGCTATTCGTTGACCTGCATTGTAGGGAAAATAAGAGCCTCACTCGGTAATTTATTAACACCTATTTGCTGGGATAAACTTTTGAAGTCAAACAGCTCACCGTCTAATAATTGTGATGGTTTGATGTTTTTCATACTATTAAAAATAGTCTCCACACGGCCAGGAAAAGCTTTATCCCACTGATTCAACATCGCCTTCATTTGCACGCGTTGTAAGTTTTCTTGAGTGCCACATAAATTACACGGAATAATTGGGTAGTCTTTCAGCGTTGCAAATTCAGCGATATCTTTTTCACGCGAATACGCCAGTGGACGAATCACAATATGTTTATCGTTATCACTCTTTAGTTTTGCAGGCATCGCTTTCAACTGCCCACCATGGAACATATTCAGGAAGAATGTTTCAATAATATCGTCACGGTGATGCCCCAAGGCAATCTTGTTATAACCGCTTTCTTCTGCGTAGGCGTACAAGGCACCCCGGCGCATGCGCGAACATAACCCGCAGGTTGTTTTACCTTCTGGGATGATGCTTTTAACCACACTATAAGTATCTTGCTCTATCACGTGGTATTGAACACCCAAATTCTCAAGGTATTCAGGAAGAATGTGCTCTGGAAAATCGGGTTGTTTTTGGTCTAAGTTAACCGCTAATACATCAAACTTAATCGGTGCACTGCGTTTTAAGTTCAGCAGGATATCCAACATCGTGTACGAGTCTTTACCGCCCGACAAACACACCATAATACGATCACCCTCCTCAATCATATTGTAGTCGGCAATCGCCTGCCCCATTTCGCGCCGCAAACGCTTTTGTAGCTTGTTAAATCGCAGTCTATTTTTATCGTCAAAACTCATACGTGCATTTTATACTCACAGAGCATAAGTTTCATTAAGCCGGATAAAAAACATCCGACTAATTCAGCTTTATACCCAAAAGACATAAGTTTTATTGAACTGGGATAAAATCTATCCGGTTAATTCAGTTCCCCAAAGAACTTGCCACTCTTTCATAAGATGCAACATATGAAACAAAGTGCTATAACCCTTACAAACTATTTTTGGAATTAAATATGTCCAATATCAGCATTGAAGACCGTGCAACCGGTGCCATCATAGGTGCTTACATAGGCGATGCATTGGGGTTAGGCCCTCATTGGTACTATGACCTTGAAGAACAGCATCAGCATTACGGTGAATGGATAAGCGATTACACCAACCCACAGCCCGATCGCTACCACGGCGGTATGAAAGCTGGTCAATCATCACAGTCTGGCAACATCCTAAGTATGTTGATCGACTCATTACTAACGGCTGGCGAGTACGATGAAAGCGATTTTTGCTCGCGATTAGACAACGGCCTATTCCCCTTGCTCGATGGAACGCCCAACATTGGCCCCGGCAACTTTACCAACCAATCTATTAGAGAAGCCTGGGCGCTACGCACCCAACAAAATAAATCATGGGGTGAACTGGCGGGTTACGCTGATAACACCGAAGCGGCAGAGCGAACCTTAGCATTGGCCGTGCGCTATGCAACCTGCCCCGAAAAGCTGGCTAAGGCTATTTCAAGTAATACACACCTCACGCAGTGTGACGAAAACGTGCACTCCACAACCGTTGTTTATGGCGCGGCTTTGAGCCTGCTTATACAAGGTCACCCGCTAGATGTGGAACTATCCGATAAACTATTAAATTTATTCAGCAACGATAATCAGCCCTGCCAACGCAGGACGCCTTATGAAACCCCCTCCAATATTGCACAAGCAGCGCGTGAAAATTTAATTCAACCTGTGTGGAAAGTCTCTCGCGTGTACGGCATGTCATGCGCCGTTAATTATCAATTCCCCGCCTGCTATTACTTAGCAAGTCGTTTCTCAGATGACTTTGAATCTGCTGTATTGCACGCCATCAATGGTGGTGGGCAAAACATGGCGAGGGCCATGTTGACCGGTGCTCTGGTCGGCGCACAAGTGGGTATACAAGGTATTCCCGAACGCTTTATCGGTGGTTTAGAAAATTCGACCGAACTGTTAAATCGAGCAAAAAAACTAGCGGCATCAATCAGCTAATTCATGATGGCTCTTTCAAACGCAAAAAGCTGGAAACCCTTCTTAGACGATGAGCTAGAGCAACCCTATATGCTCGTCTTAAAAGAATTTTTGCGCCTAGAGAAAAATGAAACTAAGGTTATCTACCCACATTCTTCACATTGGTTTCACGCACTAGAAGCCGCGCCGTTGCCTGATGTAAAAGTTGTCATTTTAGGCCAAGACCCTTACCACCAACCACACCAAGCGCACGGCTTATGTTTTTCTGTTCAACCCGATGTGCGCATCCCGCCGTCACTGATCAATATTTATAAAGAATTAGAAAGCGACTTAAACATCCCTCGTGCTTTACACGGCTGCCTTGTAAACTGGGCAAAACAAGGCGTGCTGCTTCTTAATAGCGTTTTAACCGTTGAATATAATGAGGCTAACGCACACCAAGGCAAGGGCTGGGAAACTTTTACCGATAAAATCATACGAACCGTCGCCGAAGAAAACGAACACGTGGTGTTTTTACTGTGGGGTAGTTACGCACAAAAAAAAGGTGCGTTTATTGATGCACAAAAACACTTGGTTTTAAAAGCCCCGCACCCCTCTCCACTGTCGGCACACCGTGGCTTTCTAGGCTGCAAGCACTTTAGTAAAACCAATGACTATTTAGAGCAGCACGATAAACCCCCTATTCATTGGGAGTTGCCAAAAATAGCTAGTCCGGTGTAACCCCCGTTCCGCCTAAACCGCAATAACCACCTGGGTTTTTCGCGAGGTATTGTTGGTGATAACCTTCCGCGTAATAAAACGTGGGCGCAGGCAAAACCTCAGTAGTAATCGCGCCGTACCCAGCATCGTTTAACTGCTGTTGAAACGCATCGCGCGTCTGCTTTGCCAGCGTTGCTTCTTCTTCCGTTTCGGAATAAATACCTGAACGGTATTGTGTACCGGTATCGTTACCTTGCCGCATTCCTTGTGTTGGGTTATGCGAATCCCAAAAAGTTTTTAACAACTGCGCGTACGAAATAGCCACAGGGTCGTACACGACCAACACCACTTCGTTATGTCCAGTTTGGCCAGAACATACCTCTTCATACGTCGGGTTGGGCGTAAAACCTGCCGCATAACCCACGGCTGTGGAATACACGCCGCCCAGCACCCAAAACTTGCGTTCCGCACCCCAGAAACAACCCAAACCAAACACGGCTGTTTTACATCCCTCAGGAAACGGTGCCACTAAAGAATGGTCACGATGAACGTAGTGCGAATCAGAAACTCGCATCCTTTCATCGCGCCCGGCTAAAGCTTGTTCTTTTGTAGGCAAAACAGATTTATTATTAAACATAGACATATATTATAACGGGCTAACAAGAATACCTTAGATAGAACAACAAATTAGCCAAACTCACCAATTATGGTGTTCGTTGTGCGCAGAGCAGCGCATTGGTTTAAACTTTGACTCACAGGGGTAGTAAAAACTCCTTGTTTGGGCTTTATTATGAAATTAACAGGGATTTTATTCCCGCTATATAAGAAAATTAAAGGGAATTATAATTCCTGTTAACAATAAGTTAGCTTTACAAAAATTGCAACAAGCGGTAGCGAAGCAAGAAACATTTGTTCCGGCGTTGTTGATATGATGGCAAAACAAACAAGAAGCTTTAAGAGAAAATGGAAATTACAAATATTTTCTCCTTATAGCGGAGATCACCCTATAGCTTTATGCACTTTGCTGTAATTGAGGAAAAAATATTTATCTCCATGTTTCTCGCTCTAATCGTAATTTCAACATCGAGTGCGGCTGATAAAAGCAAACTCAATAAAAATCAAATCTGTAAGGCTGGCATCGCAAAAATAATGGGCCGTGACCCAGCGATAATAAAAGTAGATCAAACAAAAGGAGAAACAGTCTACCTCTCCTATAGTTCGTCAAGATGATAAAACAAAATGGAAATATAAGTGTAAATTAAATGGCAACCAAATTTTATGGGTTCAGATACTGGTCGTTGGCGTACACATACAATGGACTCCAAGGTTCGTTACAAGATAAAAGGCACTTCAATTACTGTCACAGATACTTTTAGCGATGGACCTTCAAGTAAAGAAGTTTATACGGTTAAGAGCATCGGTAACTGAAAGTAAAAAAAGCTAACAAAAACATCAAGTTCGCCAGCAAAAAAACACTGGCTGGGACGCGTAAAAAGACCCGCGCCCTTATTTAAAACGCTTGAATTCACATCATAAGTGCAACACTCGTTAGTTGGTCAAAAGGGTATATTAACCACTCTTTAATCCGACAAGAAAAAGGAGTGAAACATGAAAAAATATACCCAATTGACCTGCGAACAAAGA
>LWTN01000221.1 GCA_002101225.1 Cycloclasticus sp. symbiont of Poecilosclerida sp. M | reverse complement strand
ATGTTGATGGAAACCCTCTTAATGTAATAGTCATTAACACCCCTGACTCTATTAATGAAACATATGGATATAAAGATTTTGCCGCTGGATACATTGGCTATTATGTTTGTGATAGCGCGGTGATAATGCAATGCTTTGGTGATTAGATGGAGGATGCAAAACAAATAAGTACTAAGGCCTCTCCTAATCGAATAGTTGAGCAAATTTCAATCAAGGGTATTGCATCAGGCTGGGGCACTATTCACTGTGCTACACAACAAGAAATAAAGGTCTAACAATCACAGGTACTTAGACGCTAAAAGGCACCGGTTTTTCCACGCGCTACTTTTTATGCCGGTGATGTGAGGCGTTAAATTTGCTTTATAATAGGGCGTTTAAAGCTGGCCCACTGATTATTAACGGGGAGACACCTTGGGACCTTTTATCTTATTGATATTTATCGTGTGCATCATCTATGTGCAAAACCGCGGTAAGGTTAAACATAAAAACATGACGCGCCTATTTACCGATCACGCAGACCTTTTTCGCCCATTAATTGTTTGTTTTACGCATTTTCTAAACACAAAAATACGGCTTATATCGACACCAAAAACTTTTCTGAAGTAAAGGTATTAGAAGAAAGCTGGAAAATGATTCGAGACGAGGCCATCAACTTACACGACGACTCTCATATCAAGGCATCTGATGACTTAGATGACGTTGGGTTTAACTCGTTCTTTCGACCCGGCTGGAAACGCTTTTATCTAAAGTGGTCTGGTGCTGACTTAAACTCGGCAAAAAAGCTTTGCCCTAAAACAGTTGAGCTACTGTCCTCTATCCCTAGCGTCAAAGGCGCTATGTTTGCGATATATGTTACCGCCGAGTTCTAAGTTAAACGCTCATCGTGACCCTTACGCTGGGTCTTACCGTTATCACCTAGGGCTGGTCACGCCTAATTTTTATGATTGTTTCATTTCCGTCGATAACGAAGTCTATTCTTGGCATGATGGAGAAACGATGATGTTTGACGAAACCTATATGCACAACGCAGAAAATAACTCAAACGAAAACACAATCATTCTTTTTTTAGATATAGAGCGCCCTGTTACGTTTGTTGTAATTAAGTGGATTAATAAACTATTTCCCACTTTTGTCTTATCTTCGGCATCTACAAAAAATACGAAAGGAGACAAGGTTTGCTTGCTTAACAAAGCCTTCTTTTATATTTACCAATTGCGTGTCATTACTTCGAAGCTTAAGGTCGTCAATAAGCCGTTGTATTACTTAGTACAGTATTCGTTCTATCTTTTACTGATTTATTTATTTTTTCTATAACCCACTATAAATTATGGCCGACACACAATATTCAACCTTTTCTTTAGCCCTACTTCACCCTAAATATTGGTTCGCATGGTTTATGTTGAGTGTCGCTTACGGCATTTCTTGGTTACCCATCAGGGTACGTCACATTATTGGTAAAGGGGTCGGGTTTGTAACTTTTCTTGTCAATCGAAAGCGCCGTATTATCGTCAACACTAATCTAGAATTATGTTTTCCGGAATTCGATGAGGCACAAAGAAAAGAGTCCGTTAAAGAGCACTTTTCTTGGTACGGCCGCGCCCTAATTGAATACAGTTTTTTGTTTTTTGCGAGCAAAAAGCGTCTCTACAAACAAGTGATTTTTGAAGGGAAAGAACATATCGATAACGCACTTAAAGAAAATAAAAACATTATGATTTTGCTCGGGCATAGCGTGTTTTTAGAATTTGCAACTATTACAATATGTCGTGTGTATAAAGTTTATGGATCATATAAACCCTTATCCAACCCTGTTATTAATTGGATACTTGCGCGTAGCAGAGAAAAACACATGCTTTTTACCATCGCAAGAGAGGAAGGCTTAATGCGTCTAGTTAGAGAGTTGAAAGACGAACAAATGTTAGGTTTTTTACCCGATGAAGACCACGGTAAGAAATACTCGGATTTCGCACCCTTTTTCGGTGTGCAGAAAGCCACTCTAAACACCCCTACAAGAATAGCTAAACTTGCAAATGCAGTGCGTCTTCCGACCTTAACCTTTTTTGATGAAGAGCTGGGCAAGTACAAAGTTATTGTTGGCCAAGCCATAGACTGTGACACAAAACGGCCTAATGAGGAACACGCAAAAGCTATGAACCTTAGTTATGAGAAGATGATTAGGCAGTACCCTATGCAGTATATGTGGCTATTGAGGCTGTTTAAAACTCAGCCAGATTCAGCAGAAAAGCGTTATTGATATTCTAACAATTTACGTTGAATCAACTGCTTTTTTTCTAAACGAGATAGCTTCTTAATTTCAAACTCTCGAACACTGGCGCTACTCCTATCGTGATCGCCTTCTGTATAAACAAACTTTACAGGGGATCGACCATTAAAATATTTTGCACCAACCCCTATGCTATGCTGCTTGAAACGCCTTTGTAAGTCTGTCGTTATACCCGTATACAAGCTGCCATCATCTGACTCTATAATATAAACAAACCAACTCATACGGGCTTTAGAGCATCACCACACCGGTGGCAGTAATAACTCGCTGTGTTTCGTACAACTTTATTGTGACGTCGAATGCCGAGCTGGTGTTGTTGGCACGTACAGGCATAGGCGATTCGAGTGTATTTTCTAGTGACCTTATCACCCATGTCATAACTCGCCGTTCGACTGGCATCCACACCAAATTCTTTCATTAAGGTTTCCCGCTCAACCCCGTGAGGGCGAACACGAGAACGCCAAAAACCTTGGTTTTGTATATCAATAATATAGTGTGCAACTTCATGCGGTACTGTATTGGCTAAATTATCATCAAAATATTTAGCAAATATTGCTGCGTTATAGCGTATCTGCCGCTGCCCATGAATATGTTTGTACATACCCACCGTGTGCCCTTTTAAATCAAATTCAACAGAAATTGTTGGGAATTTTTTTTATACATGCTCTCTGCAAGGCTAATAAAACGCTGTGTTTCTAGCCGCACCCGTTCTTGTTGCTCCTCACTTAATAAGTTCGACACACTATCAATACAGCCTAAGGTTCTCGATAAGAGTTCGCACTTCTTCTCTTGCAGAAACATGCGACAAATTGTTAACTTTCTTATCATCAAGAACGGTTAAACCCGTTGGGAATAACTCTCGGTAAACAACCCGTTCATAAATTCCGGGCACATAACGGAACATGACACGCTTTTGTAAAGATTCAAGCGCTGCATGTACACGCTTATTATTTCTCGATTCTATTGACGCTAATCGGGAACGCACCACGACCCAATCCATCGGGGGCTTACCACTGGCTGATCGGTACTTCCGGCTTTGCCAAACCATGTCACTATAAAAGCTAATTTTTTTTACCTGATAATCATCAGGTGATACCTGACCTAGAAGATCTAAATCAACAAAACTATCATTAAGCGGTGTGATGAGTGTATCGGCCAATGCATGGGCTAAACGTGATAGATAAGTATCATTACCGGGGCAATCGATAATAATAAAATCTTTTTTACTATTAAATTGACTTAGCGCACTGTGAAAAGATGTTTGCTCTTCTTGTTCACGCGCTTTAATGGACTCAGCCTGAGACTGCCTTACCGTCGTGAATTTCGGCACTTCAATATCTGAATGTCCAGATTGTTGATGCGCAAAACGGTTTTCTAAATACCGCGTCGTACTCTTTTGACGTGCGTCTAAATCAATAACCCCGACCTTCTTCCCATCTTGCAACAGGCCGACAACAATATGCATCGCAAGGGTGGACTTACCTGTTCCCCCCTTCTCATTACCTAAAACAATAATATGGGCGCTATTATTACTCAAAGCAGCTGACTAAAGCTCTTCCACCTCAAACACGGCATTAGGACTGATATCCTCCTCATAGTCTATGCTATCAATCTCAAACCCAAATAGGTTTAAAAAGGCTTCTTTATAGCTTGCGTAGTCGGTTAGCTCGAAGAGATTTTCAGTCGTCACTTTCGGCCAAACTTCACGACACGCATCTTGTACATCGTCACGCAATTCCCAGTCATCTAAACGAATTCGATTAGTATCATCAACACTTGTTAAACCATCTGCGTGGTAGAGTTGTGTTCTAAACAAACGATTAATCTGCTCGATACAGCCCTCATGAATCCCTTCTTGTTTCATCACTTTAAACACCATTGATATATACAGCGGCATAACCGGTATCGCAGAGCTGGCCTGCGTGACCACGGACTTTAAAACCGCTACATTTGCACGACCACCTAGTGATTTAAGCTGACCATCAATCGCTTTTGCCGCGCGGTCCAAGTCCATTTTCGCTTTACCCAGTGCGCCATCCCAATAAATAGGCCACGTGATGCTGGTGCCAATATAACTAAACGCAATAGACTGACAACCTTCTGCCAGCACATTCGCTTTTGCGAGTGCGTTCATCCATAATTCCCAGTCTTCGCCGCCCATTACGGTTGTCGTGTCTTTAATTTCTTGCTCAGTAGCAGGCTCTACTTCTGCCTCAAAAATTACATCTTTATTCGTATCAATCGCTGTTGAACGGTACGTTTCACCAATGGGTTTTAGACACGAACGTATGAGCTCACCCGTGTCAGGCAATTTACGTACCGGTGATGCAAGAGAGTAAATAACCAAATCAACTTGCTTCATCTCTTCTTTAATGAGTTCTATTGTCTTGCCTTTTGCCTCATGTGAAAACGCATCGCCGTTAACGTGTTTTGCATATAAGCCCGCTTTCTTTGTTAGCGCATCGAAGCTTGCCATGTTGTACCAACCTGCCGTGCCCGTCTTTATTTCTGTGCTTGGTTTTTCAAAGAAAACACCAATTGTCGCAGCACCTGAGCCGAACGCTGAAACAACACGTGACGCCAAACCATAACCACTTGATGAACCGATGACCAACACACGTTTCGGCCCTTTAGCTATTTCACCGAATTTCTGCGTTATATCAATTTGTTCTTGAACATTAGCAAGGCAGCCTTTTGGATGCGCTGTGGTACAAATAAACCCGCGTGTTTTTGCTTTTATAATCATTATTTTGTCACTTTATAATTTAAGGAATTATTGTTTTTTCGCTGTTTTATTTTTAAACTGTTCTACCATTTCAGGTGACATTTCAACTTCACCTGCAAGGGCCATATCATCGTCTTCATCTAATTCATAGCCATTATCTTGCATTTCCTGTTGAGGCACTGTCTGTGCTGTCGACTCGGATACTGTATCCACACCATCTTCTATACGGGCTTCTATGAAGGCCTCTGAATCATCGTTATTCGTAAAGTCTGGTTGGCTCAGTAAGGCTAAATCTGCCAAGTCTAGTTGTGATGCTTTGGCTTCATCCGAACACAGTTCCCCTGCGCCCTGCGCCATATGTTTGTAGACTTCACGATATTGTTCAGCCATACCTTTAAATAACACCGATGTTTTGGTGAAGTGACCGTCAACTTGCTGGCGATACTTTTCGTGTTCTTCTTCTAACTCTTTTATTCTTTTTGCATCGCCATTAGGAAGAATTTGTTTTGCAACAACTGCAAAAATTACACCCAATAGAAGACCAAGAACTAAACCCAGTAACATATCAATTCCCATATCAACCCATCAAGTCAATGGGCACTCCAACTTGACTGAAGACACTCCCGGCAACTTCTGACACCATCACAAATACAATAATGACAACAATAACCTCCACTGTGCCTCGTTGGGCAACTTGTTTGACGCAATAATAAAGCACCCAAATATTCCAAACCATAATTGCCCAAATAGGGATAGATATTAACAGCGCCGTTATAGCATCACCCGTGTCTTTCAAATCCCGGACCATCTGTGTCAAAGGGAGTTTGACAACTTCTGCCAATAGAGAAACAAACACAAAAGCCATTAAGACCGACAAAAAATCTTGTTTACAATCCACTGAACTCATCCAGCCAAACAGTAAAGCTGCCAAAACAGCAGTTTTGAGCGTGCTTGCAACAACCATTCTTATTAGGTCATTGCCAGGCGTCAAACTTAAGGCATAAGCTTGAACAACAACGAATAAAAGTGCACATACCACAACCGCCCAAATTGGCGTTTTAAAATGTTGTGGCCCAGATTTAAACGAAGCAATTTGCAACAAATGATTGAACATTGGAACTCCCTAGTTATAAGTTATACGCGGTTATTCTATCGTAGAACTAGACAATAAAACGACATGATTTAAACCGCTACTGCTGAATATTGTTTATATACGCTTTAAAAAAACCGTACGAAGTCTATAGGTATACGACGAAATATTTAGTTCAACTATTCGTCTTATATAAGCGGATTTTTCTAAAAAACATATTCCATTAATTATTCAATATAATGAATATCTGTGCGGCCTAAGCTTCTTTTATCCAACCATGTAAGGCTTCAATAATTCCTTCCGCTTGAGCTGCGCTAGAAATATTGAATTTAGATTTTTGCTGATATTCACCGTTACGCTTTTGGTAACGACGAATCGTATACTTATCGGGCCCATACTCTTCTTTTGTTCGGTTCCAATCTTGGTGTTTATAGATGATTGTCGCCCAGGCACCTTTTGAGAGAACCACCTTATCCAACTCTTTAACCGTCTCTATGCCGCCATCGTTATACGTGACGGTTAATTCTTCTACTGTCTCTGCCATTTTTCTTCCCTTACGTTTATCTTTTTTAGGTCATTAATATTTGTTCACATTCTACCAATAATTCCAAAATAGTATCAGTGCGCTTGTTTGTTAATTTAAAACTTTCTTCTGCCATCGGTACAATATCGCAACTACTCGGAAGCTGCCGCCCTTCCTCTACAATATTCTTCAACTGTGGAATATAGATGAACTGTAGCCACTCATGAAAAAACAACGTATCAACACAAAAAGGTTGAATGCTGTGTAACCCAACTGATGACGGGGTGATTGCAGTCCATAGAGAATTCGCCCGCATTTCCATTTCCAGCTTTAATAGTACATCAGCTACTGCATGGTATTTGTTTTTCATCTACCGCCGCCATCAATCCGCTAAGCCGCTTTCTAACTGCTCACCGTATTCAATCAATAAGCCAAGTAACTCTTGCTCTTGCTCTCCAAACTTACCTTCAGCAACTAGCTCATCGAGCCTTCCAAAATACCTCGGCAACGATAATCGTTTGTCTTCGCCACCCGTCATCAACCATAATTTTCTATGCTTCAACCACTGTTTCTTTTCCTGTTCCGACAAAGTTTGTGGGTAGTTTCTCGCACGATATCGAAACAACATATCGGGCAGCCTATCATCCTCAAAAGGCAAATCTAAACTGGCTAGTTGTTCTGCTGGCGTTTTTCTAATCTGTTCCATATTTCTGGCGTCTGTTGCACTAAAAAATCCTCCCCCGTATAGCATCAAATCAGGGTCTTGCTCAGCTACAAACTCATTTTTAGAAAATACCTCTTTCAGTTTTATGTCGAGATTCGCGTTTAATAACATTTTCCTATGAACTTCGCACTGCTGTAAATCTAAATTTAAGTGCTCTGCTACTTGTGTACTTAAGGTGTTGACGGGTGCCAGCATGGGTGACTTATTTACATGAATAACCTTTAGGGGAATTCGTTCCTCTCCTTTTGCTAAATCCTCAGTCGCTGTATACATTCGCCTGTATATTTCATCCACGTCTAAATTCAACAACGGTGTAGGCTCGACCGATAAATCGTATGCAATAACACCATTCTTATTTATAGGGTGCTGCGCAAGCGGCAACACAATAGCCAAACAATGTCGACTTGCAGGATACTTACCAGAAACGTGGACCATGGCAGTTTTTTCTTGCAGGTCCAAATTTTCCAGCGCCTTGCGCTTATCTTTTAAAGCTAAGGCCCAAGAATAAAGCTTTGGTTGTTTCTCTTTAATTAACTTTGCAACGGCGATCGTTGCGTACACATCTGATAGAGCATCGTGTGCTGACTCGTGTTTGATATTGTTTTCAGCCGTTAATAATTCAAGTCTAAAACTAGGCGTGCCGTCTTCTCGCTTTGGCCATTGAATACCCTCGGGCCTTAGCGCGTGTGTGAGCCGTACGACGTCGATAATATCCCAACGAGAATTACCCGATTTCCATTCTCTCGCGTAAGGGTCGAAGAAATTTCTATACAATAAGTTTCGAGTAAACTCATCGTCAAAACGAATACTATTAAAGCCCACGACGCAGGTCTGAGGGGTGCTAAATTCTAGTTGGATTCTGGCTATAAAATCACACTCCAACAAACCTTTCTCATTCGCTAGCTGAGGTGATATGCCCGTGACTAAACACGCCTCAGGGTGAGGCAATACATCGTCGTGGAGTTTGCAATAAAACACATCCGGTTCTGCAACAGGGTTAAGGTCTAGATCTGTTCGCAGCCCTGCGAATTGTACGACTCGATCGCGTGTCGAATCGATGCCTGTTGTTTCTAAATCGTACCAGTAAAAAGTATTAGACAAGGCCTACCAGAGTTTATCTAGGGCTCTAAGCACGTCACTCCGACTCACTTGGCCGACGAGATCGCCTTCTTCATTTAAGACAGGGTAGCGCTTGTAGGTTGACTTTATGAACTTATCCGCCATATCTACGATGCTCGAAGTATCTGCAACTGTTTCAACGTTTGGCGTCATGTATTCTGATACGATACCACCGACCCAATCTTCGTAATAAGTTGATTGAAGAGCCACCTCCAAACAATCCTTTTCAGACAACATGCCCACTAAGTTGCCCCTGTCATCCACCACAGGTGCGCCTGAAATTTTATGCGTATTAAGAAACTTAATCGCCTCAGAAATCTCCATATCCGGTGTGAATGTAGAAAGATTTGTTGCCATATAATCTTTTACTAAAACTGACTTAAACATGCATTCCCCTTTAATATTAAATCGACCTTCTTTAAGAACGATCAATTGGCTATGCTTTCTACCAACTTTTTTTTGTCACACTTTTTATTACACAACAGACACTCACCTTCTAAACCATCGACGTTATTTAAACCGCCGCAGCTTCCTTTGATTTTTCTATTGCTAAAAATTACACCCACCGCCATGACGACGACGAACAATAAAAAAAACACGAAGGTGATTAAAAATGTATTCATAACGTCTTTCTCTCAATAGCCTGTTTAAATAATGGCGTCATTACTTCTCTAACGCCGCTACCATCATTAACCAAAAACAAAGCGGCAATTTCATTCTGGATGGCTAAATCGTACCCCTTTTTATCGCCTAGTACCATAAAAGCCGTCGCCCATGCATCCGCTGTCATACTCTTTTCAGCCATCACGGTTACCGATGCTAAATTATGTTGAACGGGGTAGCCCGTTCTTGGATCAATCGTATGCGAATATTGAACACCTTCTTTTATAAAGAAATTTCGGTAACCACCTGACGTCGCCATTCCAATATTTGTTATGTTTATGACGCGCTGTATAGACCTTTTGTTAACCACCGGTTTTTCAACGGCAATACGCCATTTTATACCTTCAGGATTCAGCCCTTTCAAACGCATTTCGCCGCCAATTTCGACCATATAGTCGCCATAGCCTTTTGCTTCGATAAGATCCGCTACTTGGTCTACCCCGTAGCCTTTAGCAATCGATGAAAAATCGACTGTTAACTCTGGATTTCCTTTTGTTACTTGTCTACTTTCTAAATCTATCTGAATTTTTTGATACCCTACCTTACTCTTTTCACGACTTACGGCTTCTTGTGTCGGCACCGCATCTGCTTTAAAACTAGGCCCAAAACCCCATAACTCAACCAACGGTCCGATGGTTATATCGTATGCACCGTCCGTTAACTCGCTAATTCGTTTCGCTTCCATGATCTGCTCTAAAAACGCAGCCGATTTAACGTGTGCTTTTAAACCTTTATAACGATTGAGCTCTGATACTTCTGACGATTCTATATAGGAAGAAAACGACTGATTAACTGTTGTTAATACTGAGTCTATCTCCGCTTGTAATCCACTGCGCGTAGCTTCATCGCCGGGGCTTGAGATGGTTATATGGTAACGCGTACCCATTGTCTGCCCATCAAGAATAATCGCCACCGTTTGCGTGTCACAACCTAATAAGGAGAATGCTGCAACTATAAAAAAACCCGTTGAAAACAATGTGTTTTTAACGGGCCGTTTCGTACTTTTCAATTAACCACCAAAATCATCGAGCATAATATTATCGTCTTCAACACCTAGGTCTTGAAGCATCTTAATAACCGCCGCATTCATCATCGGAGGGCCACACATATAAAACTCACAATCTTCTGGTGCAGGGTGATCTTTTAGAGATTGCTCCAAAATTACCTCATGAATAAATCCAGTTAACCCATCCCAATTATCTTCTGGTTGTGGATCAGACAACGCAACGTGCCAATTAAAATTATCGTTTTCTTTTTGCAGCGTATCGAAATCTTCCACGTAGAACATTTCTTTCAAGCTCCTCGCGCCATACCAAAACGTAATTTTACGGTCCGTCTTAATTCGACGGAGTTGATCAAAAATATGTGACCGCATTGGCGCCATACCTGCACCACCACCAATAAAGACCATTTCTGTTTTTGTCTCTTTAGCGAAGAACTCACCAAATGGACCTGAGATTGTTACTTTATCACCAGGTTTTAGGTTGAAAATATAAGAAGACATTTTTCCCGGAGGAATCTCATCTGGCCCACCCGGAGGAGGTGACGCAATACGCACATTCAACATGATGATGCCTTCTTCTTCTGGGTAACTCGCCATAGAATAAGCACGCAGTACGTCTTCTTCAACGATCGACTTATATCGCCAGACGTTAAAGTGATCCCAATCACCACGGTATTCTTCTTCGATATCAAAATCTTTGTAGTCTGCTACGTGAGGGGGACATTCAATCTGAATATAACCACCGGCACGGAAACCAACGTCTTCACCTGCAGGCAACTCCAACACAAGCTCTTTAATAAAGGTCGCAACGTTGTGATTTGACTTAACCGTACATTCCCACTTTTTAACACCAAAAACTTCTTCTGGCACTTCAATTTTCAAATCTTGCTTAACCGTTAACTGACACGATAACCTCTCGCCAGCGCGCTCCTGACCTTTATTAATAAACGTACCTTCAGTAGGTAGCATAGAGCCGCCGCCTTCTTGAACGCGAACTTTACATTGGCCACACGTGCCGCCGCCACCACAAGCTGATGGAACAAAGAGTTGAGCCTCCGCTAATGCACCGAGTAACTTACTTCCGACTGCAGCTTCTACTTCCTTTTCGCCGTTAATTAAAACTTTTACATTACCTTGTTTAACTAATTTGGATTTTGCGGCCAAAATCACCATAACCAAGATCAACACAATGGCTGTGAAAAATGTAATACCTAGTCCGATTTCTAACATGTTGAACCCTTAATTACAGTTGTATGCCTGAGAAGGCCATAAAGCCCATCGCCATGAGCCCTGCCGTGATAAAAGTAATCCCTAAACCACGTAAACCATCTGGCACATCAGAATACTTAAGCTTCTCTCTAATACCCGCAATCGCTGTTATTGCAAGCGCCCAACCTAGGCCACTACCCAGACCAAACACGACACTTTCCCCAAAGCTGTAGTCACGTTCGACCATAAATAACGAGCCACCTAAAATGGCGCAGTTAACGGTTATGAGCGGTAGGAAAACACCTAATGCGTTGTAGAGCACGGGCGCGTATTTATCCAACGTCATTTCTAGTATCTGCACCACAGCAGCAATTACACCGATATAGCTGATGAGCCCCAAGAAGTTCAAATCCACTTCGGGGTAACCTGCCCACGTTAAAGCACCCTCTTTTAAAAGGTGATGATAAATCAAGTTATTAAGCGGCATCGTTAAGGTTTGCACCACGATAACAGCAACCCCCAGACCTATCGCTGTAGACACCTTCTTGGACACTGCCAAGAAAGTACACATGCCCAAAAAGAAGGCTAACGCTAAGTTTTCTACGAAAACCGCGCGAACAAACAAACTAATATAAGCTTCCATTAAATTGCCTCCGTTCCGCTAACGTCTTTAATCTTAAAATCTGCCTCTTCAACTTGTGCGGGTCGCATTTGACGAATACCCCAAATCATCAAGCCGATGATAAAGAACGCACTGGGTGGTAAAAGCATTAAGCCATTCGGCATATACCAACCGCCTTCCGTTACGGTTGTTAAAATTTCGATGCCAAATAATTTCCCTGAACCTAATAGCTCACGAAATACGCCAACAAATATCAAAACGATTGAATAGCCCAAACCATTGCCGATGCCGTCTAAAAAGCTCACGCCCGGTGGGTTTTTCATGGCAAATGCTTCAGCACGTCCCATCACAATACAGTTTGTAATAATCAAACCAACGAATACTGACAGCTGTTTACTCAAATCATATACGTAGGCCTTAAGCACCTGGTCTACCACGATAACTAACGACGCAATAATCGTCATCTGAACAATAATTCGAATCGAACTCGGTACGTGGTTACGTATCATACTAATGGAGAGGTTCGAGAACGCCGTTACCGCGGTTAGTGCAAGGCTCATCACCAGCGCTGTGCCTAAATTTGTTGTAACCGCTAAAGCAGAGCAAATACCCAAGACCTGCAGGCCAATTGGGTTGTTATCAATTAACGGGTCTAATAAGATTTCTTTAGATTCATTACTCATTTTATACTCCGTTTGCCTGAATTTTATTCAAGTACTTTTGGTAACCTTCAGCGCCCATCCAGTAGGCCAGCATATTGCTCACGCCTCGACTCGTCAGCGTTGCACCCGCTAAGCCGTCCACTTGAAACTCTTCACCCCTGACACCAGGAATAACAGCCCCTTTAACAACTTTGATGGCTACATCACCGTTGTCACCATATATCTTTTTACCCACCCAAATTTTCTTCCACTTCGGGTTGTCTACCTCTCCACCTAAGCCCGGCGTTTCAGCGTGCTGGTAGTAACTTAGGCCAACAATGGTTTGACCGTCATTTTCTACCGCTAAAAACCCATATAGGGTCGACCACAGGCCATAACCATTAACGGGCAAAATAAGCTGCGTTACTACACCGCCTTCTTTTACCTGGTATACAGGCATCAATTTAGGACGCATTCTTATGCTACCAAAATCTTTATTTTTTGGAATTTTGACGTTAAGCGCAGGGTCTTTTGCCGCCTTTATTTCGTCGTAGCTTGCCGCATCGAGTTCAGTTGAATATTCACCCGTCGCCAAATCAATTAGTTTAATTTCAATTTTAGAGAACGCTGCCTCAATATCATCGCCATCTTGATATAAACCAGCCACTTGAAGGATATTCTTTTTCTTATCTAATTCTTTATTTAAAATTTGCAACGGTTTAAGCGCAACCGCCGATACCGACACAAACACCGCACAAACTAAGCAAACCAAAGTCGCCATAATAAACGTTTTCGCCGTACTGTCGTTCGGTAAAGCTAAGAAATTAAACACTCTAGCCGATTGTTTTTTATCTTCATTAGGCATTTCGCTTACTCCTTCTCTTGATGTTCGATTGAACAACAAAGTAGTCAATTAGTGGTGCGAACATATTGCTGAACAAGATAGCTAGCATCATGCCTTCTGGGAAGGCAGGGTTGACCACACGAATTAATACCACCATCAAACCAATCAACAGGCCAAAGATCCAACGCCCTGTGTTGGTCATCGCTGCACTCACAGGATCGGTCGCCATATAAATAGCACCGAAGGCAAAACCACCTAATACTGCGTGCCAATACCACGGCATCGCGAACATAGGATTAGTTTCGCTGCCTATAAGGTTAAACAAGGTGCTGCTAACAATCATGCCGGTGAGCACACCCAACATGATGCGGAATGATGCGATACGCGTATACAACAAGAAACACGCGCCAATCAAACAGGCTAAAGTTGATGTTTCACCGATTGAACCTTGTATCGTTCCAAGGAAGGCGTCCATCCACGTAATGCCAGAGGCCATAACCGCATCTAAACCACCAATTGCAGCCATACCCAATGCAGTCGCGCCACTAAAACCATCGACTGCCGTCCATATCGCATCGCCAGACATTTGCGCAGGATATGCAAAGAATAAGAAACAACGACCCGTTAACGCAGGGTTTAGGAAATTTTTACCCGTTCCGCCAAAAACTTCTTTACCAATCACAACACCAAATGAAATGCCCAAAGCAACCTGCCAGAGTGGCGTTGTCGCAGGCAAAATCAAAGAGAACAACATAGACGTTACGAAGAACCCTTCGTTAACTTCGTGGCCACGTACGATGGCGAATATAATTTCCCAAACACCACCCACAATTAGTGTAACTAAGTAGATAGGTACGTAATACATCGCCCCGTGTACCATACACGCCAGAATACTATCCGGCTCATAACCCACCATATTGGTGACCAAACCGCGCCATGAATCAAGCGATGTCATACCTAAGTCGGTCATCGCTATATTAGCCATATGTCCAGTATTCCACATCGCCATCACCACACAAGGTAGCGCGGCAATGAACACGTAGGTCATAATACGTTTTAAATCAATCGCGTCCCGTACATGTGTTGTACCTGTGGTGACATCTTTTGGTGTATATAAAAAGGTATCGACCATTTCATAAATAGCGTAGTACTTTTCATACGCACCGCCCTTTGCGAAATGCGGGTGAATTGAATCCAAATAGTTTCTTAAACGAGACATTAACCCTCCTTCTCGATGTGTGCCAAGTTAGCGCGTAGCGCCAAACCAAAATCATGCTTACCCGAATCAACAAACGAACATAAAGCCAAGTCTTCCTCGTCCAACTCAAGAGCGCCAAGCTGCTCTGCACTATCAACATCCATCACAACAAGTGCACGCAATAACTGCGTAGGTAAAATATCCAATGGCATCACGCCTTCAAAAACACCAATTGGCACAATAGCGCGCGGACTACCGTGTGCAGACGTGTCCATCGGCATTTTTTGTTTACGATTAAAACTAGAAAATAACGCGTTAGTAAAAGAGAATTTTTTACCCGCTGGGTTTAACCAACCCAACAGTTGGCGTTCACGCCCTTCTTGTAGCACTGAAAGTTGCACGTGGTAACGACCCAAGTAAGCACCCCAATGGTTCGCTTTTCTACCGGATAGAACAGAACCAGATATCACACGTACTTTGCCTGCATTAAGCTGGCCTTCAACTAACTCATCAGTATTTGCACCGATGCGCGTTTTAATTAATCGCGGCTCAGAGACCATAGGCCCCGCTAAAGCAATTATTCGTTCTACACTTAAATGGCCTGTAGTGAAAAGCTTGCCTATCGCAATGACATCTTGATAACCGATTGTCCAAGCAATCTTATTTGCATTGACTGGGCTAATAAAATGTATGTGTGTGCCAGACAAACCAGATGGATGCGGCCCAGAAAATTCAGCCACATCAACACCTTCTGCCACAGGCACATCAGACGCTACTGACTTACCGACGTAAACTTTACCTTCTGACAATCTTGTGAGCACCGTTAAACCATTTTTGAACGCAGCCGCATCAGCCGAAATCACAATGCTAGGGTCAGCCGCTAATGGATTAGTATCCATCACCGACACGTGAATAGCTGTTGGACTCGTTGCAGGCGCAGGTATCTTACTAAAGGGGCGCGTTCTAAACGCCGTCCATAAGCCGGACTCTGTCAGATTCTTAACGACATCTGAGGTTTCTAAACTAGCGAGTTTATCTTCTGAATATTTCGAAAACTCAACTTGATCATCGCCATCAAGTTCGATAACAACCGTGCGCAACACACGTTTTGCGCCTCGATTTATCTCTTTAACCGTACCTGAACCTGGGGAGGTGAAACTCACACCTTCGGTCTTTTTATCGGTAAATAAAATCTGCCCTAACTTTACCCAATCGCCTTCTTTAACCAACATGGTTGGTTTCATATCGATGTAATCTTTGCCAATAATAGCAACACTGGAAATCTGATTTCCCTCTGAAATAGCTTGAACGGGTGAACCTGTGATAGGTAAGTCCAAACCTTTTTTAATCTTAAAATGAGTCATAGATTAGGTTTCTTATAATTTGAATTTATTTTCTCAATCAATTAACACAACACGTCGCTTCATTGATATTTAATTCTTGCAAAATGCATAGCGCTGAGCTGTGAGATTTTACAGTATTGCGCTGCAGCATTCAACTGTCGGATATTAATTCTTAATCCCAATACCCTTATTTAAAAGTCGCAAACTGATAAATATCAACACCACAATAAAGCACAAAATAACAGCGAGCCCGTTTATTATTGATATGTCTGACTCGCCCAAAATGCTATGGCGAAAAACATTGATTATGTAAAACACAGGGTTCAACATAGACACCTTCTGCCAAAACGTTGGCAACAAATCAATGGAATAAAATACTCCACCTAAATAGATTAACGGCGTTAATACAAAGGTGGGTACGATAGAAATATCATCAAAGCTCTTCGCGTATACCGCATTTATAAAGCCAGCCGCTGAAAATAAAATTCCCGTTAACAGAAACACCAGAACCATCAAAAAAGGGTGCGCAATTTTCAAGTCGGTGAAAAATAAGGACACTAACGTGACTAAGATGGCCACCAATAAACCCCTACAAACACCTCCTGAAATATAACCTGTAAGAATTACCCAGCTGGGGATGGGTGCGACCAGCATTTCTTCTATATTGTGCTGAAACTTTGTGCCGTAAAAAGAAGACACGACGTTTGAATAGGCGTTACTTATGACCGCCATCAGAATCAAACCCGGTACGATGAACTCCATATAGTCATATCCTTGCATCTGGCCAATGCGCGAACCGATGAGCTTGCCGAAAATTAAAAAATAAAGCGTGGTGGTAATGGTCGACGGCAACAACGTTTGCACCCATATGCGTAAAAAACGCCTAATTTCTTTGTAGGAAATAGTTTGTAAAGCAACAAGGTATTCTCGCCTAAACATTCGCCACAACCTGCTTCTTTCTCACTAATTCCAAAAACAACTGCTCCAACCTATTCGATTCATTACGCAAACCAATTACCTTAATACCAAACTCTTCCAATGCCACAAACAAAGCGTTCATCCCAGCTTCTTTCTGAATTTTTACCTGCCACGTTGTTTTATCAATAGCCGTTATTAGACAGCCCTTGATGGTAGGAATATCGCTAACGGGCTTTTCAAGGTTGAGCACCAAAACTTCATCATCCGCCTTTTTAAGCAAGCTTTTCATATCCGTGTTTTCAATCACTTCGCCTTCCTTAATAATGGCGATGTGGCGACATAGACTCTCGGCTTCTTCAAGGTAGTGCGTTGTTAGAATAAGGGTTGTTCCGGCCTTATTTATTTTCTTAAAAAAGCTCCACATTGAGCGACGTATCTCAATATCAACGCCTGCAGTCGGCTCGTCTAAAATCAATAATTTTGGCTCATGCACCAAGGCCCGCGCAATCATAAGCCGTCTTTTCATGCCCCCAGACAATTCTCTCGAAGCTTCATTTCTTTTATCCCAAAGCTCTAGCTGTTTTAAACAAATTTCAGCTCGCTCGAGGGCTTTTCTGCGGGGAATACCATAATAGCCTGCCTGTGATACGACGATATCAAACACTTTTTCGAATTGATTGAAGTTAAATTCTTGCGGTACCAAGCCAATACAACGCTTAACCGCCTCGGGCTCCTCATCCAAATCGTGTCCAAACACCGTAACTGAACCCGTCGTTTTATTAACCAAAGACGCAATAATGCCAATCGCCGTTGATTTGCCAGCGCCATTCGCGCCGAGCAAAGCAAAGAAATCACCTTGCTGTACTTCTAAGTCGATGCCCTTTAGCGCAATGAGGCCATTGCTGTAGCATTTTGTTAACTGTTTAATTTCAAGCGCATTCATAAAAAAGTAGCGTTCGACGGCAAGTCGAGAAAAATCATGATTTAGTTTAACGTATAATGCGTCGCATCCTATCAGCCCTTTTAAAATTAATTCCATTATGCCTGACAAGTCCATTAAAAATGCTCTGCACTATCACCAATACCCTAAACCTGGGAAAATTGAGGTTGTTGCAACTAAGGCACTCAGCAACCAAACTGACCTCGCTTTAGCCTATACCCCCGGCGTTGCAGAACCTTGCCTTGAAATTGCAAAAGATCCGGCAGCCGCCGCACTATATACATCACGCAGTAACTTAGTAGCCGTTATAACCAATGGCACAGCTGTTTTAGGCCTAGGCGACATTGGCCCCTTAGCCTCTAAACCCGTCATGGAAGGAAAAGGCGTTTTATTCAAAAAGTTTGGCGGCGTTGATGTATTTGATATTGAAATCAACGAAAAAGATCCCGATAAATTTGTCGACATCGTCGCCAGTCTTGCACCGACCTTTGGCGGTATTAACCTTGAAGACATTAAAGCCCCTGAGTGCTTTTTTATCGAGAAAAAACTCAGTGAAAAAATCGATATTCCTGTTTTTCACGACGATCAACACGGCACCGCTATTATTACTGCTGCTGCCATTATTAACGGCCTAAAAGTAGCAAAAAAAGATATTTCCCAAGTTAAGCTGGTCGCGTCCGGCGCTGGCGCTGCGGGTATTGCCTGTTTAGACATGCTGGTCGAAATGGGATTACAGCAAGAAAATATTCTAGTCGCTGACAGCAAAGGCATTATTTATAACGGTCGGAGCGAAGGCATGGACGATCGTAAACAGCGTTATGCCGCTAAAACCAAAATAAGAACACTCGCAGAAGCGATTGTTGGTGCAGATATATTTTTAGGTCTATCACGCGCAGGCATGATGACAAAGGAAATGGTCAAACAAATGGCCGCATCACCTATTATTTTCGCCTTAGCCAATCCGACGCCTGAGATTCTGCCGGAAGAAATCAAAGAAGTAAGAGACGACGCCATTATCGCAACGGGTCGCTCAGACTACCCAAACCAAGTGAACAACGTTTTATGCTTTCCTTATATTTTCAGGGGCGCTTTAGACGTTGGCGCGACGACCATCAACGAAGAAATGAAACTGGCCTGTATTCGTGCACTGTGCTCATTAGCACAGAAAACTGCAGAAGCTGACGATAGCTATGCGGGACAGGCTCCTGTATTTGGCCCTGAGTATTTAATTCCTCGACCCTTTGACCCAAACCTCATTATAGAAATTCCACTCGCCGTCGCAAAAGCGGCAATGGATAGCGGTGTCGCAACTAAGCCGATAGAAAATTTCACACAATACAGAGCAACGCTTGAACGTTACGTCTACCGTTCTGGGATGGTGATGAAGCCCATTTTTGAGCGCGCTAAGCTGACCCCAAAACGCGTTGTATACGCTGAAGGAGAGAACGAAAAAGTACTGCGTGCGGTTCAAGAAGTACTCAATGGTGAGCTCGCAAAACCTATCTTAGTTGGCCGCAAAAAAGTTATCGCCACCTACATTGCCAGATTAAGTTTAAACATTGATGTTGAAAACGATATCGAGATTATCGAGCCCGACAACAATCCGCACTTCCGTGAGTGTGTTGCTTTATATCACCAGACTAAAAACCGGAAAGGCGTTTCTCTTACACTCGCCCAAAACTATGTGCGCACCAAAGCCACTGTGTTGGCATCGCTGCTTGTTAAACTCGGCAAGGCGGACGCTATGATTTGCGGCATGGTAGGTAATTACCACCGTCACCTTGGACATATCACCGACATTCTAGAAAAAACCCCTGGCGTGGAGAAGCTCTCCGCGCTAAACGCGATTGCACTACCTAAAGGGGTTTATTTCTTCTGTGACACCATGGTCAATAGCAACCCCAACGCGGAAGAATTAGTTGCTATGACATTACAATCTGCAGAATATGTGCAACGGTTTGGTATGGCCCCAAAAGCGGCCATGCTCTCGCACTCCAATTTTGGCAGTGACCGTGATGAGGAATCAAAAAAAATGGCTGAAGCGGTACGCATCCTACACAAACACTACCCCAACATTGAAGTAGAAGGCGAAATGCAGGCAGACGCTGCGTTAATTGAAAACCTAAGGCAAGAAATTATTAGCGATTCTAAGATGAGCGGTGAAGCCAACTTATTCATCTTTCCAAATTTAGACGCCGCTAATATTTCGTTTAATTTACTACGTATTTTAAGCAATGGCGTCACCATTGGGCCGATTCTTCTAGGCATAGAAAAACCCGTTCACATACTAAAACCTCTAGTCTCTGTTAGGCGAATCCTTAATATGACGGCGCTTTGTTCTGCTGAACACTGCGCGGATGAGTAATTATTAGCACTAGCTTTTCAATATCTCTCATATTAATAATGTAGAATGTCGGTTTTTTAAAAGCACGTAAGGAAAAGCCTTGAAAACTGATAAACAAAAATTAAGCTACACCATGGGTCAACAAATTGGTGGCGGCATTAAACAAGATAAATTAGACATAGAAACTGAAGCGCTTGTTTTAGGTTTAACGCACAGCTTAAACGATGAAGAAAGCATTTTAACGCCCGCTAAGATGCAGTCCGTCATCCATAATTTCCAAAAAGAAATGCAAGATAAAGCGAATGAAGCACAACAAGGTAACAGCGAAGTAGGCGTGAAATTTTTGGCCGATAACGCTTCACAAGAAGGCGTACAGATCCTTGAAAGCGGTATGCAATATGTTGTCTTAAATGAGGGTAATGGGGCAAAGCCTGCCTCCACCGATACCGTTGATGTGCACTACGAAGGTAGCCTCATTAACGGCACTGTTTTTGATAGCTCAGTTAAACGTGGCGAACCCGCCACTTTCCCTGTCAACGGCGTCATTAAAGGCTGGCAAGAAGCACTGCAATTGATGAACATTGGTTCTAAATGGAAAGTCTTTATCCCGTCTGATTTAGCTTACGGCGCACAAGGCGCTGGCGCCTCAATCGGGCCAAACGAAACTTTAATATTTGAAATGGAACTACTGAATATTAAATAAATACTCGTTTAATGAACACAAAAAAACCGGTCAAAAGACCGGCTTTTTTAATCCCTTTACTCAAGCTTTAATCTTCGTAACGCTGCATCACTAAAGTCGCATTCGTACCGCCAAAACCAAAACTGTTAGACATGACCGTATTTAAGGTTGCATCATCTACCCTTTTTTGCACTACCGACACACCTTCCGCAGCTTCATCCAAATCGTCAATATTCGCCGATGCAGCTATAAAGTTGCCTTGCATCATCAACAAACAATAAATTGCTTCGTGCACACCTGCCGCGCCAAGCGAATGACCTGACAAAGACTTAGTTGAACCAATAGGCGGCGTCTCATCGCCAAAAACGGCTTTAACTGCTTTTAACTCTGCCATATCGCCCACCAGGGTGCTGGTGCCATGAGCATTAATATAATCAATCGACGCATCGACATTTTCTAAGGCCATTTGCATACAACGTGTTGCACCTTCACCTGAGGGAGCTACCATATCGTAACCATCTGATGTCGCGCCATAACCGACTATTTCTGCATAAATCTTTGCACCACGCGCCAAAGCTACGTCCAGAGCCTCAACGACAACAGTGCCGCCACCGCCCGCAATCACAAAACCATCACGATCTGCGTCATAAGCGCGAGACGCCGTTTCAGGCGCATCATTGCGCTTGCTAGAAAGCGCGCCCATGGCATCAAACATCATCGTGAGTGACCAATGCTCTTCCTCACCTCCACCTGCAAACACACGATCTTGCTTACCTAACTGGATAAGCTCCATAGCGTTACCAATACAATGTGCGCTTGTCGCGCAAGCCGACGTTATTGAATAATTAATCCCTTTAATTTTGTAAGGGGTTGCCAACCCAGCTGACACCGTGCTGCTCATCGTTCTTGGTACCATATACGGCCCCACACGACGAATACTTTTGGTGTTTAACAAGTTAATAGCATCATCGACATTTTTAGTCGAAGCGCCACCTGAACCCATAATTAAACCCGTTTTAGGGTTAGAAACTTCCTCTTCCGTTAAGCCTGCATCATCGATTGCTTGCTGCATAGAAACATAAGCAAACGCCGCTGCATCACCCATAAAGCGCCGGGCTTTACGGTCAATTAATTCATCTAAATTTATAACTGGTACGCCCGCAACATGGCTCCGAAAACCTTTTTTTTTATAGGCTTCTACAAAACTTATGCCGGATTTTCCAGTTTTAAGTGAATCGGAAACACTCTCTGCATCACACCCTAGTGAAGAAACTATACCTAAACCTGTAATAACAACTCGTCTCATTTTCTTCCTTTATTAGAAGCTTTCTGTTGATGTAAACAAACCGACCCGTAAACCTTTACCTTCGTAAATAACCTTACCGTCTACTTCCATCGTCGCATCGGCAATACCCATCACCAACCTACGCATAATGACCCGCTTTAAATTTATTCTATAAATTACTTTTTTTGCGGTTGGCAACACTTGGCCAGTAAACTTCAACTCGCCCACGCCTAAAGCACGCCCTCTCCCCAAGCCACCTTTCCAGCCCAAAAAGAAACCAATTAACTGCCACATCGCATCCAGACCTAAACACCCAGGCATCACAGGGTCGGTTGGGAAGTGACAGTCAAAAAACCATAAATCAGGGTTAATATCCAGCTCCGCGATAATCTGGCCTTTACCGTGCAGGCCACCGTCTTCTGTAATCGACACGATTCTATCCAACATCAACATATTGGGCATAGGCAATCGCGCGTTACCCGGGCCAAATAAGTCACCACGACCGCAACTGAGTAACTCTTCTAAGTTATACGAATTTTGTCGTTTTGTATCGCTCACAACATATTTCCTTATCGTTTTTTACACGCCGAAACAACGCACTAAAGTTTAAAAACTAATGATACTTGTTATTAAGCGATTCGGCGAGTGCATTAATGCTATTAAAAATAGCGCTTGATATATGGAAAAGATCCTCCACATTCTTGTGGGTTATTTTTTACTATAAAGATCCGAAAAGAAACAATCTGATTTCAGTCCTTTTTTCTCCATTAATAGCTCGGCGACGGCATTAACCATACCTTCAGGGCCTGCTGAATAAGCATCGTAATTGTAAAGATTGTCCAGCAACCTGCGCTCCATCACATCTGTGATTAACCCTATTTCACCAGAATATTCAGGGTCATGTGAAACTGCCGGAATAAAGTGAAAACTTTCGACCTGCTCATCTAACTGACGAAAATAGTCGGACTCCATCAATTCATCTTCGTGGTAGGCACCCATAAAGTAATAAACTTGCTGCTGCCCCAAGCGCTTTTGTTCCACTAAATAGTGCAAGATAGATCTAGCATAGCTCGCACCCGATGTACCCACAGCGAAAATTAAATCTCGGCCGCAGTCTTGTCGAAAAAAGGCATCACCCATAGGCGCTTTGAATTTTATGCTATTGCCCGCTTTCAAACTAAACAAATAGCACGCGCCTTCACCGAGCGTATCTTCTTTTACCAGCAATTCAATCTCACCTACTTTGTGGGGCGAGGAAGCAATTGAATAATACGAAACCTTATCGCTATCGGGCAGTAAAAGCGCCAAATACTGCCCCGGTTCAAACTCAATTTCTGTAGGGCTGGTCAACTTAACATTAATCAATCGCACAGACTTGCTGATGCGCTCAAATGAGCTAACGCGCCCTTTATATTCCGAATCCAAAATGTGCTTACTCTTAATTATTTAATAGCAATTT
Organism: Cycloclasticus sp. symbiont of Poecilosclerida sp. M; assembly: GCA_002101225.1. Taxonomy (GTDB): domain Bacteria; phylum Pseudomonadota; class Gammaproteobacteria; order Methylococcales; family Cycloclasticaceae; genus Cycloclasticus. The sequence continues at coordinate 4,491 of LWTN01000221.1, read as the reverse complement.
ATTGCGATTCATCAAACCAATCATCAAGCTCATTTGTTTTTAACTCATCAATTGCCACTTGATTAAACGTCTTGTGCGTATCCCAGTCGCGCATTTTATCTTTTAATGCACCGGTGTTGGCATTTACTTCTGATAATTGTCGTTGATATTTATCCAACATACCATCGCCGTAAGCGTTACATTTCTTCAAGAAGTCGATAATGATTTCTTTTTTCTGTTGCAAGTCCATTAACCCGCTCCTAAGCTCTGTTGACCCTTATCATAATAAGCGATAAGGTTCGTGACATTATAAGTGGCTTACACCCCAATGAAAAAGAAAATCATCATCGCCATCACCGGAGCAACAGGCTCCATCTACGGTATACGCATGCTCGAAATGTTACAGGCGGTTGAAGGTATTGAAACACACCTCATTCTTTCATCAGCTGGCGCGCTAACCGCAAGCAGTGAAAGTCAACACGACAAGCAATCCATTCAAAAGTTAGCCGATGTTGTACACCACTACAAAGACATCGGTGCGACGCTTGCCAGCGGCTCATTTATCACCCATGGCATGGTGATTGCTCCGTGTTCAATGCGCACCTTGGGCGCTATTGCCAATGGCATTGCGGACAACCTCATCACCCGTGCAGCCGATGTGATGCTTAAAGAAAGGCGCCGTTTAACCTTGATGGTACGCGAAACACCCTTAAACCTAGTGCACCTGCGGAACATGACGACCTTAACCGAAATGGGCGCCATTATCGCACCGCCCGTACCGTCGTTTTACACCAACCCAGCATCCATAAACGACATCGTAAACCAAACGGTGGGGCGCACTTTAGACACACTTGATATCACTATCCCAGACAGCGTAAAACGTTGGAAAGGACTTAATCCTTAATATTTTTCAGGAAGAAACTATAATCATACCTGCCAGCGAATTTATAGCCCGTGCACAGATGAAGTGCCATTGTTTAGATGCCAACGAAACTAAAAACTGTTCGAGGAAACTGACGGCGCACTCATCTTAGACGTGCGCGAACCGAAAGAAGCCGAAGCATCTCACATCAAAGGCTCTATTAATATTCCACGCGGCCTTCTGGAAATGATAATTCAGAACCATTCCACGGAACCCAGCACAACCATCTTAGCCCATTGCGGTGGCGGTGGCCGCGCTTCACTCGCCGCTGCACGGTTACAAGAAATGGGTTACCACAACGTGTATGCCATCACCGCTAAATTTGATGCCGTTAAAAAGGTGTTTGATAAAAAGTAACTCTCCGTCGTTCTTGAAACAACTCAGTGTCACCTAACTCTAGCCACCAATAATTTTGCTCCAGCTGCTTGTCACTTTCTCTCTAAATTCGGCAAATTCAACATCATCAACGAGCGCTGGTTTTTCCTGCAACGCAAGCTGGTGCGTCTTACGCCGATAAGCCCGATAGCTCTCCACCAATCCGTTTGCTTCATCGGCTGTTAAAGAACCCACTTTCGCTAAGCCTTTTATTAATCGTATGTTATCGGTAAATTCAAGGCTGTTATGGCCGCAAAGCGCGCCCGATAAAACAAAAAACTGCACGATAAACTCAATATCAGCAACCCCTCCACCGCCTTGCTTTAGGTCAAATATCGCCTTATCTTTGTGAATGAGTGCCACACGCATTTTTTCACGCATCGCCTTCACTTCTTGCTGGAGCAGCTTCTTATCTCTCTCCTTCTGCAGCACCGCCAGACGAATCCCGCTGAACCTTTCTCCAACAACTGAATCACCAGAAACAAAACGTGCGCGAACCAAGGCCTGATGCTCCCACGTCCAAGCTGTATTTTGTTGGTAATACTCGAACGCATCTAAATTACTAACAAGCAAACCCGAATTCCCACTTGGCCTTAGTCGCATATCAACTTCGTAAAGACGTCCGCCCACTTCGTGACTATTGAGGATTGTCATAATACGTCGCCCTAGTCGCGTATAAAAAGCCTCCGCAGAAATGGGCTGCTCGCCATTTGTCTGGCCGTCTGCTTTGCCATTATGCAAAAAGACCAAATCAAGATCTGAGCTATAACTCAGTTCAATGCCGCCCATCTTTCCATAGGCAATCACGGCAAAACCACCGACCTTATCAATGGACTGCCCCTCGGGCACACCCGAGCTTGCGCTAACCAATTGCCATGCATGATCAACAACACGCGCCAACACCACCTCGGCAATATCGGTTAAATAATCGCTAACCACCATCAGAGGAATTAGCTCCAATACATCCGCTGTCGCAACGCGCAACACATTTGCGTTCTTAAAATGGAGCAACTCTTCTACAACGCGTTCCGTATCCGGTGCATCTACTCGCGCTAATCGAATCTCAGCGTCAGCCGCTAATGCGGCCTTAGATAGCGGCTCGTAAAGCACGCCAGGGTCGAGCAATTCATCGAGCAGTATCGGGGTTCGCACAATCAATTGATTGATCCAGCCACTCGTTGCGGACAATTTAACTAATTGAGATATCACCATCGGGTGTTCAAGTAACAGCGATAAGTAAGATGTTCTCCTTGCTATCGTTTCCAGTAAAGCCAAGATGCGTTGCAACGCAACTTTGCTCGACTTACAGCAACCAACCGCCGATAACACAAGAGGCATTAGACGATTAAACACCTCTATTGCTCGCGACCCCGCCATCTTAAAAGCGAGCGAGCGGCGGAACTGCTCAAGTTGCTCAACGGCATCCTCTGGCTCCTCATAACCCAAGCCACTCAACGCGTCTATCGCAACTTTTTCGTCCTGTTCCCAAGCAATAGATGCCGGCTTATCGACAAGTGCAGTATCAGCATGCGGCGCTTCAAAAACTTGAGAGAATACCTCATGGACTTGTTTCCTGAACGCATTGAGTTCAAGCATAAACTCATCCCAGTTTTGATGACCCATGCTCCATGCAAGACGGATTCTATCGCCCTCAGCCTCGGGTAAATTATGCGCTTGTTTATCGGCGTACTCTTGTAACCTATTCTCTACTTTACGCAAATAAACATAAGCCTCTTGAAGCTCCGACGTCAGCATTGAAGGGAGACAATTTTTTTCGCCCAGCAGTTCCAAAACTTTCAGAATCCCCCGTTCTTGAAGCGACTTTTCGCGCCCTCCGCGTATCAACTGAAACGCCTGACCAATAAATTCGATCTCTCGTATTCCACCCAGTCCAAGCTTTACATTATTAGCTCGGCTCTTACGCTCATTCTCTTTATTGATTTGTTCTTTTAGCCCTCGTAAGGAATCAAGCGCACTGTAATCAAGATAGCGCCGGTATATAAACGGATTCAAAATATTCATTAACGCACAACCAGTCTCAGAATCGCCTGTAATAACCCGCGCCTTAACCATCGCGTAGCGTTCCCACTCCCTAGCTTGCCCGAGGTAATAGCTTTCCATAGCAGCAAAACTCATCACTAAAGGGCCGCTATCACCGAAAGGTCGCAGACGCGTATCAACTCTAAATACAAAACCATCAGCGGTCTGTTCGTTCAGCACCTTCGTCAGTTTTTTGCAGATAGCGGTAAAAAACTCGTGATAACTGTATTCGCGCTTTCCGGGGAATTCGCCTTCCTCCGAGTACGCGTATATCAAATCAATATCTGAAGAGTAATTAAGCTCTTTAGCACCCAATTTACCCATGCCTAAAACGACCAATTCAATTGGACGACCTGAAGAATCTAATGGCGCACCCCGTAAGTCACAACTTTTTTGATACAGAAAATCAAGGGCAAAAATTAAACAGGCATCCGCAAGATGACTTAAATCACACAAGGTCTCATCAAGGCTAGCCAAACCCAACAAATCACGCCACGCAATACGCACCATTTCACGATTTCTAAAAGCCCGCATTCCTGCCATTAATTGTTCTTCGGTTTCAACTGACGACAAGAACAAAGCTAATGCAGCTTTAATATCATCAGGCTCTCGCAGCTTCTCCAAGTCCCCGCTGCTTAAAAGCTCTAAGAAAGGTTCTGTTCTAGTGACGGCGTAATCGGCAATAAATTTGCTCATCGCAAACGCTTGGCTAACCAACGCCAACTGCGAATCTGCAACTTTTAAATCTACCGCTTGCTCTTCACATTTCTCCAAAAACACCAAAAGCTGACGCTCGGTTACTTCCTGAAGAGGCTCAGGGATGTCTTTAATACAAGAATTTATTTTCAGCTTTGACATAAGTGTATTTAAAAAATAGATGCTTAACTCAAATAATATCACTGTTCCTTATGGCCATATCCTCAACATTATAGTTATGAAGCGTAGATAGATATTAGTCCGCTACTCATACAAGTCTTTTGACACAATTGATGATGCTCAATCAGGAGAATAGTGCGGAGAATGAAGATCGCCCATGCAACAAATTCACTACACACACTGTTTAACGCAGTTTGAAAAACTGAACGATAAGAAAGTTTTCGATGTATTAGAAGGTGGATTGTAACTGCTGTGGAGGGGCACCATTCCGAAGCTCACAGTTAAGTTTATTCGGTGTC
>LWTN01000220.1 GCA_002101225.1 Cycloclasticus sp. symbiont of Poecilosclerida sp. M | reverse complement strand
CTGTGATCTATAGCTGCTTGAAGTCCGTGTTTAGTCCAAAACTCTAGCACCTTCAATCGTTCTGTACTTATGCTTGTATCCATCTCGTTACTTATCGCATAACCGGCTAATCGATAGAAGCCTTTAATTCCGTAACCTATGTGTTGATATTGCACCGCTATTCTCCTGCCCTATAGTGCAATATCTTTCTGAACTTATACAGATATTCAATGTTTAATGAAGTGAATCTAGTCCTTTTAACTTTTTAACTGCTCAAAGTCTTTACCTGTTGGGTTTTGGAATACCTGCAAACCAAACTCAGCCAACACCGCTAATAGGTGATCAAAGATATCGCCTTGTATCGCTTCATACTTTATCCAATCCGTAACATTGGTAAAAACGTAAATCTCAATGGGTATGCCGTTCTCACCGGGTGACAGCTGCCTGATAAGAAAAGTATGCTTATCGTGAATCAACGGATGGTTCCTTAAGTAGGCTTCCATATAGGCGCGAAAACTACCAATATTCGTTAAACGTCGCCCGTTCACCAATGTTTCCATATTGGTATGTTTATCCGCATTAGCCGCATTAATTTCAGCAAGTTTAGAGTCCAAATAAGGCGCAAGCAATTCAATCGACTTGAAGTTATTAATCATCTCCTCATCACAAAATTTAATGCTGGTTTGATCAACATGGATGGCACGTTTAATACGGCGCCCACCACTTTCCGACATGCCGCGCCAATTCTTAAAGGAAGAATCAATGAGTTTATGCGCTGGTATGACCGAGATAGTCTTATCCCAATTTTGGATCTTCACCGTATGCAAAGCGATATCAATCACATCACCATCAGCGCCAAACTGAGGTACTTCTAACCAATCGCCAATTTTGAACAAGTCATTCGAATGTATCTGAATACTCGCCACAAACGATAAAATAGTGTCCTTAAAAATTAGCAACAAAACGGCGGTTAGCGCACCAATACTACTTAACAAATAGAGGGGGGATTTATCAATCAATAGGGCGATAACAACAATACCCGCCAAAATATTCAAGATAAGCTTACTTATCTGTAAATAACTTTTAATATTCAGCTGATGGGCAAATTTACTTCTACTGTAAACATCATTAACCGCATCAATCGCCGCATTCACCACAAGAATAAAAACAATAACGAATAAAGCGGATAAACATTGCTGAATAACAGAACTAACGTCAGGGAATAAATCAGAAAACAAATAAATCACTAACAAAGGCACGGCAAAAGCCAAGCGACTAAGCACACCACGCTCAATTAAAACATCATCAAGGTGTGTTTCTGTTTGCTTAAAAAACCGCTTCAATAGCTGAAGAATAATGCGGCAAGAAAATAAATAAGATAAGTAACTGATACCCAATATGCCGGCAGCTAAAATATAAGGCCCGCCGTTCATATCAAGCAGCATGTCTTTAATAATAATGACTTGGTCATTCATGTGTGATTTTCAAAATGCTTAAAAGTGGAAAACAAGAGGGCTATTCTAACAAACTAAATGGGATGATGCTTTTTGATAAAAACGGACTAACGCTGAGGTAAGTGGCGGAACGTAAGCGAAGTCCAAGCATGTGCGTTTTTTGCACATGCGGACTTGACCGTTTTGTTATGCGCTTTTCAATTTATTTTACGCCATTTTTTAAATGCTCGGATGTCTTCTGCTACTAAAGAAAACCATTCGCCTTCTTTTCGTTTATTAGAAAACCTTTTGTGCCAATAATTTTCAATGCCCGCCGGGTCATCAGTTTCTATATAATGAATAGGCTTAATCTTTTCGGGTAGTTCTAATTTTATTTCACCTTCGCGTCGGATAGGGTTATTTGTTCTTCCGACTTTATATTCATTTCGTGATCCATGCTGAATGAGGTAGACGTAACCAATAGTTACATTTTTATGTGTGCCTGTGGTTTGTTTTTCTGGTTTGATTACACTTGTGCATTGTTCAACGATGTCAGAATATTCAGGGTGTTTTTCACAATAACTTCTAATTTTTTTAGCTCTTTCTTGTTTGTTTCCTAGCTTTGCAAAGCCACTATGACTTGGAAATGATTTATCATTTTTATTTCTTAATTTCCCTTCTATAGGGAAATGACCTATTTCGCGTATTAACTCAATATATTTTTTTATTAAATGCACTTTATTATATGCACTATTAAAGTCATTGGGCGGGCAGCCTGTTTCAATTATGGCGTCGCCCCAGCGTAGCCATAAATTAGGGTACCAATCAGATTTTTTCATTCCAGTTTCATTAGAGAACTGCTGTGTTCCTGGAGCTTTTCCATCAGATTTTTTTGTGATGCGCTTGATTTCAGCCAAAATTTCGTTTTTATTCATGTTTTTTATTTTTACGCATAACAATGTTAATAAGGAAGTTGTGTCCACGTATTATTTAACTCTATGTGGATAGTACTTCCATGTAGCGTGATATTAAAGCCATAAATAGGGGGCTTTACCCACGTTCCTTATTCTAGCTTTTCACAGCGATTTATACTTTATCACTTGAACAGGTCGAGCATTTTGGATTACGCGGCAACTGCATGGTTTGCCAATCCATAGACAAACCATCCATCAATAAAACACGGCCTTTCATTGGCTCGCCTGCGCCTGTTAGCACCTTAATTGTTTCTAAAGCCTGCATACTGCCGACGATACCCGTGATGGGCGCAATAACGCCATTTTCTGAACAGGTTTGTGCGGTTGCTCCATCGCGTGGGTAGAGGCAGTTATAGCAAGGACAACTTTCGTCACGCGAATCAAAAACGGATACCTGACCCTCAAAGCGAATTGCCGCACCAGAAACCAGAGGCGTTTTGGCCGCCACGCAAGCGTCATTAACGGCAAAACGGGTATCAAAGTTATCGCAACAATCGACCACTACGTCCGCTTCGTGTACTTGCTCTAATAAGGCTTCGCCTTCTAGCTTTTCATTAATGGCCGTTATTTCAATCAGCGGGTTAATCCCCGCAAACGTTTGTTTAGCCGACTCAACTTTAGGCATACCAATACTATCGGTTGAGTGCGCTATTTGGCGTTGTAAGTTAGATAAATCCACCTCGTCAAAATCACTGATAACCAAGTGCCCAACACCCGCCGCCGCAAGGTATAAACCCACCGGGCTACCCAAGCCGCCCATACCTATAATAAGGGCGCGCGAGTCCAACAAGGCTTGTTGACCTTCGATATCAATCGCAGGCAACATAATTTGTCGGCTATATCTTAGGAGTTGCTCGTCATTCATGGCACAGTATTTTGCTATTTTAAAGTGCCGTTTATGTTAACTGAGTTTTACATCCATTGCTTGACAGCAACACATCAGTCGCTATGATTAGCACTCTCAGAGCTAGAGTGCTAAATATTCAGCTAAAGAATTTTAGCTTTATTTTGAGGTAGGGGTTGAATTAACAACCCTCCACCCCATATTTAAATAGCAATTTAATTAACTGTTATTAAACAAAAGGAGAGTTATAAATGAATTTACGTCCACTAAACGACCGCGTGATTATCAAACGCGTTGAAGAAGAAGCCGTTAGCGCAGGCGGTATCGTACTTCCAGATTCAGCAAAAGAAAAATCAAGCCGAGGCGAAGTTCTTGCTGTAGGCAATGGTGCAACAAACAGCAAAGGCGATTTACAACCGATGGCTGTGAAAGTGGGCGACAACGTCTTATTCGGTAAATATTCCGGTACAGAAGTTGAAGTAGACGGCGACGAATTACTCGTGATGCGTGAAGACGACATCATTGCAGTAGTTGAATAACACAGAATTTAGATAAGGAAAAAATCATGGCAAAACAAGTTAAATTTGGAGATGACGCACGCAGCCTAATGGTTGAAGGCGTTAACATATTAGCAAAAGCAGTTAAAGTAACTTTGGGCCCTAAAGGCCGTAACGTTGTTTTAGACAAAGGCTTCGGCGGCCCAACCATCACAAAAGATGGCGTGTCTGTTGCGAAAGAAATCGAATTAAAAGACAAGTTCCAAAACATGGGCGCGCAAATGGTTAAAGAAGTTGCCGCTAAAACATCTGATGTGGCCGGTGACGGAACAACCACAGCGACTGTATTGGCTCAAGCGATCTTAACCGAAGGTATGAAATCAGTTGCTGCGGGCATGAACCCAATGGATCTTAAACGCGGTATTGATAAAGCAGTGATTGCGGCGGTTGCAGGTTTAGAAAAACTAGCTGTACCGTGCGCAGACACGAAAGCGATTGCTCAAGTGGGCACTATTTCAGCCAACTCTGATGAGTCTGTAGGAGAAATTATCGCAGAAGCAATGGATAAAGTCGGCAAAGAAGGCGTTATCACCGTTGAAGAAGGTTCTGGCTTAGATGACGAACTAGACGTGGTTGAAGGCATGGAGTTTGACCGTGGTTACCTTTCTCCTTACTTCATCAACAACCAAGAAAATATGAGCGTTGACCTTGAAGAGCCTCTTATCTTATTGCACGACAAAAAGATTTCTAACATCCGCGATTTACTACCCCTTCTAGAGGGCGTTGCAAAAGCCGGTCGTCCTTTATTGATTATTGCGGAAGACATCGAAGGCGAAGCGCTAGCAACCTTGGTTGTTAACAACATGCGCGGCATCGTTAAAGTGGCAGCGGTTAAAGCACCTGGTTTCGGTGATCGACGTAAAGCAATGCTAGAAGATATCGCTATCTTAACAGGCGGCACAGTCATCGCTGAAGAAGTAGGTCTAACGCTTGAAAAAGCAACCTTAGAAGACCTAGGTTCTGCGAAACGCGTACATATCAACAAAGACAACACAACCGTTGTTGATGGCGCCGGTAAAGCGGCTGATATTGAGTCACGCGTTGCACAAATTAGTGGACAAGCAGAAGACGCGACGTCTGACTACGACAAAGAAAAACTGCAAGAGCGTATGGCTAAACTTTCTGGTGGTGTTGCCGTTATTAAAGTTGGCGCAACGACAGAAGTGGAAATGAAAGAGAAAAAAGCACGTGTTGAAGACGCACTTCACTCTACTCGCGCTGCGGTTGAAGAAGGCGTAGTACCGGGTGGTGGCACTGCGTTAATTCGTGTGCTGGATGCTGCTTCAAAAGCAAAAGCTGCCAACCACGACCAAGAGATTGGCATCAAAATCGCATTACGTGCGATGGAAGAGCCTTTGCGTCAAATCGTAACCAATGCTGGCGAAGAAGCATCTGTTGTCCTTCAAGCTGTTAAGAAATCAAAAGGTAACGAAGGCTATAACGCTGCGACGGGTGAATACGGCGATATGATTAAAATGGGTATTCTTGATCCAGCTAAAGTGACAAGAACAGCGCTGCAAAACGCTGCGTCTATCGCTGGGTTAATGATTACCACAGAAGCGATGATTACCGATGAGCCTGAAGAAGCTGGCGCAGCTGCTGGTGGCATGCCTGATATGGGCGGCATGGGTGGAATGGGCGGCATGATGTAAGCCGACTTCCACGTCGTTAGATTTGAAAGACCCCGCTTTATGCGGGGTTTTTTTATGCACCCACATTTGTCTTTTTTATTTCTCAAGAAAGCGCGTTTTTTCACTTAATCAAAGTCCGTGGTGGTGATACACTCTTCTTTTATAATACGTTACATAATTAAAAGGTTAAGTGCATGGCAGGTCATAGTAAATGGGCAAATATTCGCTTCCGCAAAGGTGCACAAGACGCCAAGCGGGGCAAACTATTTACCAAATTAATCCGCGAAATAACGGTAGCAACAAAAGCCGGTGGACCCGACCCTGATAACAACCCTCGTTTAAGGTCGGCTATCGATAAAGGCCTGTCGAACAACATGAAGCGGGACACCATTGAAACGGCGGTTAAAAAAGGCAGTGGCGCAGCGGACAGTGAGAACTTTGACGAAATTCGTTACGAAGGTTATGGCCCCGCCGGCACTGCTGTGCTTGTCGATTGCCTAACCGACAATAAAAATAGAACCGTAGCAGAAGTACGCCACGCCTTTAGTAAGGCCGGTGGAAACTTGGGCACCAGTGGATCTGTAGATTACATGTTCCAAAAACTGGGTGTTATTAATCTTTCCAATGAGCTGGATGAAGACAGCTTGATGGAAGCCGCTTTAGATGCCGGCGCTGAAGACGTAATCACCCACGACGATGGTACGTTCGAGGTCTTAACCCAGCCCGATGACTTCATGACAATTCGAGATGCCTTGGTCGAGGCAGGATTTCCTCACGAACACGCTGAAGTAACCTTACGCGCCGATAACCTCACCCCTGTTGAGGTTAAAGATGCAGAAAAAATACTGCGCTTATTAGACGTACTTGAAGACTTAGACGACGTACAAAACGTCTATTCCAACGCGGACATCCCAGAAGAAGCGATTGCAGGGGCCGAGTAAAACCGCCCTATGCGCATACTAGGCATCGACCCAGGTTCTCGCGTTACCGGCTACGGCGTTATCGAAATATCTGGGCGTGAGGTCAAGTATATTGATAGTGGCTGCATTCGAACCGGTGGCGGCAACTTGCCTGATAGGCTGAAAAAAATTCACTTGAGCGTTCGAGAAATCATCCAACATCACAAGCCTCAAGAGATGGCCGTTGAACAAGTTTTTATGGGGCGCAATGCCGATTCCGCGCTAAAACTTGGGCAAGCACGAGCCGCTGCAATTTGCGCAGCATTTGACGATGACATAGAAATTTTTGAATACGCGGCACGACAAATCAAGCTCGCCCTCGTTGGTAAAGGCAGCGCAGATAAAACTCAAGTACAACACATGGTTAAGATTCTTTTAAAGCTACAAAGCAACCCGCAAATAGATGCCAGCGATGCCTTAGCCGCTGCTCTGTGTCATTTTCACACTGATCAAACACACCAACCTAGTTCAAGGGCGCTCGCATGATAGGCATAAAGGCATGATTGGTTTTCTCCGCGGCACCGTGCACGAAAAACAAGCACCGCGCGTGGTGATTGATGTCAATGGCGTGGGCTATGACGTTGAAACACCCATGTCGAGTTTCTTTAGCCTACCTGCGACAGGTGAACTTGTTAGCTTGCGCACACACCTCGTGGTACGAGAAGACGCGCATATTCTATATGGCTTTGTAACAGAACATGAGCGCGCCCTATTTCGTAGCCTCATTAAGGTCAATGGCGTTGGGCCTAAGGTGGCGCTAGGCATTTTATCGGGCGTTAGCGTAAACGACTTCTGCCTGTGGATAAGCGATAGCAATGTGGCTGCCTTAGTTAAGTTGCCTGGTATCGGTAAAAAAACAGCCGAACGTTTAATTATTGATATGCGCGACCGCTTGCCTGAACAAACGGGTAGCTCGACACCCCTATCTTTTTCGTCACAAGATAAGTCGCCAATAGAAGAAGCCATTAGCGCACTGGTCGCACTAGGCTATAAACCACAAGACGCCGAAAAACGCGTGCGTGAAGTAGCCGATGAAGACGCCAATAGTGAACAAATCATCCGCTCTGCCTTACAATCAGCAGCTAAAACATAAAAACCTTTTCTCATGATTGAAAGTGACCGCCTTATAAGCTCAGATAGCGTACTTGACGACGAGTCCATCGATCGTGCGATTCGCCCAAAAACACTAGAAGATTACATTGGACAACCCGCTATTTGCGAGCAAATGGAAATTTTTATGTCGGCTGCAAAAGCTCGCTCAGAAGCACTCGACCACGTGCTCATCTTCGGGCCGCCTGGTTTAGGCAAAACAACGCTATCCCACATCATCGCGCACGAGATGGGGGTTAACTTACGACAAACCTCGGGCCCTGTACTTGAAAAAGCAGGTGACTTAGCTGCATTATTGACTAACCTTGAGGAAGGCGACGTCCTGTTTATTGACGAGATTCATCGGCTCAGCCCCGTAGTCGAGGAAATACTCTATCCAGCGATGGAAGACTACCAATTGGACATTATGATTGGCGAGGGTCCCACCGCTCGCTCGATTAAATTAGATTTACCCCAGTTCACCCTTGTTGGCGCAACCACCCGCGCAGGGCTTTTAACGTCTCCACTACGCGATCGCTTTGGCATCACCCAGCGACTAGAGTTTTACGATAATGAAGACTTGGCAAAAATCGTTACTCGTTCGATGGATATTCTGGCGTTAAAGTCTGATCAAAACGGTGCCAAAGAAATCGCCGTTAGATCTCGTGGCACACCGCGCATAGCCAACCGACTGCTCAGGCGCGTTAGAGATTATGCCGACGTAAAAGGCGATGGCATCATCACAACCGATATCGCAAACAAAGCGCTTACGATGTTAGAGGTCGACGAAAGCGGTTTTGATAAACTCGACCGTCGATTACTCAGCATACTCATCGAAATATTTGATGGTGGACCTGTCGGTGTCGACAGCTTGGCCGCTGCATTGAGCGAAGAGCGCGGAACGGTGGAAGACGTGCTGGAACCTTATCTTATTCAAAAGGGTTATATCATACGCACACCGCGCGGCAGAATGGCAACGCGACACGCTTATCAACACATGGGCTTAAAAGCACCCTCACACCGCGATAATTCGCCTGAATCTGAGGACATGTTCGTCAAAGACGAAACAAAGTAGCAAGCCTTTTCGAAAATCCATCAAATAATTAACAAGTATTACAAAAATTACTTGCCTTGATGCGTACAATCGTTAAGGTTAATACCCTTCACAAACTATTACCTGAGTGAGCCATATGACTACTGATTTATCCATCGTTAACCTCGTCTTACAAGCAGGTCCCGTCGTAAAAGCTGTAATGCTGATGCTCGCACTCGCATCACTCATTTCTTGGACCTTTATTTTTGCAAAATTCAAAGAATTGCGTCTTTTGCTTGTCGTGACAGAAAATTTTGAAACACGCTTTTGGTCTGGTATCGACTTATCTGAATTAGATTCTCACATTAGTTCTGGGCGGCACGACAAAGCGGGCATCGAAAATATTTTTCACGCAGGGTATCAGGAATTCTCACGCTTAAAGGACCAAAGCGGTATGGAGCCGATGCACATTGTTGAAGGGGCACGCCGCGCAATGAACGGGCAATACACGCGTGAAATGGACCTCATCGACAATCACCTTCCTTTCTTAGCAACGGTTGGCTCAACTAGTCCTTACGTCGGCCTATTCGGCACAGTTTGGGGCATCATGAGTTCCTTCCAAGCTTTGGGCAATATGAAGCAAGCCACCTTAGCTTTAGTGGCACCCGGTATTTCAGAAGCCTTAGTCGCTACCGCGATGGGTTTATTTGCTGCCATTCCAGCCGTAATTTCATACAACCGTTTTTCCACTAACGCTGATCGCCTAGCATCGCGTTATGAGACCTTTATGGATGACTTTACTTCTGTGTTGCAACACCACGCGCACGTGAAAACAACAGGTCGAAACTAGTGGCACGAAGCTCTAAACGCAAGCCAATGGCAGAAATCAACGTCGTGCCTTATATCGACGTGATGTTGGTACTGCTGATTATCTTTATGATTACTGCACCACTCATTCAACAAGGCGTAGAAATTGATTTACCCAAAGCAGCTGCCGAACCCCTAAAGGACGAAACCAGCGACCCGCTCATTGTTACCGTCAACAAAAGTGGTCAATACTTCTTAGATATTGGCGATAACTCGGGAAAACCCGTAGACGCTGAAACAATGCAAGAACTGGTTTCAACCGTATTAAGCAATAAACCGGAAACGCCCATAATGATACGCGGCGATAGAAACGTGCTTTATGGCGAAATCGTAAAAGCGATGGTAACACTACAAAATGCAGGCGCACCCAGCGTGGGCTTAGTAACCGAACCCGCAAATTAACAACGGGTATGGCGAGTTTATTAAAAAAACACCCTCTGGCTGTTATTTTATCTCTTATCTTTCACGCCTCACTGGGTTTTTTTATGGTGTTTGGCTTAGATTTAATGGATGACAAAGTCATCAGCGTACCTGCTGTTAATGCAGTTAAAGCGACGGTAATAAACGAAAGCCAAATTAAAGCCCTAGTTGATAAAAAGAGAAAAAAGGAAGAGAAAATACGCCAGGACAAACAAAAGGTTCTTGACGATATTAAGGCAAAAAAAGATGCCGAAAAGAAAGAGATAGCCGATATAAAGGCAAAAGAAATTGCGGAAAAAGACAGGAAAAAGAAAGAAATAGCTGATAGAAAAAAAGCTAAAAAAGAAAAAGAACGCAAGAAAAAAGCGCAAACCGAAAAGGACCAAACTGACAACATTCGCGCCATTCAAGAAACGGTAAAACGTGAAGAGGCGATAAAACGTGAAGAGGCGATAAAACGTGAAGAGGCGGTAAAACGTGAAGAGGCGGCAAAAAGTGATGAAGCTGAAAAGGCCATTGCCAGTTTTGTTGACATCATCAAATCAAAGGTCCAGGACAACTGGAATCAGCCCGTGGGTGATATTTCTGGGCTTAAATGTATAGTAGAGGCTCGGTTAATCCCTGGCGGCACGGTCGTATCAGCTGTAATAAAAGAAAGTAGTGGCGACGCTCTTTTTGATCGCTCAGTGGTGCAAGCTACCTTAAAGGCTTCACCATTACCAACTCCAAGCGACCCTCGTTTAATGAAACACTTTAGACAACTACAATTTAACTTTGACCCAAGCCAACAATAATGGTGAAACCAATGAAACTAACTAATAAACTTATCTTTCTCGCTGCATTACTCATATCGAGCCCATCATGGGCGATTTTGCAAATCGAGATTACACAAGGTAGCTCATCTGCCCAACCGATTACGATTGTGCCGTTTGATGACAGCCAAATATTAGGTGGCTTACCCGTTGATGTCGCTAAAATTGTTAGCGACGATTTAACCCGTAGCGGACGTTTTAAAGTGTTACCAAGAGGCAGTCTATTAGCGCGGCCAAGCACACAAAGCCAAATTAATTTTCGTAATTGGCAAGCACTAGGGCAAGACAATCTCGTTATCGGCAAGGTTACGGCAGACGCCAGTGGCAAACTTAACGTGCAGTTCCAATTATTCGATGTATTTAAAGGCGAGCAATTGACAGGCTTTGCAATTCCAGCCAAAAAAGCAGACTTGCGCGCCGTTGCACACCGTATAAGCGACCTCGTTTACGAAAAGATAACCGGGCAACAAGGCGCCTTTAGCACCCGCATGGCTTATGTTGCTTCTACAAAAAGAGGTAAAAAAACGACCTATAAAATGCGTATCGCTGATGCCGATGGCTTTGGTGCACGAACTGTTGTTTCGTCGTCCGAACCATTAATGTCACCCGCGTGGTCAGCCGATGGCAGACGCTTATCATATGTTTCGTACGAACGCGGGCGCTCTGCTATATATACCCAAACGCTCTCAACAGGTTCGCGCGTGAAATTAAAATCCTTTAAAGGCATTAATGGTGCTCCCGCTTGGTCACCTAATGGAAAACAACTTGCTCTAACGCTGTCAAAGGACGGCAGTGCGGACATTTATATCTATAACGTGACGAACCGCTCATTCAGACGCCTAACGACGAGTTACGCGATTGATACCGAACCGAACTGGTCACCCAATGGTAAGGAGATTTTATTTACCTCCGATCGTGGCGGCAAACCCCAGCTCTACAAAATGGACGTTAACGGCGGGGTCCCTAAGCGCGTGACCTTTGAAGGCACTTACAACGCACGAGGACGTTTCTCTCCTGATGGTAAAAGCATCTGTATGGTACACCGTGTGAATGGTGACTACCGTATCGCTAAACTTGATTTGAAAACCGGTTTCATCCATGTGCTAACCACAGGTACGCTTGATGAATCACCTTCTTTTGCGCCAAATAGCAGCATGATTTTATATTCTACAAATGATGGCTTGAAATCCATCCTAGCTGCGGTATCATCAGATGGCAAAGTACGTCAAAAGCTCCGCCTGCTAGGCGGGGATGTTCGTGAACCGGCATGGTCACCCTTTAAATAACACGAGGAAATATAATGAGAACAACGAAAAATTTATTTGTAGCCCTAGTTCTTTCCGCGGCTTTAGCAGCTTGTAGCTCGACGAATGAAGATGGAAGCGGCGATGCAGGAGTAGACGGCGCGAACACATCAGGTGTTGACGCAAGTGGTGTATATACAGGCCGCCCACTCGATAATCCAAATAGCCCACTAGCGACGAAAGTTATTTACTTTGAATTTGATAGTAGCGCCATCGCGTCACAATACGAATCAATTATTGCAGCTCATGGTGCTTACCTCGCTGCAAATTCTGGCGTTGCGGTTGCACTTGAAGGACACGCAGACGAACGTGGTTCACGCGAGTACAACGTAGCTTTAAGTGAAAAGCGTGCGAAAACTGTGCAAAACTTACTTTCTCTACTAGGTGCTGGCGGCCGTCAAACAGATGCCATTGGTTACGGTGAAGAAAAGCCTGCCGAAATTGGCCACAACGAAAGCGCATGGAACTTGAACCGTCGCGTTGAGCTTGTATATCCAGCACATTGATTAACAACAGCATTAAAAAGCAACTTTTTGGGTTGCTACTACTAAGTGGGGCTGCTTCGGCAGCCCTACCGCCTGTTATCGATGGCGATGGAAATGTGCTGTATGGATTAGCCGCGCCAAACAAGATGCTTCAAATGTACCAACGCGTTGAGCAAATGCAATCTGAATTTCAACAGTTACAAGGCCGACTTGAAGAACAAAATTATTTAATACAGTCGTTACAAAAACAGCAACGAGACCTGTACTTAGATACTGATAATCGCTTGCAACAATTAGAAACTGGCAAGCCAAGTAGTAGTTTTACACCCACTGCTCCTGCTGCACCCAAGCCCACAAGGATTGCGCCCCCAGCTGCACCAGCACAGCCCATTAACCGACCTGTAGTTGCACCACGGGTTGTTGCTCCTCCCCAACCCGTTACACCCACTAATCCCCGTCCGAGCTCACCGGCTGCTCAAGTTGGTCAACTGCGTATACCTCATGACCAACTCGCGTACGAAAAAGCTTTTTCTAGCTTAAAAGGTGGCCGTTACGCTGAAGCGGTAGAAGATTTCTCTCTGTTTACTCAAACATATCCTGCTAGCTCATATATTCCTAATGCGACCTATTGGTTAGCGGAAGCCAGTTACGTTAATAGAGATTTCGATCGTGCTTTAGCAGAGTTCAATAAAGTCATCACAACATACCCCTCTCATTCAAAAGCAAAAGACGCACTATTGAAGGTTGGTTATATTCAGTATGAAAAAGCGCAGTGGGTTCAAGCACGCCAAACGCTTACAAAAGTGCAGTTCAATTACCCTGGCACCACTGTTGCTAGCCTAGCTGAACAACGCTTAGAGCGGATGAGCCAAGAAAACCACTAATTCACAACACCCTAAAGCTTTACCCTCCACGTTATGTCTAAAGAGACTTTGCGCGTCACGGAAATTTTTTATTCCCTTCAAGGCGAAGGAGCAACCGTTGGAATACCAACCACCTTTATACGCTTAACGGGTTGCCCGTTACGGTGTGAATATTGCGACACGAAATATGCTTTTTATGGCGGCAAAACACTTGGAATTGACGACATCATGCAACAAGTTGAGAGCCTTGGCGCCCGCTATATAAACGTTACAGGTGGCGAACCCCTATCTCAAAAACGGGTTCACCTACTGATGAAACGCCTGTGTGACGACAATTACCAGGTTTCATTAGAAACCAGTGGTGCAATCGATGTTTCAAATGTAGATAGCCGTGTTTCAAAAGTCTTAGACGTTAAAACCCCAGGATCCAGCGAAGACGAAAAAAACAATCACGACAACTATAGCTATCTAACGTATAACGACCAGGTAAAATACGTTATTTGTAGCGAGCATGACTACAATTGGTCAAAAGATCACCTGCTAGAGCATGATTTAAATAATCGTTGCCCTGTGCTATTTTCACCCTGCGTTGGCCAACTGGAACCACAGCAGTTAGCTGACTGGTTATTATCTGCAAAGCTACCCGCGGCTAAATTCCCTGTTCGTTTTCAAATTCAACTCCATAAGTATTTATGGGGTGATACCCCAGGGAAATAAGTTTACTCAAATAAACATATGAACAGCACTACAACAAAAAGAGCCGTCATCCTTGTTTCGGGAGGATTAGATTCCGCCACTGTACTGGCTTACACCCAGCAACAAGGTTACGAGTGCTTTGCGCTTAGCTTTGATTATGGGCAGCGACACCGCTCAGAATTAATAGCAGCTAAAGAACTCTCAAAGCACTTTAATGTCGCTGATCACAAAACTATCAAGCTAGGCATGGGCGAGTTTGGTGGTTCCGCTTTAACAGATAGCCATATCGACGTACCAACTGAACAGAGCGATGGAATCCCCGTCACCTACGTGCCAGCACGTAATACTGTTTTTCTCTCCTTAGCACTTGGCTGGGCCGAAGTATTAGGCGCAAAAGACATCTTTATCGGCGTTAATGCAGTCGATTATTCAGGCTACCCAGATTGCCGTCCTGCCTTTATAGAAGCTTTTGAAACGCTTGCCAACTTAGCCACCAAAGCAGGCGTTGAGCAAGGTGGTTTTAATATTCACACTCCCCTCATTAAATTGAGCAAAGCTGAGATTATAGAACTCGGCACCCGCTTAAATGTTGATTACAGCCACACCGTGTCATGCTATCAAGCCGATACTAATGGTTTAGCTTGTGGCACTTGCGAGTCGTGTAACATCCGCCAAGAAGGCTTTAAACAAGCAGGGCTCGCTGACCCAACACGCTATCTGTTATAAGCCAGCCCATAACTACGATAAAAGCCTGTAAAAAGCGTTTTTCGACTTGCCTTTCTGTACTAATCCAGTATCATTTGCGACCTCTTGGAGGGTCGTTAGCTCAGCTGGTAGAGCACCGCACTTTTAATGCGATGGTCGCGCGTTCGAATCGCGCACGACCCACCATTTATATCAAATAAATTCTATCTATATTCCAGTGTTCTATTGGAATTTTAGGCTTCGGCGTTAGCGTGTTTTCTTTTCAAAAGCACGCCAAACAATAGCCCTGTAATAAACATCAAAATACTATACGTTACCGCAGGAATCATCATGGTAGTGTTGCCTATAAGTGTACCTGCAACTAATAAAGCGAGCGTTCCATTTTGAATACCCACCTCATAACCTATTGAGACAGATTGGGGCTGCGTCAACGCGAAGGTTTTTGCTAGCCCATAACCTACCGCTAAGGCTAAAACGTTTAACGTTAATGTCGCCACGCCAGTTTGTATGAAAAAGTCGAGCATTTGTGCTTTGTTTTTTAAAACAATCGCCACGATAATCAAAAATAAAAAAATGACTGAAAACACCCGTATCACTGGCTCAACCTTATTAGCCACCTTTCGCCACGTCGACAAAATAAACATGCCTATTAACACCGGGATTATCGTAATAATTGATAGCTGAATTATAGTTTTTAGCAAAGGCAACTCAAACGCTTCTCCTGAGACCATAAAATAATTCATAGCACATAGCGTGAAGAAAGGCAGAGTAAAAGGGGTTACCAAGCTGACGATGGCCGTTAGGCTAATAGATAGTGCAACATCGCCTTTAGCTAAGTTAGTAAACATATTTGAAGTTGCGCCACCCGGCGCGAACGAAATAATCATCAGCCCAACGGCCAACTCAGGGGCTAGCTTAAAAACATGGGCGACTAGAAAAGCAATTAGCGGCAAAATAAACATCTGTGCTGTTATGCCAATAACAGCTGCCTTAGGCTGTCTTAACACTCGGCTAAAATCGGTTAAACGCAGAGATAAGCCCATGCCCAACATAATCACAAATAATGAGGCGGGCAACACAACGGTTGTTAGCAAGTCAGCTTGCATAATTTAAGTCCTTTAATTGAATAAACACAGAATCACGCGGGCTATTGTACAGACAAACCATGCGTTTTAACGCTCTGGCCCATTTTGCCCCATAGCAGACATAGACTTTTTAAGTTACTAATTAATATGCTTTTTATAATCAAGAAAACGCATTCTCAATGTGCAGCGTACGTTATTTGAATATAGCCAGCGCTATATTCCCTATTAAACTCAATAAAGCGACATTTTTCCAAAAAATTGCTGGGTTACGCTCAATCAACGGTACGTGTTTCGTTTCTGTAAACAGCTTATTAGCGTACGATAAATCATGAACATATTCCGATATCTCCTCATATCGATTGCTTGGCTTTCTTTTTACTATTTTTCTAATAGCCCCATCCACCCACAGTGGGATATCGGAGTTAAAATCTAACGCAGAGGTATATTTCAGCTTACTTAGCG
Source organism: Cycloclasticus sp. symbiont of Poecilosclerida sp. M (assembly GCA_002101225.1). Lineage (GTDB taxonomy): Bacteria > Pseudomonadota > Gammaproteobacteria > Methylococcales > Cycloclasticaceae > Cycloclasticus. The sequence goes on along the minus strand of LWTN01000220.1, from coordinate 11,752 downwards.
CCTTTTCTCCATACTTTTCGCCAAAAGGTAGGTGCCCCGTTAGCATTTCATAGGTAATAACCCCCAGCGAAAAAGCATCGGATAGGTAGCTTGCGGGTTGCCCTAGAATATATTCTGGCGCTGTGTAGTGCTGAGTACCCAACAAACTTAGTCTATGCACTGGTGTGGATATTTCTTCAACGCCCGCGACCTTTGTTGATCCAAAATCGATTATTTTTACCGTTTCATTCGTATCAATAATGATATTTTCTGGTTTTAAATCTTGGTGAATCATTTCCTTGCGGTGGAATGCACGTAAGCCCCGTGCAATTTGGCGCACAATGCCTCTCACCTCATGCATGCTAGGCTGTGGGTTATCGCTCATCCAGTGCCGCAATGTTTGCCCTTCTACGTATTCGGTGACGTAATACAAAAATGTTCTTGGGCGTGTTTGCTCAACAATTTTAACCACATGGTTATTGTCGACGCGGCGTCCGACCCACTCTTCATGCACAAACATATCTAAATAGCTTGGGTCATCGGCAAAATTAACGGAGGGCGTCTTAATAACTACTTTGCTTCCTGTTTCTTCGTCCGTCGCCAAATAGACCTGGGTGCGCTTACTCGCGTGTAGCTCACGCTCTATACGGTAACCATCAAGGATCATCCCAGCATTTAAATCGGGCGGGAAAGGCAGCTCGGCGAGTTTACGATAAACCTCGTCATCGTTAATTTGTGGCAATTGATTAAACCGAACAATTTGGCAGGTCACGTTGTCGTCACTGCCTTTTTGCATGGCCAGTGCGGTTATTTCACGCGCGGCACGGTCTAAATTATTCGCGTTATCAACAACTCTGTTGAGCATCACCGCATCGCTAACAAATTCATGTACGCCATCGGTCGTCAATAAGAAAGCATCACCCTCTTCTAGTAAGAAATTGCTGTAATCGATATCTAAATGCAGGTCGATACCCATCGCCCGAGTTAGGTAATTTTTATCTTTAGAAACCCAAAAACGATGATCCTTGGTTAACAGCTCTAATTTTTTATTACGTATACGGTAAATACGCGTATCGCCAATATGAAATAAATGCACCGTCGATGATTTAACAATCAAGGCGCTCATCGTCGTAGCAAGACCCTTATAATGATCGCCACCCTGTTGCGCCATGCCCAGCATCCAACGATTGGTCGCCAATAAGACTTTTTGCACCGAGGTTTTCACCGTCCATGAATCTGGCGTACAGTAATAATCGCTCAACAGGCTCTTAACGCAGGATTCGCTAGCCAATTTACCGTGGTCACAACCGCTCACCCCATCGGCAATAACGATAGAAATGCCTTTCTGCTCCAACACAGGTGACTCTGGCAACAACATGCCATAGCTGTCTTGATTCTCCTCCTTTACCCCTTTGTCGGAATATTGCCCAAGGTCAATTAATGAATTTGCTTGCATCGGTTACCGTTAATATAAGTCGTGGGCTTAACTTACATCAATGAGCTGCACTGTGCCATCTTCTAACACTTCAGCCGTTTGCCCTTTTGGCTCTTGCAAAAACATCAACATTAATGCAAGCACAACCGCCGCGGTGCAGCCAATCACTATAAAGAAGGTTTGTGGTGAAACAAATGAAAGAACGGTTAAAAAGACCAACCCGCCAACGTTACCATACGCGCCAACCATACCCGCAATTTGCCCCGTCATACGCCGCTGAATTAAGGGTGCCATGGCATATACAGCACCCGAACCACCTTGTGAAAAAATAGCGCAAAGAATAGTGCACAGCACGACAATCGCAACCGCCCAGCTGGAGTCCACTTGGCTGAGCACGAGGAAAGCAAAGGTAATACCTGTAAATAAGATAGCTAACGATTTCTTTCGACCCACCTTATCGCTAAATATGCCCCCGCTTGGGCGTGCAACAAGGTTCATTACAGGGTAGATAGCTGCTAATAAACCAGCCGTAACAGGCGATAAGCCAAACATATCCACATATAGCAAAGGCAACATAGACACCAAAGACAGCTCTGAGCCAAACGTGACTAAGTACGCCAAGTTTAAAACAGCGACCTGCTTAAATTGATAGCGGAATAGATTAGGCACTTCTTTTGTGAAGATATCTTTATTCACCTTAATAATTTGCATAACCTGATACAGGTAAACGGCGGCGATTACGGCATAGCCGATATAAGCCGTGCTGCTATCAATCCAATTCATACTAACGGGAGAGAGCTTCCATATAAGCAAAGCCAGCGCACCATAAATGGGCATACTCATAACAATGTAGAGCACCAAGTCACCTTTGCTAGTCACTTCCATACCACCCACTTTTTTAGGCTTAAAGTAGGTCGAGCCCTTGGGTGTGTCGGTCACGCTTAAATAATAAAAAATGCCGTATGAAAAAGCCAAGACAGCCGTTACCGTCAGCGCATAGCGCCAGCCATCATCACCGCCAAAAGTTAAAGCCAATGCCGGCAATAGCATAGCGGAAGCGGCCGACCCAAAGTTACCCCAACCGCCGTAAATACCTTGGGCAATGCCCGTTTGTCGAGCAGGGAACCACTCGCCAATCATGCGAATGCCCACCACAAACCCTGCGCCTACAAAACCCAGCATAAAACGCGCTAACGCCAATTGTTGAAAAGTCTGGGCCCAAGCAAAAAACAAACATAAAAAACTAGATAACACCAAAATGCCGGAAAACATTCTACGCGGACCATAGCTGTCGACCATCATGCCGACAATGATTCGAGCGGGTATCGTTAAAGCCACGTTAAGTATCAGTAACACTGACACTTCTTGCGCTGTTAAATCAAACACCTCGCGAATAACTGACATCAACGGCGCATGGTTAAACCACACCATAAAGCTGATAAAGAATGCGACCCAGGTCGTGTGCAAAATTCGCATATTACCTTTCAATGACAGTAAATTTAGTTTTTGCGACATAACTAACGATTTCCTTTAATACATTAAATAATAAATACGAGTAGTGCAATTGGCGTGCCAAAACACTATCTATCTGATTTCGTTGGCATGAATGCAGTGGGCTTTAGGTGTCTCTTGTGCGACGCACCAATATGTAGCAGTGCACACTGATATTGCACCGCAATACAGCAATTGACAGCCCATTTCTTCGTATAGTTACTACGCATCCTTTTTTAATTCTATTTATCAATCGCTTAAATAGTTTATTAAAGTTGGCACGTAATGTGCTTTGTTATATGCATAAGCTAAACCAAATTTGGATATCCACATGAGTGACAAGAGGCAGTTAGTTGTAATAGGGAACGGCATGGTTGGACATAAGTTCCTACAAGCTTTCACGCAAAGCGAGGCTATGCAAGGCCATGAGGTGACAACGTTTTGTGAAGAAACACGTCTCGCCTACGACCGGGTGCAATTGTCCTCATACTTTAACGGCAAAACAGCGGATGATTTATCGCTCGTTGAAGACGGCTTCTTTGAAACCAACAACATCACCGTGCATATCGACGATGCAGCTATAGCGATTGACCGTGAGAAACAAACCGTCACCTCTAAAAACGGCAAAACGATAGCTTATGACAAACTGGTTTTAGCCACCGGCTCGGTACCTTTTGTCCCTCCTATCCCTGGACATGAAAGAGAAAATTGTTTTGTTTATCGCACCATTGAAGACCTTGAAAAAATAAGCGCCGCGGGTAAAACAGCCAAATCCGGCGCCGTTATCGGCGGTGGTTTATTGGGCCTTGAGGCAGCTAAAGCACTTAAAGACATGGACCTTGAAACACACGTCATTCAATTTGCCCCACGCTTAATGAACGTACAAATTGACGAGGGCGGCGGCTCAATGCTCAGCCAAAAAATGGAAGGTATGGGCGTCAACATTCACGTAGACAAAAACACCTCGTTAATTGAACAAGGTGAAACAGCAATACACAAACTTAACTTTACCGACGGCGAGTCTATTGAGGCGGACATCATCCTCTTCTCACCTGGCATTCGCCCACGCGACGAACTAGCGCGCGAATCGGGCATTGAAGTTGGTGAACGAGGTGGCATTGTAATTAATGACCAATGCCAAACATCGGACGAAAACATTTACGCCATTGGTGAATGTGCGCTGTGGAATAACATGATTTATGGCTTGGTGGCACCGGGCTACAAAATGGCACAAGTCGTAGCAGATCAATTATCGGCAACACAAAATGCATTTGAAGGCGCTGATATGAGCACAAAACTGAAGCTTATGGGTGTTGATGTGGCTAGTATTGGCGATGCCCACGGCGATACCGAAGGGTCTAAGGTTTATACCTACGTTGACGGCTCTGAAGAAATTTATAAAAAAATCGTCGTCAATAAAGACAATAGCCGTTTACTCGGCGCAGTGTTAATTGGTGATACGGTCGATTACGGCAATCTACTTCAGCTAAAACTGAATGATATGGCCTTACCTGAATTTCCCGATTCTTTGATTTTGCCACAGCGTGATGGGGCAGGTGCATCGGGCTTAGGCGTTGAAGCTCTACCCGATGCCGCGCAAATCTGTTCCTGCTTTGACGTTTCAAAAGGCGCACTTTGCCAAGCCGTCTCGGATGGCGCAACCACGCTGGGCGCTCTTAAGGAATGCACTAACGCCACAACAGGCTGTGGCGGTTGTACTGCGCTTGTCGGTCAAGTATTAAACAAAGAACTCGAAAAAATGGGCATGGACGTTAATACCGACTTGTGCGAGCACTTTCCCTATACACGCCAAGAGCTCTATCACCTCGTGCGGGTAGAAGGTATTAAAACCTTTGATGAATTACTCGAAAAACACGGCAAAGGATTTGGTTGCGATATCTGCAAACCAACCACCGCTTCTATTTTGGCCTCGTGCTGGAATGATTACGTGCTTGAAGATGCGCACACCCCGTTACAAGATACCAACGATCGCTTCCTTGCCAATATGCAAAAGAATGGAACCTACTCTATCGTTCCGCGCATTCCTGGTGGTGAGGTAACGCCCGAAAAATTAATCGCTCTGGGTGAAGTCGGCAAAAAATACAATTTGTACACCAAAATTACCGGTGGTCAGCGCGTGGATTTATTCGGCGCACGCCAAGAAGAATTACCCATTATCTGGAAAGAGCTGATTGATGCGGGCTTTGAAACCGGCCACGCCTACGGTAAATCATTGCGTACGGTCAAATCTTGTGTTGGCAGCACGTGGTGTCGCTATGGCGTTGCAGACAGTGTTACAACGGCGATTAATCTTGAAAATCGTTATAAAGGTTTGCGTTCTCCACACAAAATTAAATTTGCAGTATCCGGCTGTACGCGTGAATGCGCAGAAGCACAAAGTAAGGACGTAGGCGTTATCGCGACCGAAAATGGCTGGAACTTATACCTGTGCGGTAACGGCGGTATGAAACCCCGTCACGCTGACCTATTTGCAACCGGTTTAGACGATGAAACACTCATCAAATACATCGACAGGTTCTTGATGTTTTACGTGAAAACGGGTGATCGTTTACAACGCACGTCAACCTGGATGATGAATCTTGAAGGCGGCTTAGACTATTTACGCGAAGTGGTGATTGAAGACTCGCTTGGGCTAGCCGAAACCTTCGAGAAAGAAATGCAAGCGGTGGTCGATAGCTACCAGTGTGAATGGAAAACGACGGTAGACAGCGAAGAGAAATCAAAATCGTTCAAAACCTTCGTTAATTCAGATAAAGGCGATAGCCAAATCGTATTTGTTCCCGAGCGCGACCAAATGCGACCCGCGAACCAAGAAGAATTACAATCAGCACTAGACGCAAAAGGATAATGGATATGCAAACAGCAACCATTGAAAACGAAATAGACATTTGTGCATTAACGGATTTAGTTGAAGACGCAGGCACCGCTGCCTTAGTTAACGACACGCAAATAGCCATTTTTTACGTGAAAAAAACAGCGCAAGTTTTTGCCTTGAGTAATTACGACCCCTTCAGTGATGCGAATGTTTTGTCGCGTGGAATCATCGGCAGCATCGGTGACGATTTAGTCGTTGCCTCACCCATTTATAAGCAACACTTCAAGCTAGAAACGGGGCAATGCGTTGAAGACGACACTATTTCAATCGATAACTATCCGGTACAAATTATTGATGGCCGCGTTTTAATCGGCTTAGCAAGTTAAAGAGGGTTACAGATGAACACAACGTATTACACACTAGACGTTTTTACTGATACCGCCTTTCAAGGCGCGCAAATTGCCGTTTTTCCACAAGCCGGTGATTTGCCTGATGACGCTCTATTACGCATTGCGAGCGAGCTAAATCTTTCTGAAACCGTTTTTATTTTTCCTCTTGACGAGAGCACTTATAAATTAAGAATTTTTTCCCCTCAGCAAGAAATAGATTTTGCAGGTCACCCCATTTTAGCGGCGGCACACGTGCTGGCTGAATCGGGGCAAATTGTCTTAAACGGCGATTACACGAGCATTACCTTTAAACAAAATGCACAAGACGTAATAGCAAATATTTCAGCCGATAAACAAGGTCAAAAGTTTGTGCAGTTTACTTTGCAAAGCAGCCCCGTTGTTGACCGCTTCACACCTACCGGTAGTGAGCTGGCAAAGCTGTTATCAATTGATGAAGGCGATATAGACCATACCACCTATCACACCCGTTTGGTATCAGGTGGCCTACCCTATTTAGTCGTGCCGTTGAAATCGCAAGTCGCCGTGCGTAAAGCAAAGTTCGACCTTAAAGCCTGGGGACAATCCAGTGCGCCGGCTATTGCGGCACAGGAAATCCTTGTCTTCAGTGCAAAAACAGATACCAACGACAGCAACTTCCACGCCCGGCTGATGGGACCGAGTATCGCTTTTAATGAAGACCCACCGATTGGCTCTGCGATACCCTCATTTGTCGGTTACCTAGCCTCGCACGACCATATACGCGAAGGCACCTATAGCTTTGCTATTGATCGCGGAACGATGGATACACGAAGAAGTCTTCTGCACATAGAAATGGATAAACGCTCAGGCAGCCCTATTACGCTAAGAGTGGGTGGTGATTCTGTTCTTGTTAGCAAAAGTCAATTGCTCATCAACACTGATTAACCAAGCCGAGTATTACGATGTTATTTGGACGCTATGAAAAGAACCCCATTAAAATGGTCGATAAACAGATCAAGAAATGGAGTTATGCAACCTGTGGCTATTGTTCTGTCGGCTGCTCGATAGAAATAGGCACCAATGCAGACGGCAAAGTAGTCGGCTCACGCGGTGTTAGCGGTGCAGACGTAAACCGCGGCAAGCTATGCGTAAAAGGCATCTTCGAACACGAGCTGTTTGAGTCTTCAGGCCGTGGCGACAAACCGTTAATTCGTGAGAATATCGAAGACAGCTATAAAGAAACCACGTGGAATGATGCGACAGCTAAAGCTGCAAAAGAAATCCGTCGCATTCAAGAAAAATACGGCCGAGACTCCTTCGCAGTAATATCAACAGGTCAATTACTCACGGAAGAATTCTACACCTTAGGTAAATTAACCCGCGGGCTGATTGGCACCAACAATTACGACGGTAACACCACACTTTGTATGGCCTCGGCGGTATCGGGCTATAAACGCTCTTTCGGTTCAGACGGCCCGCCAGGGTGTTACGAAGATTTTGAGCACACCGAATGCTTAATGGCGTGGGGCTCTAACCTACCCGAACAACACCCTATTATTTATTGGCGCTTTCAAGAAGCGCGTGAAAAACGTGACTTCCCTTTAATCGTCATCGATCCACGCGTGACCATGCTGGCACAAAAAGCCGACTACCACCTAGCGATAACGCCCGGTACAGATTTGGTATTACTGAATGCATTAGCGTTCGTTATTCTAGACGAGGGTTTGGACGATAGCGCGTACATCAAAGCCAATACCAATGGTATCGTCGAACTGAGAACAGAAGTGGCTAATTTTACGCCTGAGTTAGCCGAGCCGATTTGCGGCATCGATGCAGACACTATTCGCACCGTTGCGCGTATTTATGCCAAAGCGGGCAGCGCGATGAACATTTGGACCATGGGCATTAACCAAAGCACTCATGGTACAGATGGCGTAGTGGGTATTAATAACTTGAGTTTAATTACCGGCAATATTGGCAAGCCCGGTGGTACAAGCCTATCCATTACCGGCCAGTGTAATGCCATGGGTACGCGCGAATGGTCATCTTGTTCTGGTTTACCAGGATACCGAGCATTAGAAAATGAAGCCGACCGCGATGAAATAGGAAAATTCTGGAATGTTGACCCTGAGTTCTTTCCTAAAAAACGTGGCATGGCGCAAACCGATATATTCCCAGCGATAGAAACGGGCGAAATTAAAGGCCTGTGGTTAATTGCAACCAACCCGATGACCTCCATGGCCAATACGGATCGCACGCGCAATATGCTGAAAAACCTAGATTTTCTTGTGGTGCAAGACAGTTACGCCGACGTGGAAACTACAGAATACGCGCACCTGTATTTACCAGCTGCTACATGGGCGGAAAAGGAGGGCGTGTTTACCAACACCGAACGCCGCGTGAATATCGTACGTAAAGCAGCCGAAGCACCGGGCGATTCAAAATCAGATTTCGATATCTTCAACCTTATTGCCAAGCACTTTTCTAACAGTGAAGAGATGACTTTCCCAGAAAGCCCATCGGGTGCATTTGAGGAGATGAAAGCTCTATCCAAAGGTCGTCTAGCCGATATCTCTGGCATGGACCACGACCTGATTGAAAAACAACGCGGCATACAGTGGCCGTATACACAGGCAGAAGCCAAAAGCGGCGCGACACCACCCGCTGGAGGTAAACGCCTATATACCGAAACGGCAAGCTTCCGTTACCCCGATGGCAAAGCCAAACTAATTGCTATGCCCTTCGTCGACAATAACGAAGTGCCTGATGAGGAATACCCGTTTTGGCTTAATTCAGGGCGTTTAGTTGAGCATTTTCATACCCGCACCAAAACGGGTAAGTTGGGCAACACTAATAAGTACAGCCCGATACCTTTTATGGAGCTTAATCCACAAATAGCCGATGAAATGGGCCTTGAGCAAGGCGAGTACGTGCGCTGTATTTCAAGACGCGGTGATGCGGTGGTGATGGTCATGCTAACGCAACGCGTAGCACCTAATATGGTCTTTATCCCATTCCATTATTACGATTGCGTCAATCGCTTATCACTTGGTTTATTAGACCCGTATTCTCGCCAACCTGCGTATAAGCAAGCGGCGATTAAAATTGAAAAAATAGAAGACCAAGAAGCCGCTGCAAAATTGAGCATGCAACGACGTAATTTCTAACACCACCTGACAACCCATTAGAGGACTGGCTTAATATGTTTGAAGTAAGAAGTGATGAACCGAAATACGCCTTTCTTTGGGATAAAGAAACCAAAGCGAAGAACCTGTATGGCGATTCTATTGATTTAACCTCGGAAGGTGGCGAATTACACGGCGATAGCCTGCGTATTAACGGTGATGGTGCGTTGGGCGAAAACCCCAACCGCTACAAACAACACGGTTTCTATCTCAATGCCGATAACTGTATCGGCTGTCACGCGTGCGAAGCGGCGTGTAGCGAAAAGAACGACAATCCCGCACATATTGCCTTTCGTTCAGTGGGCTATGTAGAAGGCGGCACCTTTCCAGATTACCAACGTTTAAACATTTCAATGGCGTGCAACCACTGTGATGACCCCGTATGCTTAAAAGGTTGCCCCACGCGTGCGTATACAAAATACGCCGAATACGGCGCGGTACTACAAGATCCAGACATTTGTTTTGGTTGTGGTTATTGCACTTGGGTCTGCCCTTATAACGCACCACAACTAGACCCCATAAAAGGTGAAGTCAGCAAGTGCAATATGTGTGTCGATAGGCTGGAAGTCGGCCTAAAACCCGCTTGTGTTGCCGCGTGTTTGGGTAATGCGCTCGATTTTGGTGTGATTGAAAACGTGCCCGAAAATCGTGAAGAATGTAAAACCGAAATCCCCGGTTTCCCCACCACCGATATCACCCACCCGAATATTCGTTTTCAGCAATCACGCCAAACCAAGCGTGAGATGACGCGTACCGATTCCATGCCGCTTAAATATCATAGAGATGATAACAGCGGCAAATACAAGCCCGTGGTTGACGCTAAAAAAGGCATGAGAAAACACTGGAATTGGAAGCCCTTAATGCTCGCGCACGAAAGTTCGCACGTCATGTTTACCCTAGCCACTCAAGCCATCGTTGGCGCGTTTGTTATGCTCGTATTGGGCAACCTACTCGGCATCGAAGCTTTTTCAGCCATCGTCGCATCCAACGCTTATGTGCCGCTGCTTATCGCGATGAACGTATTGCTTACATTCGGCCTATTCAAACTCAATATGCACTTGGGTAAACCGCACCGTTTTTATCGCGGTTTTTATAATTTACGCCATTCACCCGTTAGCCGTGAGATTGCAAGCGTCAGTCTATTTTATGGCGCGTTACTCGTCTACACGCTTTTTAGCTTAGTTGGCTTAACGGCGCTGGCAACACTATTTGGCGTAATCGGCTTAATCAGCGGTCCCGTCGGCGTGTTTTATATGTACAAACTGTATCGCATTAAAGCGCGACCTTTTTGGGATCATTGGCAAACAGCCACCTCATTTGTCGGCACCTGTCTTAGCCTGGGCGCGTTAACCATCGGTTTAGTCGCCTTAGTCAGCAGCTCTATCGGCGCTCCAGCTTACATCGTATTAGCGGCGTGTTTATTAGCAGGATTATTACTCGAAGCGGTTGGCCATACCGCCCACGCAAAAGACCTGCGTTCAGGCGAAGGCGAAGGGTCTGCATCGTGGTACGAACAAAACACCAAATACGGCTGGCCGTACATCATCAGTAATGGCTTACTTGGGTTAGCGATCATTATTGCTGCCCTGCTCATCGGAAACCCTGCGTCAGCAATAGGCTGGCTAGCGTTAAGCGTCACCTTATTGGCAACAGCCGCTATCAGGCGCTCATTGTTCTTCGCACTGGTGATTCCCACCACCATGCCGGGTGCGTTCTTCTGGAAAAACAAAGGCTTTGAAGAGCACGCCAAAGAAACTGGCCTAGCCAATATGCAGCAAGTGGGCGTTGCGTACGAACACCGCCGTAGCTTTAAGCTAGGCGAGCTTATGGAAACGATTAAAACCACCTCGCTAAAAGATGCCATTAATCAAATTAAAGCGATATTTTCTTAAACCCACTCTATAGTGACATGAACGTTAACGCGCTTGTGTCTTTCAAAACATTACGAAAACTAATAACCATGCTATGGTTACGTTGTGATTGGTATAGAGGATGAGGTATCCATCTTTATATGCTTAATATCACAATACATGGAAGTGCTATCCACCTATATACAATTAATACGTGGACAATCTCTTCCGCTTATCAACACTGTTAGGCTTTGAGTTTCAAGTAGTCAACATAAGTTTATATATAAACTTATGTTGACTTTATCTACTTCAAGCTATAAACTTATTGCATCTTAAATAAGAGTAGGAGTAAGTTATGGATACAGTTATTGTTTTTACAAGCAAGCCGTTTGAAACCATGATTATTGAAGGTGGTTCTGGTTATTGGTCAGCAAATAAAAAAAGAATAGAGAAGTGTCAATATATAGTTGCTACAAAAAGTAATACTTTAAGAGAGCACTTTCCAAGTGATATTAAAATCTCTCAGGGTTCAGCTTTCCTCATAGGTAAAATATCGGGCATTATTGAGAAAGAAAATAAAAGGCTCCTGATTCAGTTTTCTGAATACT
>LWTN01000219.1 GCA_002101225.1 Cycloclasticus sp. symbiont of Poecilosclerida sp. M | reverse complement strand
GGGGAGCAATATGTGTAACTGTATTGCCTAGTTAGAGATCAATTTCAGACTTACTGATGATTACAATAATTGCAAGGATTGCAAGGAGGGCAGCTCCTCCTACAGCGATACCTGCAATATCTGGCCAATGAGGTACGCCGTGTACTCATGCCAATGAGGTACGCCGTGTACTCATGCCAATGAGGTACGCCGTGTACTCATGCCAATGAGGTACGCCGTGTACTCATGCCAATGAGGTACACCATGTACTCATGTACATGAAATCTTACCAGCACATAACAGCCCATTTCCTTGGTAACCTCCAGCACAAGAGCACTCATGACTCCCGATGGTATTGACACAGACAGCATTCTCATCGCACTGTGACATCTGCTCAGCACATTCATCAACATCTACAAGAACAGAAGTTAGTGGTGTATGTGGAGCATATTAAGTACTCATACCTGTACAGTTGAAGCCATTCCCTAGAAACCCCTCCATGCAGTGACAGCTATAACTCCCTTCAGTGTCATTGCACATGGCATGAGTGTGGCAAGCGTCGGAAAATTCCAAACATTCATCGATATCTGCACAAAGACTGAGTCAACCATGCATGCAGACATGGATGACGAGTTCTTCTTACTTTGGCATACTATGCCATCTCCTTCATAACCATTGTCACATGTGCAATTGTATGAACCAATAGTATTGCTGCAAAAAGCATTCGTGTGACATGTATCTAAGTCCAGAGCGCATTCATCAATGTCTATTAAGTGATGATAATCACATAATTATACATTAGACAAAGTTGCTCATGAACTAACCCCAACACTGAGTTCCATTGCCACTGAATCCAGAGGTACAGGTGCATGCAAAGCTCCCATCACTATCAACACAGTCAGCATTGTCATCACAGTAATCGAGGTCCCTCTCACACTCATTGATATCTGGAATGCACGGCGCAATATAGTACAATGTTTTAGTTTAGAAAACTGTACTCACTAGTGCAGTTGAAACCATTGTCATCGATGTTGTATCCAGTTTCACAGCCACACACAAAGCTGCCTACTTCATTGGTACAATTGTGTTCACAACCACCATTGTCTTTCATACACTCATTGGTGTCTATATAAGTTCAAGTTAAGAATATTCTTTTTTCTGGCTCAAACTCACCATAGCATTCCACCCACACATCTTCATCGTGACTGCAGCTTGTCAAGCCTATTCCTAAAATCTCCTTTTGACAATCTTCAAGTGCCACATCGTTTCCAGTGCAGTACAGCCCATCAAGGAAAATAGGCCCAGATGCTAGCACATTGCCACTCTCAACTTGTTGTGCCCCTGGGAAGATAGTGCAATAAATAGAATGTCACCACTGAATATTGATATGCAGCACCTTCTGGTTGAAATCCGGCCAGCTGGTTGCAAGCTACTCGAGCATCAAGAGGACCAAAGGAAGAGCTGCACACTGTACCCCATGCATCGTTGAAACAGATCTCTAGCCTTCCTTGTCTGCTCACAGAGTCATCATACCCTCCCTCCAGTCTCACCTCTCCATCCCCACAGAAACCACGGAGGGTGGAGTCAGCTATAAAGGTGATTTATCCTTAGTGTGACATGGATTCAGACCACCCTATTGCATACCTTGACATGCAACACCTGCATCATCACGAGGTGTGCAGAATGATTCAAGCTGCATATCGTGGTCACAGAGTAGAAGAAACTGCTCAGAACCATCACAGTTGACATCCCTCAAAATGATGTTAGAAAGGGTATCAGAAAACACTTGATCTGTCACTCCAATAGCACCTACACAGAAATAAATGATGTTTACATTATACACTAAAACAATGAAGTACCATATGGTGAGAATCCCAGCTGTCTGCAGACCACAGAGGCATCTTGGTTGTCCCAGGAGTCATCACACACTGTGCCATACCTCCCTCCTACACACACCTCCACTCTGCCAGCTACTAGTCTATTCCCATCATAATAGTTATCTCCATAAGCTGTTTCTCCCAGAAGAAATTCTTGATCTGTGCCCACTAGTAAACGCAGATCTCCTTCAACACAATGACCTGGGGATGAGTATCACATAGTTAGACATTCACACATAATTGAAGCATACCTTCACATCGTAATCCAGCATCATCTGAATGGTCACACTCGGGATTGTCTCCAGATGGACAGTCCAACAAAGAGGCCTCACTGCCATTGCAATGAAGTCCACTTAGAGCTATATCTCCTGTGCCAGGACCAAATGGTGCTTGACTGAGTGCACTGACGTCTAAACCAACCAACCAACCACCAAACAATCAAGTAAAGGCTGTATCACATGTTAGCTAAGGTCTTACTGTTTGAAGAGAATCCAAGCTGTCTACATGCAACTGTGGCATCAAAGTCATCCCATCTGTCATCACAAATGGTAGCATAGGTATTATTAATGCATATTTCAATACGTCCTTCATCTCCAGAGTTGCCACCCACCATCCTCAAGCCTCCAGTTTCACATACTATAATTATGTATAGCAATAATTATGACACATGCAGACACACTCTAACTTGTACTTACAGCAGCTGGTTCCAACAGGATAGTATCCAAGATCACACATACAAGCATAGTTTCCATTGAAGTTGTGACAGTGTGAATGGTCTCCACAGATGCTGTTGAGGCCACTTTCACACTCATTGATGTCTGCAAGACAATGTCAGTAATGTGTGAGTAGAATATAGAATGTAACTGTACATACCAGTGCAGTTGTAGCTGTTGTTGGTGGTGGTGTCCTCATAGCCAGGTAGACAGGAACAGGTGAAGTTGGTGTCATCACCAGAACACTCCACATTATGAATACAAGTGAACCCAGTTGGGTCCAGCTCATCTCCATCATCACATTCACAGTGATGGTAAGGAATGTCATTAACACAGGTGTCACTGCAGTTGCCATTATCCAGCAAACACTCGTTCACATCTGCAAAATAAGAAAACAAGCAAAATGAATTAAACATTACCTTGTCATAAGAATTTACCAAAACATTGAACAGAAACGTCTTCAGAATGAGTGCAAGTCATCAGATCTCTGTCATTGTGCGAACACGTCAAGATGTTTCCTTCTAATCCTGTACATGAAATGCGGTCTAGGAATATTGGCCCTTGTCCTTGTCCAAAGGGAACATCAAAGATTGGATCTGCTCCTGTAATTTGAGGTTTAATACTTTATTATTACTGCTATCCAATGCTAAAGGTAAATTACTAAGGAATGGAATATTAAGCTGGTTGCAAATGACAGTGGCATCTTCACTGCTGAATCCATTGTCACATATAGTGCCCCATGCTCTGTTGATGCAGACTTCCACTCTGCCCTCCAGTGGGTTACTGCCTCCCACCAGACGCACATCACCATCCTCACAGTTTATATACTCAGTGTCTGCATCTAGGGTAGATGAATTAACATGAAAGTTGAATCACTTTACATGATAGTAAAGCATACCTTGACAAAATGCCACGGCTTGCTCTTGTGTTGAGCAGCTGGAATCAATGCTGATTGAGCACTCCAACAGATAGTCTTCAAGTCCATTGCAGCTGGTACTTGACAAGGAATAGAACAGTTCATTGCGACTGAAAAGACCACCTTTGTGACCAATGGCACCTAATAAGACAAAGAGTGAAATGGATGCTTAAAAAGCTGCATCAAGTTACCAAATGGAGAGAATCCCAGTTGAGCACATGACACAGAGGCATCAATGTTGTCCCAGGTGTTGTCACACACTGCTCCATATCTTCCATTGTGACAAACTTCCACTCTTCCTCCCATGAGATCTTCTGTACTATCAACAGTATAGTCATCAAACTCAGTAGAGGTCAAAAGTCGAATGTCTCCATCATCACACATGCCTATTATCAACAAAGACAACGAGAGCACCAAGTTAGTAGTGTGGAAATCAATCACACCACATGATTCCTGCTAACCAGGCATGTTTTGTCTTTACCTTCACACTTCACAGCAGCTACTTCCGAGCGTTCACATGGCCTCATGCCTATTCCTGGGTGAGTGCAATCAAGCAGGCTAGTCTCTCCTCCTCTACAAATGACGCCATCCAGAACAACATCCAGAGAAGCATTAGCTGGGACATCAACTCTGACAGGAATGGAGCCTAGGGTACATATACACATGCATCAGCACTGTTCACCAGAAGGGTTATTGTGCTACCATAACCTGTGAAATTGTATCCCAGCTGTCGACACACTACCCCAGCATCAATACTGTCCCAGCGGTTAGCACACACAACACCGTACACATTATCATGACAAATCTCAACTCGGCCCTCTCCAATATCCGTGGAAGGTATTGAATTGTTAGTCAACCTGACATTTCCATCTGAACAGTCTGCAATTGTACAGTGTGTATGTAAGACAGTTTGCAATGATTGTAACAAAGATGAACTTACAGCATGAGCTCTGTGGATTTTGAGGTAGAACTGGGACATATCCATGAAAGCATGGTCCACAAGCGTAGCTTCCATTAACATTGACACAATCAGCATTCAAGCAAGGTTCTCCCACTTCACACTCGTTGATATCTGTGCAAAGTTGCATACTCCAGTCACATTCATATGTATATCTGAAGACTCTACACTACTACAAAGTCTATGACCTTTGTGGGAGGGCATGGGACCCCAGGAAGTTTGAATCAGTGGTAAGGGTGGCTACTTTATTTACCTTCACAAACCCAACCATTCCCCGAGTAGCCTGGTGAACAGTAGCAATCATAGCTTCCAATACTGTTAACACAATATGCATTGGAGTCACAGCCAGAGGTGTTGGTGACACACTCATCCAAATCACTACAATCCAGTCCATCCCCACTAAAACCAATGTCACAGGTGCAATTGTAGCTTCCTTCAGTATCATAGCAAGTCGAATTCACATGGCAATCATTAAGGTAGCCAAAAAGGCATTCGTTGATGTCTGTACAAAAGAGAAGCAATAACTACATGAACAGCAACACTCATTGCTAACTAACTTGAGCACTGGACACCATTTCCTTCATAGCCTTCCTGGCAGGTACAGGTAAAGTTGCCAATAGTGTTAATGCAGTCAGCATTCGTGTCACAGTTATCCAAGTTGATCATGCACTCGTCAATATCTAAAAAATACACTTAATATAGTTGTATTTAATACACATTTCTTTGACTTGCCATCGCAAAAAGTTCCATTTCCAGAAAAGCCTTTGGTGCATGTGCAAAAGAAATCTCCCTCTCTGTTAGTGCATTCTGCATTGTCATGACAGTTATCAGTTCCCAAAGTGCACTCGTCATTATCTGTAGAGAACCATCATATAAGACTGGTCTGTGTTATAGAGTGCATAGCTTTGTGGAGGATGTGTACGTACGTACGTACCAGTACAGTTGAAGCTGTTCACATCAAGGCTGTATCCAGTGTTACAGAGACAGTTAAAGCTCCCAATGGAGTTGTTACACACATGCTCACAGCCACCATTCAACACAGAACACTCATCAAAATCTGCAATTTAAAATGGAAGTTTCTCCACATGTGCTTTTTGACAATCACACAGCATGGAGTAGATAGCTACATACCTCTGCATCTTAACCACACATCATGACTGTGGTCACATGTAGTCAACCCAATAGCATGAAATCCAAGACCAAAGTCACACTCCTGAAGCTTGTCATCTGCTTCTTCACACAACAGATTATCCAAGAATATTGGTACAGATGCTAGTTGACTTGTGGAAGAAAAATGTTCGGCTCCTAATAAAATAATCACAATCATGGCTATATGTAATTATTGGGAGAAGGCAGATCACCACCATTTCATGACACAGTCAATAGATAGTGCATATTTCACCTTCTGATTGGAAACCAATGAGCTGGTTACAAGCGACTCGAGCATCAGTAATGCCAAACGATGTGTTACATATCGTCCCCCAGGCTTCATTGAAGCAGATTTCAATCCTTCCTTCACTTGTATTCCTGCTGAAATCATTAAATCCTCCTTCCAATCTCACATCACCATCAGCACAGTCATGGAACACAGTGTCCACAGCTGGAGAGTTAACATGTGCATGGCAATGGGTTAGGACTAATGTACGTGTGCATGAAGTAGTTAACCTTGACAGACAACACCAGCATCATCTTGGGGCCCACAAGTATTTGAAAGGAGAGAGTTGTGTTCACAGCTTAAGATGCTGCTCTCGGATCCATTACAATTGACATCTCTTAAATGTAAGCTTCCATGCAAATCAGAAAATATTTCATCAGAGAGAGCAATGGCTCCTAGAGTTCATAAAATAATAATTATGTGCATTAGTTTGATATTCAATAAGTCATACCATGTGGTGAGAATCCCAGTTGTCTGCAGACCACAGAGGCATCTTGGTTGTCCCAGGAGTCATCACACACCGTGCCATACCTCCCTCCAACACACACCTCCACTCTTCCAGCCCTAAGTCCATTCCTGTCGTAGTAATGATCATCATAGGTTGTCTCTCCAAGGTAGTATTCATAGTCGTCACCAACTAACAGGCGCACTTCACCATCACTACAAGAGGCTGGACAAAAATAACAGCAATGGTGGCATGGAACTCTCCATCATGCAAGTACCTTCACACTTCACACCAGCATAACTGGTGGAACATACAGCACTGCGCTCCAAATTGCATTCTATCAATCTGGTTTCATTTCCAGTGCACACTGCCCTTGTGAATAAAACATTTCCCTGTCCTTGGCCAAATATACCAGTACTAACATCTAATGAACGTAAGGAGGGCAACATCATGGCATTCTTACAAGACAATGCAGCACTACTCACTGTTTGCACTGTATTGCAGTTGCCTGCAGGCTACTCTTGCATCCAGCACATCCCACTGATCATTGCAAATGGTACCATAGCTATTGTTACTGCATATTTCTATCCTGCCCTCCATTGCTGTCATTCCACCACTAAGTCTCAAGTCACCATCAGTGCAATCTTGAGTAAGCACAAAGGTACATTGACACACTGCACTCTGGCAACTACTTGTGTATCATATACTAACAGCATAGAGAATTGTTTTGCTCAAATCCTCCATCACACATAAAAAAGTATCCTCCTTCAATGTTTACACAGTAAGAATTCCCAGGAAGAACTGAGAGGTTTCTCATGCATTCATCCACATCTGTGAGCACATTGAACAATGATAACATGTGCCACATTGCATGCTGAAGCCACTAGCTTACCAGTGCAGTTGTAGCTGTTGTTGGTGGTGGTGTCCTCATAGCCAGGTAGACAGGAACAGGTGAAGTTGGTGCCATCACCAGAACACTCCACATTATGAATACAAGTGAACCCAGTTGGGTCCAGCTCATCTCCATCATCACATTCACAGTGATGGTAAGGAATGTCATTAACACAGGTGTCACTGCAGTTGCCATTATCCAGCAAACACTCATTCACATCTGCAAAATAGGTTTACAGATTCACAGATGAAGGATGCACTATTGACCCCTCTATACGTACCTAAACATCGCATGGCTGCATCCTGATCACATCCATCACTAATTCCTTGCTGGCACTCCAGTATACTCCGCTCATTCCCTCTACAAAGGAACCTTTGGGGGAAGATAGGTCCTGTTCTGGTACCAAACTGAACCGTAGGTAAATCTTCAGCTCCTACAATCACACATTTGACATGTACTGCACTACCACATGTGCACTACAACTCATACTTGTGTATGGAATATCAAGTTGGTTGCAAATGACTGTAGCATCTTCGTTGTTGAATCCATTCTCACATATAGTGCCCCATGCTCTGTTGATGCAGACTTCCACTCTTCCCTCCAGTGGGTTACTGCCTCCCACCAGACGCACGTCACCATCAGTACAAGTTTGGATTTGCACACTGATATCTAAATTATGTTTTTTTCCCAAGTACTCAATCCTAACATGTGTTATAAAGTATGCTAACCTTGGCAAAACACTGCAGCTTTCTCTCCAGTAGGGCAATATGATGACAGGATCAACAAACACTGTAACAAGTCTGCCTCCTCTCCATTACAATTGACACTGTGCAGAACAGATTCTGGTTCCAAAATGGAACTAAACAAACCGCCAGTTTGACTAATTGCACCTTTTTAAAAATGCCGTAATAAAAAACAAAGTTAAAATAAACTTTTATATTACCATGTGGCGAGAATCCCAGCTGTCTGCAGACCACAGAGGCATCTTGATTGTCCCAGGAGTCATCACACACTGTACCATACCTCCCTCCAACACACACCTCCACTCTTCCCATCATCAGGTCATTGTAGGTTTCGTCACTAGTGTAGTCTATGACTTGCGTCGATGTCAAGAGACGTGCACTACCCTCAATGCATTGTCCTTATATTATAAGAAAAATCCAGTTAGCCAATGACACACATTGCAGCCACCCCCTAACCTTCACACATGACTCCAGCATATTCAGATCTGGAGCAATCATACATGCCAATGCCATTGTGAGTGCACTCCAGTAGGTTGGCTTCCTCTCCATGACAATTGAGGTTGTCAAGTAAAATAGGAATATCTCCTCCTCCTCCTCCTCCTCCAAAGTGGCTATTTGGTAGTGCTATTGAGTCTGGTCATCATGGCAAGTCATTGAAATGACACTATATGGACAATTAGCCATTACCATCAAAAGTGAATCCCAGTTGTCTGCAAACGACTCCAGCATCAATGCTGTCCCAGCGATCATCACACACTGTCCAGTAAGTGTTGTTATAACACACTTCCACTCGTCCTTCACCACTACTAGTGGAGGCTCCAGAACTGTTCATCAGGCGAACATCTCCATCAGAACAGACTACATTGTGCAGATATGGCCATAATTTGTTGCATAAAACCAACTCTTGAACTTACAGCAAGGTCCAGTTAGGTCAGAGAGACTCTTGTTGAATCCATGGTGACAAGCCATACAAACAAAGCTTCCAGCATTATTAATGCAGTCAGCATTAACACATGGGGAGTAGCGGCTACACTCATCAACATCTGCAATGGCATGTTATTATTAATGCAGTCAGCATTAACACATGGGGAGTAGCGGCTACATCTGCAATGGCATGTTATTATTAATGCAGTCAGCATTAACACATGGGGAGTAGTGGCTACATCTGCAATGGCATGTTATTATTAATGCAGTCAGCATTAACACAAGGGGAGTAGTGGCTACATCTGCAATGGCATGTTATTTAATTGACATGGCCGATTTTCCTCCAAAACTCAATCAACCACATCCAGAAATTTTGATTAACATACTCAGGAAGGGACTTACTGAGTGAGTGTATAAGTGTGCTACTCACCCATGCACTCAAATCCATTTCCTTCATATCCACTCAAGCAAGAACAACTGTAACTGCCTCTGTTGTTTTGACAGACACTGTGTCGATGACACTCCGAGATGTTAGCCTGGCACTCATCCACATCATCACAAACAACACCATCTCCTGCAAACCCCACATCACAGGTGCAGTTGAAACTACCAGGTGTGTCGTAACAGGAGGCATTCATGTGGCAGTTATTCAGAGAGCTGTTAGAGCATTCATCAATATCTGCAGAATGTATATACAGTACTAGCCACATACATTATGTTATGCAGTATTACTTACTTGCACAGTCTGTACCATTTCCTGAGAACCCTTGATTGCAAATGCAATAATAGCTGCCAAATATGTCGATGCATTCTGCACTGGCATGGCAGTCACTAAGCTCAGGTGACGAGCACTCATTGATAGCTGATGAGGATTAGGTTTGACAGCATGTGTCACATGACCACAGAGCTATCACACTGAACTCACATGTACATACACCATCAGTGTCATTGAATCCCTCCAAGCAGTCACATCTATATTCTCCAAAGGTGTTCACGCAGATAGATGTGGACACATTACAATCATGTACATTCCCATCACATTCATCCAAGTCTATACCATAACCTTATCACCATTGGTCATCAGGAATAGCATTACTAGCTAACCTGTACAGTTGTATCCATCACCCACAAATCCAGTGCTACAAACACAGTCATAGCTCCCAACCGTGTCATGACATGTGCCATTGATATGGCAAGAGTGTGTGGCATCCAAGCATTCATCAGTATCTAATGGAAAGACCATTTGTCCAGTCATTGTACTGGTACTTCATCACAACAGTTTCATTTCTCACTATTGCAAGTGAATCCATCTCCATGGTACCCAGTGTCACATGAGCAGTTGTAGCTTCCCTCAGTGTTGGTGCAAGTAGCATTTGAGTCACACATGTCAAGTCCCTCTGAACACTCATCAATATCTATGATATTTATCAGTAGCATGCTCTACAGAAAAACTTGTTATTGCATGCTACCATTGCACAAGTGTCCATCAATGTCGAGCTCATACCCCTCCAAACATCCACAGACATAGCTTCCAATAAGATTGGTACAGTTGTGTTCACATCCTCCTTCATCGGCCATACACTCGTTGATATCTGCACAGTTACAACATTGCTTGGCATGGTCTTAGTAACAAGGTCACTGCTAACCTTGACATCTTATCCCTACATCCTGAGAATGGCCACAAGAACGCAGCAACCCTGCCGGTCTGTGCAGCAGCCGCTGGCAAGCCAGAATGCTGTCTTCAGTTCCATCACAGCCAAGATCAGAGAGAAATATTGGACCAGTACCAATGGAAAATTCTTCCTGGTTCAGTACTCCAGCATCTGCAGGTATGTACATACGTACGTACGTACGTACGTATGATAAGAGTCATAACGATGTTGGAACTGTGACAGTCATACCTTGACCAGAGAATCCAGACGTTTGGGAGCAGGCAACTTTGGCATCCAGATCATCAAACAATGTGTCACACACTGTGCCCCAAGCACTGTTCAAGCAGATTTCTAGCCTCCCTTCCCTGGAAGATAAAGTGTCTGTGTTTGGGTGGATGCGAACATGGCCACTAGAACAACCATCGTCTTGTACTGAGATATCTGTATCACAAAACACATTTCAGTGAGTAACTTCATCTCAACTTCCTCACATGTACTAGCTACAATTGTGTCCAATAGGTGCATTTATAATGCTACAGAATTGCTTCTTGCCTTGGCAGATCACTCCAGAAGTAGGGCAGTTTATTCCATTGAAAACTGTCTTATCACAGTCCAGTATATTGCTCTCATTGCCAATACAGTTTATTGATGTCAGGAGTCTTGGAGCAGCCCCTTCATGGAAGATGTCAGCACTAACAGCCAGGGCACCTGAAAGGGAAAGATTTCAACATGACTTGATGAGTTAAGCAGTAGGTAGTGCCCCAATACCATATCGTGAGAATCCCAGTTGTCGGCACACCACACTAGCCTCCTTGTCCTCCCACTCATCTTCACACACAGCTCCATACCTCCCATCATAGCACACCTCAACACGACCCACACGTAGATCATCCTTGTCGTAATATGTAGCATCGTAATCAGCAAGGCCCATGTAAAATGTGCTGGAATCTTCTGACACTAGTAGCCTAACCAGGCCATCAGCACATGATGCTAAACACACAATCATGTAATAGGTCATTATATAGGAGGCAGTGGAGAAACCAAGTAACTCACATTCACATGATACCCCAGCATCTTCACTGTGGGTACAGTCAGACTCAAATAGAGCAATGTTTTGTTTTCTTGGGCAGTTAATGAGTGTGCTCTCACTTCCATTACACACAAGGTCATCCAGAATAATTCTCCCTTGGCCTTCACCAAAAGCTGCCCCACGAACTGGCAGGGATCCTATTAGCATCAGTTTTAGTGGCTTATTGGGTAATACACATCTGAAGTGTGACTCTATGCCCCACGTTCACCTTAATCATGTGTAACCTAACAGACCACTTCTTCATGAGACCACTTCTCTAGTAGAGCCATCTAGTATGGCCTTAGGTCTCATGTACTACTGCCCTGGGTCCCACTTGCATGAGTATTCCCAGTCTTAGCTAAACAGACTCACAATACTATCATAGACTTGTCAGAGCTCTTACCTATTGATGAGGAGTACCCTAATTGTGTGCAGACAACTTGAGCCTCTAACTCGTCCCAGTTGTCATCACACACTGTGTAGTACACTCCACCGTCACATACTTCAACACGTCCTTCATTAGAACTAGTTCCATTCACCAGACGAACCTCACCAGTAACACATGCTGAAACATAACATCAATGTATAATTATGTGAAATCCTAAACTTACGACGACAATTGAAGATATCTTGAAGGACGTGTCCATCGTTACATCCACAGAAGTAGCTTCCATTAGTGTTCACACAAGTGTGTTGGCAAGAGACAGCACCTTCAGCACCTTCAGCACACTCATCAATATCTACACCATGAGCAAACATGTCACATGGCCACACAAAACTTGCAACTCTCTCACCATCACATGAAAACCCATCTCCATTCAAGGTGTATCCAGGATTACAGCTGCAGTTGTAGTCCGGTATCAGGTTAGTGCACTTTTGCTGGCAACCACCATTGTTGTTAGAGCACTGGTCCTCGTCTACGTATTTGCATACACCATTATGGTGCTGCTATGATGTTGGGTAGGCTGTAACATACCATAACACTGCACGCCAGCATCCGTGGTGTGGTCACAATCGTGCAGACCTAAGACATCTCGTGGACAGTCCAAGATCCTGAGCTCATCACTGCTGCATGAGAGGTGCTGCAAGAAGATGGGTCCAGTAGCCAAACCAAACCTCTTGTGAGCTCTTGACAAGGTAGTAGCTCCTGTATGTGCACAATGAATCGATCATGATCCAGAAGACGCTTACAAAGTTACACAGCTGTGTGCATATCTATCTTTGCTTGTGTGCATGCATGCATACCTTCGGTTGGCAAATTGAGCTGATGACAAATGACCTGGGCATCTTTAGCTCCAAACCTGCTGTTGCAGACAGTGCCCCATGCATTGTTAATGCAGACCTCCACACGACCAAGAGTGGCATTAGCTCCACCCACAAGCCTTACATCACCTTCAACACAGTCACCAGCATCAGTTGATGGAGCTGCAGACAGTCACATGTGTATAGTGGTGGGGGAACTATGAATGTGTACTTGAGTGCTGCTAAAATGGTACCTTGGCACACAACAGAGGCAAGCTTATCTTCATTACATGTCTGAGGGGAGTCTACATCACACTGCAAAAGCTGAGATTCATTTCCTGTACAGTTTAGGGATCGGAGGAAAATGGGACGAGTTGTGTCATGGAATAGTGTGCCTTCTTCAACAGAAATGGCTCCTATATCACAACAAAAACTGATAACAATTACAATTGTCTCATGTTCATACCATGTGGTGAGAATCCCAGTTGTCTGCAGACCACAGAGGCATCTTGGTTGTCCCAGGAGTCATCACACACTGTGCCATACCTCCCTCCAACACACACCTCCACTCTTCCTCGTGTGAGTCCACTGCCTTGAGATCCATCCACATAATACGCGTCATCATAAGTGTCAGTGTTGTCCTGCAGGTATTCATAGGCTTCCCCAACATTCAGTCTGATGTCTCCATCACTACAAACCACTGCAAAGACGATGATAATTCAAGCCTCAGGGCATTCCACCTGTGACCATGTCTCACCTTGACAGGTAGCCAAGGCTGTCTGTTCAGACAAGCAACCAGGCTCTGTTGCACAGTCTTGGAGATGGTAGTTCATGGTGGTGCAGTTGTAGTGATGTGTCAACACCTCAAGGTCAGTGCTGATGTTAAACTTCCCCACTCTTTGTGCGTAGGCACCTGAACAAATGGAGCAGTTTGAGTGTTTGCATACACGTGCAGTAGTTCTACCATGTGGTGAGAATCCAAGTTGTTTGCACACAACAGTCGCATCATCATTACCCCAAGTGTTACCACACACCACATGGTATGTATTGTTGGAACACACTTTGATCCTTCCTTTTGTAATTACATCAAGGTGTCCGTAATTGGGTTCATCAAAGACGTCGTAGGCCACGAGCAGCTTCACATCTCCATCTTGGCAGAAGTCTACAATTGTTATGCTTGTGCATTAGATACTGCTACATGTGAGATGTAGTTAAATTGCAAGAGTCACATTCTGATGACATCATGCTATTTTAGTGGAGCCTTTGACAGACAATAATTATGTACTTACTTTGACATGTAACCCCAACAGTAAGTGATTCACATTGCTGTGTTACGAGACCACCATGTTCACACTGCAATAGGTTCTCCTCTACTCCCTGACAAGTGACTCCACTCACAATGCTTGTGTGTGATTCGTTAGTGAACATGGCTGCTGTGTGTGGAGTGGAGGCTGGAAGGAAATCCACAGTCAATAGTGCACAACTACACAAAAATAATCAACATACTTGAAAATGTGAATCCCAGTTGTCTGCAGACGACTCCAGCATCAATGCTGTCCCAGCGATCATCACACACTGTCCAGTAAGTGTTGTTATAACACACTTCCACTCGTCCTTCACCACTACTAGTGGAGGCTCCTGAACTGTTCATCAGGCGAACATCTCCATCAGAACAGACTTCATCATGCAATTTCACCATTACAACAGACAGTGATTCCAATGATAGTGCTTACCACAAGGTGATGTGAGGTCAGTTGAATTGCTCTGTTGAAATCTGTGTAGACAGTTACAGATGTAGCTTCCATCCACATTTTCACAGTCAGCATTGACACATGGCGGCTCATCCATACACTCATTAATGTCTATTATGATACAAATTGCAACACTCAAAATCACTAGAAGACTTGTTGTAACAAATAACCCTCACTTCTGTGTCCATTCATGCATGCGATGTGTGAGCATGTGTGTGTGCATGTGTGCTATGCATGTGTGTGCATGTGATGTGTGTGCATGTGTGTGTGCATGTGTGCCATGCACGTGTGTGCATGTGTGTGTGCACATGTGATGTGTGCATGTGATGTGTGTGCATGTGATATGTGTGCATGTGATGTGTGCATGTGATGTGTGTGCATGTAATGTGTGCATGTGTGCATGTGATATGTGCATGTGATGTGTGCATGTGATGTGTGTGCATGTGTGCATGTATGTGTGTGCATGTGATGTGTGTGCATGCATGTGTGCATGTGCATGTGCGTGGATACACACGTTAGCATTTAGTTACCAGAGCAGATATAGCCATTTCCACTGTATCCAGAGTTACAAACACAATAGTAGTCACCGATTGTATTGATACAATCGGCATGTGAATCACACTGGTGGATGCCAAGAGAGCATTCATCCATGTCTACATAGATCAACATGTAATTACTTACGTATGTTCCCTCATCATTGTACATCATACTCACCACTACAGCTTATTCCATCACCAGTAAAGCCATCGTTGCAGGAGCATTGAAAACTTCCAATTGTATCATTGCAGGTGGAATTGACATGACAATAATTCAAGCTGGTGTTAGCACATTCATCGACATCTAAATATGAGATCAATATTGGAATAGGAAAATGAATGATCAACTGCAAGTTTTACTTAGGCAGTCAAAACCATTTCCTGTAAATCCATCTTGGCAAATGCAGTAGTAGTCCCCAATAGTATTGATGCAAGTGGAGTTTGAATGACAAGTATTCATGTCTACATAGTCACACTCATCCACATCTAGAACACATTAATTTTACTATGAATTATTTACTACATAATTATGCTAATAATAATACCTGAACAGTTGAAGCCATCTCCAGTAAATCCTACATCACACATGCAAACGAATCTTCCATTTGTGTCTGTACATATTGCATCTTCATGGCAGGTGTCTGTCTCTTCAGTGCATTCATCAGTGTCTAATGTGCAAAGAAATGCATTCTAATTCCCTCCACAACAAAGACTATATTCAACACTCACTATTGCAAGTGAATCCATCTCCATGGTACCCAGTGTCACATGAGCAGTTGTAGCTTCCCTCAGTGTTGGTGCAAGTAGCATTAGAGGCACACATGTCAAGTCCCTCTGAACACTCATCAATATCTGTGAGGTCACAAATGAGTATTTATGAGGGGGATGGGAGGCTATGCATGATTTAACACGACTAAAACAACATCTAAGCTATTACGTGTGTCAGAGTGACCCCTATAAATCAGCTATAACCTCGAAGAAGCAAACATATTATGCTCCAAAAAGTCCAGCAGTTATTAAGCAGTCAAGACAACTTCATTTTATAATGATCATACCAGAGCAGCTAACTCCATTTCCACTGAAGCCATCATTGCATTGACAAGAATAATTTCCCTCTTCATCAAAACAAGTGGCATTGTCATGACAGAGATCTGTCTCTTCAGAGCACTCATCAATATCTACATCACAAACATGCAAGATGCATATGCAGTGATCCAACCACATAACACTGGGTCAATTTACTGTCACAGATGAATCCATCTCCATGGTACCCAGTATCACATGAGCAGTTGTAGCTTCCCTCAGTGTTGGTGCAAGTAGCATGAGAGTCACACATGTCAAGTCCCTCTGAACACTCGTCAATATCTTTAAGGTGATAACAGATTGTCATATAGAATGTATTATGTGGTGGTATGTATACCATGACATAAACTCCCATTGCTTTCAAATCCTTCATCACAGTAGCAAGCAAAGCTTCCATTGGTGTTATTACAAAACTGCTCGCATTCACCATTGTTTATTTCACATTCATCCACATCTAATCAAGTAAAACTGGAATGATCATATCTGTGTGCTATAAACATTATCATGGTGTTACAACCTTGGCAGCTTGTAAAGATGGTGGTCTCTTCAAATCCCAGAAGGCAACTACAGATGTAGCTACCAGCAGTGTTCTCACAAGTGGTAGTGAGGTTGTCACAGTCGTGGGTGACAGTAGCACATTCATCAATATCTAAACAGTGGATCTGAGTGAATCAAGTGTGGGGTGCTTGCATGCAAGAGTGATACCAGAACAAATGAATCCATTTCCTGAGAATCCGCTGACACATTCACAACTGTAGTTTCCAACAGTGTCCATGCAAGTAGCATTATCATGACACGCATCACTTTCAACACTGCACTCATCAATATCTGTAAAGATGCTCATCTTCACCTATAGCTATCAACACACTAGTGACTCACTTGAACATGTGGAGCCATTTCCAGTGTGGCCTATCAAACAAGAGCAATTGTAGCCACCTTCAGTGTTTAAGCACGATGCATTGGGATCACAAAGATGCACTCCAGTTTGACATTCATCAATATCTGTAGCATAATAATGGTTAAAAAATAAGAACACTGTGTGATTTATCCCATTCAAATGGAATTGTAAGCTGCCTCATCAGGAAACAAGAGGGGAATTACTACAGAGCATAACTCTATGGACATGACTTCTCTAATGGGCTTACCAGTACAATTCATTCCACTTCCAGTGTAACCAAGGTTACATATACAGTGGAAACTCCCATCAGTGTCAACACATGTTGCATCAATATCGCAAGTGTCAAGGGCATTCTCACATTCATCAGTATCTAGAGCCATGCATAATACATCATTATGACCTGTGACCTCGAGCTTATAGTGCACCATTGCAAGTGAATCCATCTCCATGGTACCCAGTGTCACATGAGCAGTTGTAGCTTCCCTCAGTGTTGGTGCAAGTAGCATGAGAGGCACACATGTCAAGTCCCTCTGAACACTCGTCAATATCTATTAAAACTAGTAACTACATATTTCTATAATTCACTGTACACTGCTTGCCTTCACAATTAACTTCATTTGAACTTAGCAAAAATCCAACATCACAGCTGCAGAAAAAGCTTCCATTTGTGTTTGTGCAGATCTGGTCACACACCCCAATATCAATCGCATCACATTCATTGATATCTGCATACAACGTGTTACTTTATTTCCACCTCACGTGAAGCAACAGCTCCTTACCAAGGCAGTACTGGGAATGTCCACTTGCAGCATAGCCTACCAGACAAGGACACTGGTAGCTGCCCACAGTGTTAGAACACGTGGTGGTGTTGTAGTCACAATCATCTCCACTTTCAGCACATTCATCAATATCTGCACAATTATTGCAGCAGATAAAGTAAAATCCTCAAGAATATGCCGTGTGGCTTAGGAGTGATAGCTACCTGTGCAGTTGTATCCATCACCAGTAAAGCCCATCTGGCAAAAACACACAAATGAACCATTAGTGTCAGCACAAGTAGCATTGTCATGACAAGTATGTGAGTCTTCAACACACTCATCGATATCTGAGAATAGAGCAAACAATGTTTTAAAACCACATGTAGACAGGCATATTGGGAAACACACTAATAAGCTATTATAGTACCACTCCTATTCTAATTTCAGCACTTTGGCAGTCCCAGGACAATAGTTATTTATAAGGTGTATTAATAATCCCCAAGTAATTTACTATCACAAGTGAATCCATCTCCATGGTACCCAGTGTCACATGAGCAGTTGTAGTCTCCATCAGTGTTGGTGCAAGTAGCATTAGAGGCACAGGTGTCAAGTCCTTCTGAACACTCATCAATATCTAAATGGACACTGTATGAAATATTTTAATTATCATTGAAAGACACTCCTACCATAACACTGGGTACTGGATTCAGCAAGGGAGTAGCCATTGAAACAACTACAATAGAAGCTGCCAATTGTGTTATTGCATAGGTGTTGACATCCATCAGTGTTAACTGCACACTCATCAATATCTACAACACACAATCACAGTTATAGCATATCAATGTCATATCCTGTGTATGCTCTCAACATCATTAGCTTCACATGCACCCCAAATGTCTCATCTCATTGCCTCTAGCTTTGAGTAACTTGATCTGCATGTCAGCTCTATAGCTAGCCATAATACCTATGCATCTCACAGCTACATCTTGAGAATGGTCACAAGTTTGCAGTCCTGCTGGCTGGTGATGTCTTCTAATGCAATCCAACAGACTGGCCTCACTCCCATCGCACAGCAGTTCTGAGAGGTATATGGGACCAGTGCCTTGTGGGTAAGATCCCTGAGGCAATGCTCCAGCTCCTATCAGTGCGTACAATGAATTGAGATTGCACGGTGTTATAAATAAATCAGACCTTCTTCGGTGAATCCGTTAAGTTGGCCACAGGCAACAGACGCATCATCATCATCAAAATAACTACCACCACAAACACTCCCCCATGCATGGTTGATGCATATTTCTAATCTTCCTTCTCGAGAAGATGAAGAGGGATCATCAGTGTATGAGAAGAGGCTAACTTCACCAGTTGTGCAGTTATCACTGTCAGTAGTTGTGGCTACATAAATCAACAATGTCAGTCATCACTGATGTGTAATGAAGTTGATTCTGTCGCAAACCTTGGCATATAACACCTGATGTGGTGCAGGAAACACCAGCAAATTCCTCAGAGCTACAACCACTCAGGCTGGACTCATCACCTTCACAGTCAACACGAGTTAGTAGTCTTTCAGCATCTCCTTCCGAGAAAGGATCAGCACTTACTCCAATGGCACCTTTAATAGTATCATAATCATTATAGTATCATCCAAAGTAACTGATATACATACCATGTGGCGAGAATCCCAGTTGTTTGCAGACCACAGAGGCATCTTGGTTGTCCCAGGAGTCATCACACACTGTGCCATACCTCCCTCCTACACACACCTCCACTCTGCCAACCCTAAGTCCATCTTTGTCATAGTACGCTACATCATAGTCAGCAGCCCCTTCATAGAAGGTATCGGCATCTTCAGATACAATCAACCGTATGTGTCCATTGTTACAGAGAGCTGCAGGGACACAAGTGTATACTCTCTCAGGAATGTTGGGGTAATTACCCTAGGACAGCTAAGCTGAGAGGCCAAAGCAGTTTCCCTAGGAGGAGTGTTAGGAACAGCTAAGGTACAGTTGCCCTAGGGTATGGTTTCCCTAGGTGTGTTAGGAACAGCTAAGGTATGGTTGTCCTAGGAGTGTTAGGAACAGCTAAGGTATGGTTGTCCTAGGAGTGTTAGGAACAGCTAAGGTATGGTTGTCCTAGGGTATGGTTTCCCTAGGTGTGTTAGGAACAGCTAAGGTATGGTTGTCCTAGGAGTGTTAGGAACAGCTAAGGTATGGTTGCCCTAGGAGTGTTAGGAACAGCTAAGGTATGGTTGTCCTAGGAGTGTTAGGAACAGCTAAGGTATGGTTGCCCTAGGAGTGTTAGGAACAGCTAAGGTATATGGTTGCCCTAGGAGTGTTAGGAACAGCTAAGGTATGGTTGCCCTAGGAGTGTTAGGAACAGCTAAGGTATGGTTGCCCTAGGAGTGTTAGGAACAGCTAAGGTATGGTTGCCCTAGGAGTGTTAGAAACAGGTAAGCAAGTTGCTGAAACTAGGCTGCAGTTGTTCCATTTGTGTAGGTTTCTCTATAATACCTTCACACTTCACTCCAGCATCTTCAGAGTGGTCGCAGTTGGTGGAGAAGAGGGGAGAGCTCAACCTTCTAGAGCACTGCAATAGGCTATTTTCATTGCCAGCACAGCTTACATCATCCAACAAAATCATTCCAGTTCCTTCCCCATAGTAAGAGTTCTTCAGTGGAACTAAGAGTTTAGTATCTTCATCAGCTAGCATGCAACGTTTGCATGGATCTCACCTTGAGGTCCTCCTAGACCTAACTGACTGCACACAACTTGAGCATCCAGTTCATCCCAGAAGTCATCACATACAGTGTAGAACGTGTGGTTGTAGCACACCTCCACCCTACCTTCAGTGGCTGTGCCATTTGCCAACCTCACATCTCCATCAGAACAGGAAGAATCGTCTGCATCAAAATGATTAGATCACCCCAAAATGACATCCAATAACTTACTAATGCAAGAGTACTGGTCAGTGGTCAGAAGACTGTAGCCAGTGTAGCAGCTACACTGAAAACCAGGGACAAGGTTGGTGCAGATTTGCTCACAGCCACCATTACTGATCATGCACTGGTCAATATCTACACAGCAATGAAGATAATTATGTTTCCAGTCCCACTACAGAGTGAATTACCATAGCACTGCACACCAGCTTCATCAGAATGCTGGCATTGATGGAGTACACTGTATGGACACTCCAAAAGACTGATGTCGTCAGAATTGCATGCTAAATTGTCCAGAAATATTGGTCCAGTACCCACTCCAAATGCCGTGCTTGCTCTTTTGATGGATATAACATCTAGTGTATGTGTGGTCACAGTTACACGTATAAACACAAACACAGGTCATTTTATACTCACTCGATGTGTCGAATCCAAGTTGATGGCAGATAACTTTAGCTTCTCTGGTTCCAAATAGGTTGTTGCAGACAGTGCCC
Organism: Cycloclasticus sp. symbiont of Poecilosclerida sp. M; assembly: GCA_002101225.1. Lineage (GTDB taxonomy): Bacteria > Pseudomonadota > Gammaproteobacteria > Methylococcales > Cycloclasticaceae > Cycloclasticus. Next base: position 6,427 of record LWTN01000219.1, on the reverse strand, counting down.
CATGCATTGTTAATGCAGACCTCCACACGACCAAGAGTGACATTAGCTCCACCCACAAGCCTTACATCACCTTCAACACAGTCACCAGCCTCAGTTGATGGAGCTGCAGAGTAAGAATAAATGACAGTTACACACTAGTCTTGGTTTTGGTTTTCAACTCTACATTAGGAATTTAGCACACCTTGGCAGATCACTCCAACATCATTTTGTGAATCACATGTGTTAGAGTAATTGAATATGCAATTCTGTAGACCTAGTTCCTGACCAGTGCAGTTAGGAGAGGTCATGAGAATTGGTCGAAATGAATCAGAGAAAAACAAGTTACTTGCGACTGGAATTGCACCTTTGAGCAATATACAAGTTGCTAAAAATTTACGAATGCATGACATCAGTACTAGTACCATAAGGTGAGAATCCCAGCTGTCTGCAGACCACAGAGGCATCTTGGTTGTCCCAGGAGTCATCACACACTGTGCCATACCTCCCTCCAACACACACCTCCACTCTTCCTCGTGTGAGTCCACTGCCTTGAGATCCATCCACATAATACGCGTCATCATAAGTGTCAGTGTTGTCCTGCAGGTATTCATAGGCTTCCCCAACATTCAGTCTGATGTCTCCATCACTACATATGCCTATGGTGACCATTGTTCAGTAAAAGTGCATCAGATATCAAATCCAGCACTTACTCTGACACGACACTGTGGCATAGTTGTCATGGGAACATGTACCAACTTCCTGACACTGCCCCAATGTGAATTCTGTACCAGAACACTCAAACAGTTTGTTGTAAGTATTGAAGTGTATTCCAGTGCTGAACTGCTCAAAAGATTTTCCAATGGCTCCTACACAAATAACGTTAGATATAACTTGTAACAGGTATACACCTTGTGACCACACTCCACACCTTGCCACACCCCACACCTTGCCACACCCCACACCCTACACGTTGCCACACCCTATACGCACCATAAGGTGAGAATCCCAGCTGTCTACACACCACAGAGGCATCCTGATCATCCCACTGTTGTCCACATGTTGTCATGAATTCTCCACTAGAACAGAATACAACAGTTCCTTCAAGAGACTCTGGGATAGACTTGTCTTCAGAGTAAGTGAAATTATCAGATGTTATGAGCCTTACATCACCACTACTGCACAAATCTGCACGGACATACAACAAGCATGCAGGTGGTACTTAGTAATCATGGTCTCCATGGACCATCACCTCTGCAAACAACTCCTGCTGTTTCTGTTTGGTTACAGTTGTGAATCTCCATGCCACCGTGCTGACACTGGAGAAGGTCACTCTCGTGGCCAGCACACACAAGATTGTCCAGTAGAAGTGGCAGAGAGCCTGCTCCAAAACCACTAAATGCAATCGCCTCAGCATCTACAAACAATAATAGCCGGTTAAATTGATGTTGTCAGCCATTCCAGCAACATGCTGCAGAGCATACAACTGTATTACTTTGGAAAGGATATCCCAGTTGTCTGCAGACGACTCCAGCATCAATGCTGTCCCAGCGATCATCACACACTGTCCAGTAAGTGTTGTTATAACACACTTCCACTCGTCCTTCACCACTACTAGTGGAGGCTCCTGAACTGTTCATCAGGCGAACATCTCCATCAGAACAGACTAGTATTTAAAGGATTATGGAATGTAAGCATTATTTGGAATTGCTATATCCTTACAACAGGGAGATGTAACATTCACATGGTTGCTTTGATTAAAACCAGGAAAACACACACAAGCATAGCTGCCATCCAGGTTAGCACACTCGGCATTACTACACAAATCAGTTCCAAGGCCACATTCATCCACATCTAAAACAGCAACAAGTAACATTATTGATTGATTTTCAAATTGTGAATGTACCATAACACTCTGTGCCATTTCCTTGAAAACCTGCTAAACAGGAACACTCAAAACTTCCTGGAGTATCTAAACAGCTGGCATCGTCATGGCAATTATTCAAACCAAGAGAGCACTCATCCACATCTAAATGGAAAGAATTTAGTAACCAGCAATTAATCTAGCATACTTGCTAATATGTATTACTTTCACACTGCACTCCACTCCCAGTAAACCCAGCGGTACAGGAGCAAGTATAGCTGCCAACAACATTCTCACAAGTGGCATTGTCATGACAGTCATCAACATTCACATCACATTCATCAATATCTGCAATAAACAGGGTATGTATGTATGTGTGTATGTGCGTGTGCGTGTGTGTGTGTGTGTGTGTGTGTGTGTGATCTAGTCTGGAATGTGAATTGGTGTGAGTGCTGTGCTTCATTGGTTCCAAGTACATGACTATTACCAAGGCACCTGCCAATACATATCCAAGCATAATGTGCCAGTCCCTATACAGAGGTCAATTGTACCGGTGAAGTGGTCTGCATTGAGAGGTGGTATTTGTGTACCAGTGGTCTTTAAATAACTGTATCTCCCTTTGTAGGTCCTTGTGCAAATAGGGGAAAGAACGAGAATGTCTCACTGGCACAATCTATAATGAACAGACCATTATACTCGACCCAGTTCGAGGATCGATGTTGACAAAAATTGTGCTCCACGTACATCTACCTATCCATAATTTTAGTTGCCATGGAGATTTGACGCATGTGCATGTTGGAGATTAATTGATAGATTGTGTAATAATAATAGATTGTGTAATAGTTATAATTTTATTCTTATAGGTAATAAGTAAATGTTAGAATGGTGCCCTCCCCCTAATCCTCATCCTCTCCCTCTCCTCCACCCTAACCCTGTCCCTTATCCTCCTGATCCTTCTCAACCCTCCTCTGTTCCTGTATCCTCCTCTCCCTCTCCCCCTCCTTCCGCCTGATCCTCCCCTCAACCTCCCCAACTCATTTTCCACCCCCTTCCTCTTCCTTTCCTCCCTCCTTCTTGTTAACCTTACATTCCTCCTCCTCTTCCTCGCTCTCTTCTGCTTCTCTCCCTTCTCTCTCCTCTCCTTCTCCACTCTCTCCCTCTCCGTCTCCACTCTCTCCCTCTCCTTCTCCACTCTCCCTCTCCTCCGCTCTCCACTTTCTCCCTCTCCTTCTCCACTAACACTCTCCCTCTCCTCTGCTCTCTCCCTCTCCACTCTCCTTCACTCTCTCCCTCTCCACTCTCTCCTTCTCCACTCTCCCTCTCCACTCTCTTCTCTCTCCTTCTCCACTCTCTCCCTCTCCACTCTCTCCCTCTTCAAAAGCTTCACTATAATAATTACATGACATTGTTAGTAGCTATTATTAAAAGAGTAGCTACAATTTTATACCCTCTTTCTAGTACTCGTACTCGTTGTCTGGACAATCGAGGTGGTCAAGCATTCCTCCCATAATTGTAATTGGCTAAAGAAAATTAGGAAGAGTAGTAAGCAGCTGCGTTACTATGGCCGCACGCATGCGCATAATCGAGCACATCTCTTCCGCATGCGCATAAATTGAAAAATTATAACCGACTGTATAACTAAATTTGCATTCCTGTTAAATCAGAGTTGTATCTGACCCCAGGCTACGGGACGTGGACACCGGAATGCATTCATAGCCCATTCCTCCAGATAGTGGCTAGTCCACATTCCTTCATCGGGACCACCATAGCTACTTGAATCACCAGATTCACTAGAGCTCATGATTTGAATAGATACCACTAGCACTATAGCTATTACAGTAGATTTATAGATTTTGTGACTAATACATACGCCTGTCATTGCAATTGCAAACATTGATTAATTGATTAGTACATGCACATGCAGCAGGTAGTGTAGATGTGTTTAAAGTGAAATGACTCTTGACCAATGGTTCTTCATGACAAAGAATGCTCCTGAATGCTTCGAGAAGACTTTAGATAGCCTGCATAGTGTTGTGTGTGTGTTGTTTATACACTTATAATTCGTAAAGTCAGCAATAAAGAAACACATGGGTGGGGTTCTAGGCAGAGGAAATGGCCTGCCTAGAACACCACCCATGTGTTTTTTTATTGCTGACTTTACCTAATCTTAGATCATCTCCTGGGCTATAAATAAGTATAAGGAAGTGGAGGTCTAGGTACCGTGCTTAGTACGTAGTAAGGATTCTCATCTATCAACCACACAACCGTTTTGGTTTTAAAAAATTCAGAAGGTGTCGTCATTTCTTAGCCTAGACAGCAGGTTATGGTCCTTGGGACTCTGAAAACTCCTTGAGAGTCTTTTCATTATGAAAGGTAAGTTACTGTAGTTTAGGTTAGCTGGCTACTAAACCTACAAAGTCATTTCCTCCCCTTTTTTGTTAGCAGCTATAGCGCTGATGTTATGTAGCAGGACACCAATAGATACTAGCAGTGAGGTATCAACAAGCAGCTCCTCTAAAACCGGCCCAAGTAGAGAACTCGGTCCATAGCAAACGTCTTCTGCAATAAACAAACCGAGAGGCGGATGGTGCAACATGGCGAAATTAAAATTGTATTAATGTCTATGTACTCCCTGACGTGCTCTATTTTATTCCTGAATGAGCAATGCATGCAGATGGGTAATCTGCATGAGAGTTTCAGAGTGGTCTCGTCACTGTTCAACTTATTACAGAGAAAGCCTCGACCTAAACCTCTGCTTTTATAATGTGACGTTCCAAGGACCATTGTAACAGGTTCCTACATGTGTATGCACCCAAATACATGAACACATGCAACAGTGCTCTATGTAGGGTTAGCACATCCAAAAAATGGCCGCCCCATACACTAATACAAATTTAGGCCGCCCATATCTCTGTTGTTATTGCTACAGGCTACACAAAACTAATTATAGCCTATGGCGCTAGCTGCAGCTACACCTACATTAACTCACCTCGGCTCCAAGACAAGAAACAACGACAACTCAGCCACGCCCAAAGATTCGTTCATCATAATATTCTTCGTTATTCAGTGCAGCTAGCCCGCCCGCGCGTCCAAGCCGACGCGCGTGCACTTTGCCGCACGTGCATCGTTAAACTAGCCCTAGGCCTTTTACCTAGTTACAAAACCTAGTACCTTCTATCTACTATATCACCAAGAAGCGATCTGGACTCTATTTCTTGCAAAAGATAAGTCCATTCTCTTACACAGTCATGGTCAGTGTATATTGTGGCCATTCTATAATCAATAATTTGGAAGGATGCACCGAGCCGCCGAATATTGTGGCCATTCTATAATCAATAATTTGGAAGGGTGCATCCTTCCAAATTATTGATTATGCAGGAGCTTGTTTAGTTATAGCTTAATTCATTATCCTGATTATTGATTTAACATGGCCATTCTCAATTTTCAATCTTTTTGGAAATGACAATTTTGATGACACCTTACCAGACGTGTGCACTTGTGATATTGATGACACCTTTCCAGACATTGCTGCTGCCCCCCCATGCCCCAGGAAGGAAGGCTAGATGTATCAGTGGGAAAGTGTAGAACTCTATAGTCATAAGGATGAGGGGAGGGGAGGAGGGGACAAGCTGAGTGTGCTTTCAGTATAGCTACTCTTTTATGATCGATCTGGTGCAATGGCTACCATGGCATAACTTAACATCTCACCTGCTCTGCATGTGCAGCCAACCTCAGGCATATAAACTTCATCTGGTAAGACTAGAAGGAAGACTCTACAGTAATATCAATGGAACCACCTACTAGGCAGGAGGCTGGTCAGGCAGAGGTGGTGGTGCTCAGAGGAGACTCCCCAGCTGAAGGAGAAGATATAGACACTCAATTTAAGCAAATTTATTACTGCATGCAATAGCTTGGACCACTGTTATTATTATTGCCAATTGCGATGTTGTCATTGGCTATAATTATCAGCTCAGGCTCGCCCCCCTGTATGACTTACATAGCTAATTATGTTTGTGAGCATAATAATTATAGGGCGACTTCCTTTGCAAGAACTTATAGCTAGCTATGCATGGAGCATAATTATTTACTTCAACCACAGATCTCCAACATTTAATATGTATAGCTATAGCCACTGCATGGCTCGTTGTCATTGTCAATCCTGGTTGATCTCTGACAGCAGCTACTCCGCTACCTCTTTAGCTGATATACACAGGTGCAATCATATAGTCGTGTGCACAGATGTAGTGATGCAGCTAACTTGTACAAAGATCTGGTCCTTGTATACCAAGGTGGTGTTGGGGTATTCAGTGATGGTGCAGTATGCAGGCAGTTTTGATGTGGTGACTAAGGAGACGAGGGAACTCTTGTCTCCTGTGATATTTGATGGTTTGGATGGTGGCCTCTACAGTGTGACAGTGTTTCCCCTCACAGACGATGGAGTAATAGGCACTTCTGTAGCATATGCTGTGCAAGTCGTGTGGGTGCAAGCTCGCTATCTCGCCCCAGCGACAGTTATTAATAGGTGCCTAGCCCATCCAAATCCTGCGGACTATAATTATAGCTATTGAGGCTGTAGTTTTGTGCATC